>CAYPPW010000025.1:0-7174 GCA_964412755.1 uncultured Thermodesulfatator sp.
ATCTCTTAAAATTTTATTAAATAATAATTTTCAAAATTTATAATTTATAATAATAAATTTTTAATTTATATAGGAATTAATTATGTTGAAAGATTTTTTTCAACTATTTACTCCTTATGAATGGATTTTATCCAATAAATTGGGAGGATACGCTTATGGTAATGCCTTTTTAGCTAATTCTAGAAAATATCACGGACTCCTTATTGCAGGAAGGGAAGACGGAAAAAGGATTCATTTAGTAAGTAGTATAGAAGAAAAAGTCTCTTTTCTTTCAGGATTAAGTTATTTTCTTGATACTAATTTTTATAAAGACGTTATTTATCCAGAAGGTTATAAATTAATAAAAGAATTTTTTTATCGTCCTTATCCTTTTTTTTATTTTTATTGCCCTCAAAGTAAAGATTTTTTTTTAGAAAAAACAATAAAAATAAATAAAAATAAAAATACTACACTTTTAACTTATAAAAATATAAGTAGTTATCCTTTCAAACTTGAATTAAGACCTAAATTTACTTTTAGGGACCACCATACTCTTCAATTTGAAAAATCCTGGAAAGAATCAAAGGTAGAAGTAAATGTTTTTGAGAATGGAGCTTTTTTATCTAAAAATGAATTAGCTCTTTTTGTTTTTATTTCTAAAGGAGAAATATCTAAAGAGGAAATCTTTTATTATCATGTATATTATCCTATAGAAGAAATAAGAGGTTATGAAGCTATAGAGGATTTATTTTCTCCTTTTAAAATAGAAGTGGAATTAAGTCCTAATCAAATTTTTTATTTAATTTTTAGTGAAACCTTTATAAAGAATTTAGTTGAAGAAATTAAAGTTATTGAAGAATATTACAAAGACTATCCTGAACTACACTATAAAAATAAAAAATCCTTTAATTATGATGAATATTTAAAAATCCTTGAACTTATGATAAAAGATTTTTTAATAAAAGATGATATAATTGCTGGATTTCCTTGGTTTTATTGCTGGGGAAGAGATACATTTATTGGAATACCTTGTATATTTTATCTTGAAGATGGAAAAGAAATAACTTATAACATCTTTCAAAAATACAAAAAGTATCTTAAAAATGGATTAATCCCTAATGTTATAGAAACAAAAGAAGATATAAACTATAATTCCATAGATGCAACTCTTTGGTTTGGTTTAAGAATTTTTCAATATATAGAATTTTTTAAAGACAGGGTATCTAATCAAGAAAAAGAAGAACTTCTTCAAGTTATTAAAGAAATAATTTCTCAATTTTTAACAAATTCAATGCTTCCTTTTAGAATAGATTGGGAAGATGGATTTATTGAAATACCTGAAAACATAAGCTTAGCACTTACCTGGATGGATGTGATGATAAATGGGATTCCTCTTACACCCAGATATGGTAAACCTATTGAAATATCAAGTCTTTGGTATAATTTACTTAGATTTGCTTCTAAATATCTTGAAAGCTCATTTTTAAAAGAATACAAAATCAATAGCTTAATCAAAAAACAAAAAAGAAATTTTTCAAAATATTTTAATGGAGAACTTTGGGCAGATAGAATTTTAAGAAATGAACCTATATTTGAAATACGTCCTAATTATATTATAGCTCTTTCTTTACCTTTTGATATAGGAGATAAAATTTCTTTATTAAAAGGTTTAGAAATAGCTAAAAAGGAACTTCTTACTTCTTATGGATTAAGGTCTCTTTCTCCGAGACATCCCAATTTTCGAAAAAAATATTTTGGAAGTCAATATATGAGAGATCTTGCTTATCATAATGGAACAGTGTGGGTTTGGCTTCTTTATCCTTATAGTGAAGTTCTAAAGAAAGTTTATAAAAATAAAAGAAAATATCTATTAGAGGAACTAAAAAATCTTACTCAACCCTTTAGAGAAAAAATTTCAACAGGGAAAATGGGAAGTATCCCTGAACTTTATGATGGAGAAAATCCATATTATCCAAAGGGAACCCATGCTCAATTTTGGTCAGTAGCTGCTATTTTTTTAATTGAAAAAGAAATTCAAAAATTGGGAGGAACTTTATGATAGTTCTTATGCTTACTTGGGAATATCCTCCTTTTATAGTAGGAGGCTTAGGGGTTGCCTGTCACGGACTTTTTAAAGCCCTTGCTGAAAAAGGAATAAAAATTTATATGATTTTACCCACCAAAGAAAAAGTCTTTTTTGAAATTTTTTCTCCATTTTCTGCAGACTATCCTGTTGCTAAAATATGGAATAAAAAACAAATTGAGCCTGTACCTTTAAAATTTTATGAATTTCATTATTTAGAACCTAAAGCTACCTATCTTTCTCCAACTATCAAATTACTAGAAAAAGAAATTGAAGTACCCAAAATCTTACCAAAAGAAATTTCAGAAGTACCTATAAAAATTTTAGAAAGAATAAATTTTATCCTCTCTCAAGATAATCATCTACTTTCTAATGTGAAAACTTATACAGAAAATGTAATAGAAATAAGTGAAAAAATTAATTTTGATTTGATCCATGCTCACGATTGGTTAACCTATCCTGCAGGCCTTTTTTTAAAAAAATATTTCAAGGTCCCCTTGATTGCCCATATCCATGCAACAGAATTTGATAGAGCCTTAGGGTACGGACATCCTGTAATACATGAAATAGAATATTTAGGATTAAATAGTGCAGAAAGAGTAATTGCAGTCTCTAAATATACAGCAAATATAATTAAAGAACATTATAAAGTACCAGATGAAAAAATAAGAGTAGTTTATAATGCCTTTACTACCGAAACAATTCCTCAAAAAATAAAAAAATTTAAAGAACCTTTAATTTTATTTTTAGGAAGGCTTACTATTCAAAAAGGACCAAGGATTTTTTTAGATCTTGCTAAGGAAATTATTCAAAGATATAACAAAAAAGTAAGATTTTTGATTGCTGGTGCCGGAGAAATGGAAAGAGAACTTATGCTTGAAGCAGCAAGTATGGGTATTGGAACTCAAATTATGTTCACAGGGTTTCTTACTAGAAGCGAAGTAGAAACTGCTTTAAGTATGAGTGACATAGTGGTGATGCCTTCTATTTCTGAACCTTTTGGAATTGTAGCTTTAGAAGCCATGTATTTTGGATGTGCATTAATAATATCTAAACAATCTGGAGTTTCAGAAATAATAGAAAATGCTTATAAAGTTGATTTTTGGGACATACAAAAGATGGCTAAAATTATAGTTGAACTTTTAGAAAATCCAGAAAAACTTAAAGATATCCAAATGAAAGCTCAGGAGGAAGTAAAAAAAATTAAATGGACTGATAGAGCTGAAAAGGTAATTTCAATTTATAAAGAATTATTTTAATTTATGCTTTATATAATTTTTTACTTTCAAGTACATCAACCTTTGAGAATAAATAAATATAAAATTTTTGATATAAATAAAAATACCAATTATTTTGATGAAACTCTCAACCAAAAAATCTTTGATAAAGTCTCGGAAAGATGCTATCTACCTGCTAATAGCCTTTTCAAAAACTTAATAGAAACTTCAGAAGGACGTTTTAGAATTTCTTTTAGTATTACTGGAACTTTCATAGAACAAGCTAAAAAATTTAGACCTGATGTTTACGAATCCTTTCTTGATCTTGTCAAAACTGGAGCAGTAGAATTAATTAATGAAACTTATTATCATTCTCTTGCTTCTATTTTTGATTTAGAAGAATTTTTAGAACAAGTAGAATTACATAAAAATTTAATTGAAAAAGAATTTGGAATGGTTCCTACTGTGTTCAGAAATACTGAACTTATTTATTTTGATAAACTTTCCGATATACTTTTAAATTTACCTCATTTAAAAACCATTTTAATAGAAGGAGCTGATAAAATTTTAAAAGGTTTATCACCACTATACCCCAGAATTTCTTATAATCATGGGCATCTTCTCCTTTTGAAACATTATAGGCTTTCAGACGATATTGCTTTTAGATTTAGTGATAAATTTTGGAAAGAATATCCTTTAAATGCAGAAAAATATATTTCTTGGATAAAAGACCTTTCCTTAATAGAAAAACAAGGTAAAAATTTATATTTAAATCTTTTTATGGATTATGAGACCTTTGGAGAACATCAATGGAAAGAAAGTGGAATTTTTGAATTTATAAAAAAAACAGTAGAATTATTATTAAGGGAAAAGAACATCTCCTTTCTTTTGCCATCTGAAGTAAGCCATACTTTAAATTATAAACCTAAAACTATATCTGTGCCTGAACCTACTTCCTGGGCTGATATAGAAAGAGACCTGTCTGCTTGGCTTTCTAATTCCCTTCAGTGGAATGCCATGAAAACTTGTTATGAATTATTAAAAAAAGCAAAAGAAAAAGATAAAAAAGATTTAATAAATATTCTCAGAAATCTTACCATTTCTGATCATTTTTATTATATGTGTATTAAATATTTCCAAGACGGAGATGTGCATAAATATTTTTCTCCCTATACTTCCCCTGAAGAAGTTTATAGATATTATATGAATATTTTAAGTGATATAGAACAAAGACTGGAGGAATAATATTATGGAATTCAGAAAATTTTTTGTATATCCTAAAATACCAGAATCTTTACAAAAACTTTTAAATCTTTCTACTAATTTATGGTTCACCTGGAATTACGATGCTTTGTCTTTATTTTACAAAATAGATGCAGAAACTTTCAGAAGATTTAAGTATAATGCAAAAAAGTTCTTTTATCATCTTCCTAAGTTAAAATTACAAAAACTTGCTAAAGATGAAAGATTTTTAATGGATATAGAGGATATTTGGGAAACTTTTGAGGAGTATAAAGAATACAAACATCCCTTAATTGAAAATACAAAAATTAGTAAGGATGATATAATTGTTTATTTTAGTACTGAATTTGGATTTCATCCTGTACTTCCTATTTATGCAGGGGGTTTGGGGGTTTTAGCTGGTGATATGATAATGGGAGCTTCTGATCTAGGCTTACCTCTTATTGGAGTAAGTTTACTTTACAAACATGGATATCTTCAACAAAAAATTGATCCCTCTCTCAAAACACAAACAGAAAGCCCTGATGAAGTTGATGTTTTTTTAAATTTTTTACAAGAAGAAAAAGATGAAAAAGGAAACCCCTTAATAATAAATTTTGAAATTTTAGATAAACCTGTAAAAGTAAAGATTTGGAGATTAGAAGTGGGAAGATGTGTGTGTTACTTCTTAGATACCGATCTTTTTGAAAATCCCCCTGAAATAAGAGACATTTTAAGATATTTATATCCAGGAGAACCAGAAAAAAGGATTCAACAAGAAATTATTCTTGGCTTGGGTGGATACTATGCATTAAAAGCTATGGGAATAAAACCTAAATTATTTCATCTAAATGAAGGGCATTCTGCATTTGTAATTTTTGCAAGATTGAAAGATTTAATTAAAGAAGAAGGATTAACTTTTGATGAAGCAAAATTATTCATTAAAGAAACAACTATCTTTACTACTCATACTCCAGTACTTGCTGGAAATGAAAATTTTCCTACAGAACTTGTAAAAAATTATTTATTTGATCTTTTAGAAGATGTACTTGATATGGAAACAAGAGAAAAACTTTTTGAAGAGGGATTTTTAGGAGGTGAAAAGAAAATATTTTGGCTTCCTGCCTTAACTATAAGAAATTCTTCTTACATAAATGCTGTATCAAGAATACATCAAGATACAACTAAAAGAATGTGGGCTCCTATTTTTAAAGATCTTCTTTTAGAGGAAATCCCCATTCATTACATTACAAACGGTGTTCATTGGAGATGGGTAAGTGAACCTTTTTATAATCTATTTAAAAAATATCTTGGCCCACATTTTATATATATGTCCCCGGAAGATCCAGGATGGGAAGAAATTTTAAAAATTCCTGATGAAGAAATTTGGGATGCCCACAAAAAAAATAAATATAGACTGACAAGCTATCTTAAAAAAATACTTGAACAAGAATATCTAAAATTGAGCAATTCTAAAAAAGATATGAAAACTTGGAAATTTCCGCGAGTGGATCACTTAATTATTAGTTGTGCTAGAAGAATAACAGGATACAAGAGAAATACTTTGATCTTATACAATAAAGAAAAATTAGCTGAATTTCTAAATAATACAGATACTATTTTAATATTTGCTGGTAAAGCTCATCCTAAAGATGTAGAAGGAAAACAAATGATAAAAGAAATTATAGAATTTAAAGAACAATACAATTTACATGATAAAGTATTTTTTCTTGAAAATTATGATATTCATCTTGCAAGATATTTAATTTGGGGATCAGATGTATGGTTAAATACCCCTTTAAAACCTATGGAAGCTTCTGGAACATCCGGAATAAAAGCAAGTATGAATGGAGTTTTACATCTAAGTGTACTTGATGGATGGTGGCCTGAGGGTTTTACAGGAAATAATGGATGGTCTATTTATTCCAAAGAAGGACTTCCTCCTTATAATTTATTTGAGGCAAATCAAATTTATCATCTTTTAGAAAACGAAATCTATCCACTTTATTACGAAAGAGATGAAGAAGGTATTCCACGGGATTGGATAAAAATGATGAAAAATGCTATTTATATAGCTTGCAAACAATTCTCTATCAACAGAGTTCTTTTTGAATACATTCAAAAATTTTATGTTCCCGCTTTAAATAATTTTAAACTTTTAACAGAAAATAATTATACTTTTTTGAAAAATTTAATTAAAGAAAAAAACTTTCTTTTTGAAAAATGGGAAAATATAAAAATTCTCAATATTTACGATAATCTCACAGGACGTGAGCTTTTTGAAGAAGATCAATTGGAAATCACTGTGGAGATAGATCTATCAGGTATTCCTCCTGAATTAATAGAAATTCAGATAGTGTTCATTAATGAAATATATTGTGTTTTAGCTCCTGGATTAGAAGAAGAAATACAAAGACAATTAGAAATCTTTACTATACCCTTTAAGGAATATCAGGATAACAAAGCCATTTTCTTTGGGGTTTATCCTTTATATGGACATGGATTAAAACAATACAGCATAAGAATAGTCCCTAAAAACCCTTTTATTAAAAAAACTTATCCTGAATTAATAAAGTGGAAAAGTTAATTTTCTGTTTTATAATTTTAAAATAAAAGCTCTCTTAAAAGGAGCTTATATATGGAAATTTTAATATATATTTTATTAATATTAGTT
>CAYPPW010000025.1:7184-19741 GCA_964412755.1 uncultured Thermodesulfatator sp.
GGCATATGGATATTTATTAAAATAAATAAAACCTTAATTAATTTAAACAAAAATTTAGAAAATATTAGACCACTTTTAGAAAACATAAAAATTTCTGTCAGTAATTTAAATGAACTTATAACAAATTTAAAAATTATTCCTAAAATAATAGAAGAATTAGGTGAAACTATTAAAGATTTTAAAAAATATTTGGAAGGTCAGATTGAAATAATTACAGATAAAATAAAAGCTATATCAGAACCAACAGAAGAAAGTATAAAAAATGTTAAAATTATTACTGAAAAAATAAAAGTTACCTCTAATTCTATAGATCCATTGTTTACTTCTATGGAAAAATTAGTCAATACTTTTAAAATAGTTATTGATTCTTTAAATAATCAAATAAGAGATTTTTATATAGAAATAAGTAGTTTTCTTACAGGAACAAAAGAAATAACAAACAATTTAAAGCGAATTTTTTCATTAACTAAAAGGGAAAGGAAATAAAAAATCTGAAGGAGGTGAAAAATCATGGCTGAAAAAAGGGGGATATTTTTGGCATTTTTAGTAGGATTTCTAGTAGGAGGAGTAACAGCACTTCTTTTAGCACCAGCAAGTGGAGAAGAAACAAGAAGGAAAATTAAAGAAGAATTTGAAGAAGCTACACAAAAATTAAAAGCTGAAACCGAAGCTTTAAAGGCTAAAGCTGAGGAACTTTCTACAAAAGCAAAAGAAATTCTAAAAACTAAAAAGGAAGAAATAAAAGAAGCTATTGAGAAAGGAAAAGAAGCTATAAAAGAAAAAAAAGAAGAATTGGCTTCTAAATTACTTAAAAAAGAAGAAGAAGAAATTTAATTACCATTTTAATTACCATTGAAACTTCTCTTTTAAAATTTGAAAATAATTTTTTCTTAAAGAAGGTATTAATTTTAAAGTTTTTTCTGCTTTTTTTATTATAATAGACTGTGTTTTATCAATAAATAAGTTAATTTGCCCATCTATTAAAAGATGTACATCTTCTTCTGTTTTATTTATTGAAACTTCAATAATATAATCATCAGGAATTACTAAGGGTCTTATGTTTATTTTAAAGGAACAAATGGGTGTACAAACAAATACTCTTGACTTAGGATGAATTATAGGACCACCTGCGGAAAGATTGTAAGCTGTAGAACCAGTAGGAGTAGCTATAATAAGCCCATCTCCATATATAGTAGTAACTTGAGTTTGATTAATTTTCAAATTTAAAAAAATTATTTTACCAGAGGGACCTTTCATTATAGCTGCCTCATTTAACCCTACATATTCATCTCCTTTATAAATTACCTTTAAAAGCGTCCTTTCTTCAAAGGGAATTAAGTTTTTTTCTAAAACTAAAAGCATCTGATAAAAATCTTCTATGTAAGTTTCGGTAAGAAATCCAAATTTCCCTAAATTAACCCCAAGAATAGGTAAATCGTATTTATAAGCATAAGGAACAGCCTTTAAAAAAGTGCCATCTCCTCCTAAAACCAAAATTGCCTTTATTTCTTGTAAGGAAACTTTTGAGATCTCCTCTACAGGAATAAGAATTATTTTTTTTTCTTTTTGGAATTTTATTAAATTTTCTGGCAATGATATATTTTCTTTTTTAATAAATAAAAATTTAAGCATCTTCATAAATTATAGAATCTTTACTTTCTTTTGCTTTTATAAGTCTTTTGTCTGCTTTATCTATAATTTCTGTCCTGGTTTTTCCATCTTGCGGATAGGAAGCTAGCCCTATACTTAAAGTAATTCCTTGAGTCTTAAATTTTTCTCTTATAATTTCTTTTAATCTTTCTATAACTTTTTTTGCCTCCTCTAAAGAAGTATTAGGCATAAGAATTACGAATTCATCTCCCCCATAACGAAAAATTAAATCGGTTTTTCTAATCACTTCTTTCATCGTTTTTGTTATTTCCTTTAAACACTTATCACCTTCAAGATGACCATAGAAATCATTATATCTTTTAAAATTATCAATATCAATAAGACTGATACAAAAATTCCCACCATATCTTTCTCGATATTTTATTTCTTCATCAAATCTTTCATCAAAATATCTCCGATTATAAACTTCTGTTAAGTGATTGTGTAAAGGTGAATATAGATAAGAAATTGCAATAACACTTGAAATTTGAGAAACTAAGATTTCAGCAATAAATTTTTCCCTTTCTCCATAAGCCCCGATTTTAGTAGAGGAAAAATTCAAAGTTCCAAAAACTTTACCTTTATAAACTAAGGGAACATGCATAGTTGATCTAAATCCCTGTTTAACTTTGATTTCTTCTAAAACAAAAGTTTTTTCTTTTAAAAGATCTTTTCTTATCAGTGTTTGATTATTTTTTATTACCCAATCAGAAGAAGTATATTTTAGGGGAAATTTTGTCCCTTCAAATCTTCCTGTTTTAATTACTTCAGAAACTGCAGCATACCTTATGTTTTCTCCTTCAAGAATTCCTATACTTAACCTTTCAAAAGGGATATATTTTTTTAATTCTTCAGCAAATTCTTTGAATACTCGATTAACATCTATATCTGAAAGAACAATTTTTGAGAGCCTGTTAATAGTTTGAAGAAGCTCTATTTGAACTGTAGTTTCTTCATAAATTAAAAAAAATCTTAAAGGTGGAGAAATCTGTGAAGCAATAATTCTCAATAGTTCTATATTTTCTTGAGTATAGGCATAAGGTTTACTTGAAGCTAATACCCATACTGCAAAAACTTTTCCTTCAAAAATGAGAGGAATCCTTAATATGGATCTTATTCCTCTTTCATAATGATACTTGCCGGTATAGAATTTGTAACCCTTTGAAAGATCTTCTTCATAAAGAATCTCTCCAGTATTAAATATATACTCAGTTGCCGTGCCTGGAAGTGGAATCTCTTCTCCTTCTTTAAAATAAGAAGGTACTTTTGAACTTAAGGCTGAAATTACAATTTTATCACCTTTTATAGTACATATACTTGTCCACTCAATAGGAAGTATGGGAGAAAGTATTTCTACAATTTTATCTCCTATTTCTGAAAATTTTTTAGCTCTTATAATTAATCCATTAAGATCATAGATTAGCTCTTTAAGATCTTTCATCTTTACATTTTTTACAAGTCTCCTAAATTATAATGTTAAAAACATTTTAAATTATTCTTTTTTATTGAAAAGATTTTTACAAAATAAATGAAGATTACTGTTTTAATTGAAAATTCTGTAAACAAAATTTTCCCTATGGGATTATTGGGAGAACATGGATTAAGTTTATTGGTAGAATATAAGAAACAGAAAATACTTTTTGATACAGGACAAACTGGTAAGGTAATAGAAAATGCTATTCGTTTAGGAATAGAGTTAAAAGATATTTCTGCTATTGTTCTAAGCCATGGACATTACGACCATACCGGAGGACTTAAAAGAATTTTAGAGTTTGTTCAGAAACCTATTCATATCTATGCTCATCCTGAAATATTGAGTTTACATTATACTTTATATCCTGTGGAACGGTATATAGGAATTCCTTTTATAAAAGAAGAACTTGAAAGCTTAGGAGCAAACTTTGTATGGACAAAAAATTATTTAGAAATATTCCCTGGAGTTTTAGTAAGTGGAGAAATCCCAAGAATAACATCTTTTGAGAAAACAGACAGACGTTTGGTTTTAAAAACTAAAAATAAAAAAATCCCAGACCCTGTTCTAGATGACTTGAGTCTTTTCATAAAAACTAAAAAAGGACTGGTTATAATTCTTGGATGTGCTCCTAATCCCTCTTTAATCTGTGCTAATCATTGTACCGGATTATCTTTAGCCTTAAAATTAAATTATCAGTATGCCATATCTTCAACCTTTTGATCCTTGGAAGTCCCCTCTTTGTACTTGTCCTTCTAAGTATTCTCTTAATCCCTATACAGGATGCGGACACCGTTGTCTTTATTGTTATGCAACCAGTTTTATAAAAAATTTTTATCTCCCAAGAATCAAAAAAAATTTTTTAAAGGTTATAGAAAAGGAAATTTTCAAAATTCCTAAAAATAGTATTATATCTCTTTCTAATTCTTCAGATCCTTATCAACCTTTAGAAAAAAAATATCATTTTACTAGAAAATTTTTAGAAATGTTAATAGGGACTTCTCATAAAGTCCTTATTATTACCAAGTCAAATTTAATATTAAAGGATTTAGATATTTTAAAAAAACTAAAATGTGTAGTAAGCATTACTATTACTTCTAAAAAATTTGATTCTATTCTAGAACCAGGAGCTCCACCTTATAAAGAACGTATTAAAACAATAAAAATACTTCACCAAGAAAAAATTCCTGTTTGTGTAAGACTTGATCCTATTATACCTGGAATAAATGATGAGGAAATCCTGGAAATCTTAGAAGAAATATCAAGCTTTGTTAAACATATTACTGTAAGCACTTATAAAGCTAAACCTGATTCATTTAAACGCTTAATAAATGCCTTTCCCCAAAATAAAGAATTTTTGACAAGGATCTATTTAAAAGAAGGACAAAAAATTGGAGGCTCTCTTTATTTACAGAAACAAGTAAGATATACCTTAATAAATAAAGTGTATCAAAAATCTCAATTATATAATCTTTCCTTTGCTACTTGCAGAGAGGGTTTAAAAGATTTTGAAAATCCCCAAAAATGTGACGGAAGTTTTTTAATTTCTATTTAATGTTTATAGGCTGTATAAATGGTTATAATACCCATGGTTAAAGGAACATAATTAACTTTATGAAATCCTATATCTGTAAGAATCTGACTAATTTTCTCTGAGGAAGGAAATTTTTCAATAGACTCAACTAAATATAAATATGCAGCCTTGTCTCCAGTTAAAAGCCCCCCTAAAAAGGGTAAATAATTTTTTAAATAAATTTGATATACTTTTCTAATTAATTTATTGGAAGGTAAAGAAAATTCCAAAATTACAAGTATACCATTTTTTTTTAATACTCTATAAAACTCTTTTAATGCTATCTCTTTATTAGGTAAATTTCTTAAACCAAAAGCAATGCTTATGCCTCCAAAAGTTTCATTTTTAAAAGGTAAAATTTCAGCATCTCCGCAAACAGGATAAATTGAATTTCCTGTTATTCTTTTTTTTCCATAAAATAACATTTCAAAACTAAAATCTAAAGCAAAAATCTCTTTTTTATTTTTTTTAAATATTTCTAAAGTTAAGGTATAAGGGCCACAACAAACATCAAGTAAAGGAAAAGAAACATTTTTTAAAATCTCAGCTACTTTTTTTCTCCAAATTATGTCTTGTCCAAAACTCGCTATTAAATTAACTAAATCATATCTTTTTACTATTTTATCAAATCTTTCCTTAATAAATTTTTTATTTGGTTTCATTAAATTTCAAAGAACCTTAATTCTGGAATTTTATTTATTAGTCCTTTTTTTTGTAAATATTCACAAAAAGTTAAAAATGCCCTTTGTTTTAAACCAGAAAAATCAAATTCTAAATGAGTTAAATAATTATAGATGAACTCTTTTGAAAGATTAAGATGACTTTTCTCTGCTATTTTTTTAAGATTAGACATTGCACAGGCTCTAGCATAATATAGAGATAAACAAAATTCTTCTAATTCCCTTTTATAGGATTTTGCTATTTCATTTTTCACTATAAATAATGCAAAGATAAAGGGAAGACCTGTATAATTTAACCATAAATAAGCTAAATCAGTAATTAAATAATCCTTATTGTTAAATTGTAAGATTAAAGCCTCATCTCCTATAGCTAAATATCCATAAAGCTCCCTTTTTTCTCTTTCTTCCAAATTTCCCCAACTTTTAAAAACTTCTATATAATAAGGTTTTATTCCTATAAATTCTTCTAAAAGAATTTTTAGCAAATAAAAAGAGGTTTCTGTTTCTTGTGTGATTCCTATTTTTTTACCATTTAATTTTTCAAGAGGTTCTTTATGATAAAGAATAACACTTTTTACTTGTCCAACTGCACTAATTGAAATGTCAGGAAGAATTAGATAGTTTTGAAACTCCTTAGCATAAAATACACTTGAACTAAGACCCCCATGAATTTTCCCCTTAGCTAAATCTTGATTAATAATTCTTGGTACTTCAAGAATAATTTCAAAATGAGGATTATTAGGAAAATAGAACAATAAAGGAAGAGTATTTACATAAAGAGGGGTTCCTATTTTTATTTTAGACATAAAAACGGTATTTAATCTCTTTTTCAGCATTTATTAGATTTATTAAAGTTTCATAAGGATTATCAGTAAGGTAATCTCTTATTTCCACCACTAGCATATGAGCATAATACCCTGGTAAAAGGGCACCCATCTTTTCAAACCCAAGAATTTTAGCACCGGTAAAGGTTGCCATTTTTAAAAAAATTTCTGGAGAAATATCAGGATAATGAACATAAAGAGTTCTCAGTTCTTCCCAAATGGAAAGTTGATCATTACTCGCTAAACTATCTGTGCCGATACAAACATCAAGCCCAGCAAAAATAAATTTTTTAATTTCTGGAAGCCCAACTCCTGTGAATAAATTACTCTTAGGACAAATACAAATTTTAACTCCTGTCTTTTTCAATATTTCTAAATCCTCCTCATCTATATGGATTACATGAACAAGAAGAGTATCTTCATCTAAAAGTTTCAATTTGTAAAGATATTTTACAGGACTTAATTTAGGAGGAATAAAATTTTCATTCCATTGACCTCTTTCCCTAAGCAAGGTTAATAATTGACCTTTACCTGTTTTTAAAAATTCTACTTCTTCTGAAGATTCTGCACAATGAATACAAAAAAGTCTTTTTCTTTTTCTATTATAAGATTTGATTGCCTGAAGTAATAAGGGTGAAACACTATAAGGAGCGTGAGCTGAGTAAGTAATTTTAAAATTTAAGGACTGAATATTTGGCTGAATTTCTTTTAAATTATAGCCACCCTTAAAGCTAATAACCTCCTGAAAAAAATATCCATAAAAGGGAGAAGTACAAAGAAGAGGAAGCGTTATAGCTGTATTCCCTACATCACCTACTATTCCTACCCCTTCTTTCCATAAAATATGGAGTGAAAGCCTTGCAGCTTCTTTAATTTCTGAAAGAGTAAGCTCATCTTTTAATTTTATTACATTTTTTACCCAAGAAATAAAATTATCAGAAGGAAGAATCACTTTAAATCTCAAAGCTGAGAGTTCCAAATGAGTATGAGCATTCACTAAGGAGGGTAAAATTATTGATTCTTCAAAATTTATTGGCTTAGCAAAAGCTGTTTTTTTAAAAATTTCTTTAAATTTACCTATTCCTACTATCTTTTTGCCTTTAATTTCAACAGCTCCATCCAGAATAGGAGCTCCTAATATTGGTAAAACCCATTTTGCTCTAATAATGTAATGATGATAGGATTGCAGTTGTATTTCTCCCATTTATTTTATTCTAAAAGGGTATAATCCATCTTTCTTCTTTTAGGAAGATAACCAGCACTTTTTATATAATATCTTATTTCCTCTTCCTTAAGTCTGTGATGAACTCCCGCTGCAGCAACTACATTTTCTTCTATCATAGTGCTCCCAAAATCATTTCCTCCAAATTCTAAAGCTATTTGAGCAATATACGGTCCCTGCGTAACCCAAGAAACTTGAATATTTTTAATATTATCAAGGAAAATTCTACAAATAGCAAGAACTTTTAAATATTGATAAGGACTTACTTTTGTTAAATACTTTAACCCAGTATTTTTAGGTTGAAAAGTCCATGGTATAAAGGCAGTAAACCCTTTTGTTTTATCTTGAAGATTTCTTATTTTAGATAAATGTTCTATAATTTCTGAGTTCGTTTCTATATGCCCAAACATCATAGTTGCAGTGGTTTTAAGACCTAATTTATGAGCTTCTTCCATCACTTTTAACCACTCTTCTGAATTACATTTATTAGGAGAAATAATTTTTCTTACTCTATCAGAAAGAATTTCTGCCCCTCCTCCTGGAATAGAATCAAGCCCAGCTTTAATCAATCTTTCCAATACCTCCCTTATTGATAGCCCTGATATTTTACTAAAATAAATAATTTCAGGAGGAGAAAAAGCATGAATATGAATTTGTGGATAGTTAACTTTAATAAACCTTAGCATTTCTTCATAAAAAGAAAAAGAAAGCTCAGGATTAAGCCCACCTTGAAGTAATATTTGATATCCTCCCACATTTATAGTTTCTTCTACCTTCTTTCCTAATTCCTCAAAACTTAATACATAACCTTCTTTTGAGCCAGGAGGTTTGTAATAGGCACAGAATTTACACTGAGAAATACAAATATTGGTATAATTTATATTTCTATCAACTACATAAGTAACTATTTTATCCGGATTCATTCTAAATCTGACTACTCTTGCTAAATATCCAAGCTCCATCAATTCAAAATCAAAAAGCTTCAAACCTTCTTCTTCATTCAGTCTTTCTCCATTTAAAATCTTATTAATTATTTTTTCTTTCACTTTTCTATTCCTTTTCTTGCTTTTATTCCTTTTTCATAATAATGCTTTATTTTTTTCATTTCTGTTACTAAATCAGCCACTTCTATCAATTCTTGAGGAGCTGATCTTCCTGTAATAACAATTTCTAAATCTTGAGGTTTATTTCTTAAAAGGTCCAAAAACTCTTTTAATTTTATTATTCCTAAGTTTAAAGCATAGGTTATTTCATCCAAAATTATTATATTATAGAGTTTTGATTTTACCAATTCCTTAACTTCTTCCCATCCTTGCAAAATTAGTTTTTGTGTTTTCTCATCCCTTTGATTTTTTATAAAACTTTTTTTACCAAAATTTTTATAATATATTTGGGGATAAAAAGATTTTAAAATTTTTATTTCACTTGAAGATCCTGTTTTAAAAAATTGAAAAAAAGCCACCTTCAATCCTGCTCCAATCGCTCTCATGCTAAGTCCTATAGCTGCTGTAGTTTTCCCTTTACCATCTCCTGTATAAACCTGGATATAACCTTTAAATTTTTTCATTAGCTTTTATTTTAAAAAGGTTATTATAAAAATTCCTGCAAGCATAAGAATAATAGCAAAAAATCTTATTACTATATAGCTTTCCTTAAACATTAAATACCCCAACATAGCAGCAAAAAAAATACTCGTTCTTTTTAGAGCAATCATATAAGCTGTTTCCAAATGGCTTAAGGCTATCATATGAGCATAACACATAAGCCCCTGAATTAATCCTACTAATAAAACTGGTTTATAATGTTTTTTAAAAATGGACAAAAGATTTATAGAATAAAAAATCTTTATAGTTAAAGTGGTTAATAAACCCAGAATAAAAAAATAAAAAGATGCAAACCATAAAGGATTACTCAACAATAATCCCTTTTTACCTAAAACAGAAGTAACTGAATAAATTAATGCAACCTGAAGTAATAAAAAACTACCCTTTTCTTTTTTTACAGCTTTTATAGGACCTGTCAATCCTTCTTTTATAGAGGGTAAATTAATGCAGTAACTCCCTATAAGCACTAAAAATATCCCTAAAGCACCTTTTAAAGTAATTTTCTCCCCAAGTATAAGATATCCTGTAAGAATTATTATTATCGGAGTAAAAGATAAAAAAGGTAAGGTTAGAGAAAGAGGAGAAATTTCAATGCCTTTCATATAAAGAAGAGTTGCTGTGATTTCCAAAATAAGAAGTAAAGATAAATTAAAAAGAAAAGGGCAATCAAGATATTGATATCCCTGATACTTAAAAGTTAAATATAAAAATACAGGAATAATAAAAGGCAAAGTCCCAGTAGTTCGTGCTATGGTCATATAAAGATAACCCTGAAGGGAAAGATATTTTTTATTTATTGCATCACTTAATGCAACCAAAAATCCTGCTAAAATTGCAAATCCATACCATATCATTTAACTGTTGAGTATTTTAAATATTTGATAGATAACAGAAACATCTTCCTCTTGATATCCTTTAATTTGAGCTAATTTAAAAATTTCTTTAGCTAAATCAGCTTCAAAACTAATTCCTTTTATTTCTTTAAGTAATTTATCGAAATAAAAAAGATCCTTTATCATATTTTTTACAGAAAAATGAGTTGAAAAATCTTCTTTAATTAGTTTTTCTTTTTTTGCATTAAGCACTGTTGAATTGCCAGCTCCCGAAGCTAAAATTTCAAGAATTTGCTCTTTAGAAAATCCAGCTTTCTCCCCCAGAACTATCGCTGAAGAAAGAGTTGTTAAAAAGCAAGCAAACACATAATTATTAATAAGTTTAGCTTGAGTAGCCTTGCCAGGAGATGAAAAATAAAAAATTTTTTGAGATATTTTTTCTAAAAAAGGTTTAGCCCTTTCAAAAATTTCCTTTTCCCCGCTTACTAAAAGGATTAACTTACCTTCTTTAGCAGGCACTATACTTCCTATCACCGGAGACTCTAAATAATTAGCTCCCTCTTTTTTTAATACTTCATAAAATTCTATTACCTCTGGATAAGAATTGGTAGTAAAATCTATTATTGTCTTTCCTTTTACACTTCCTTTTAATAAATTTTCAGAAGTAAGAACTTCTCTTACTGCAGAACTATCAGATAAACATAATCCAATAAATTCAAATTTTTGGGCTAATTCTTTTGGATGTTTTACTACTTTATATTCTTTTTCAACCTTTTCTAAAGATCTATTCCAAATCTCTACTTTGACTTTCTGAGAAATAAGTCTTTCTATAATAGCTTTTCCAAGATAACCAAATCCTATAAATCCTATTTCCATTTTTGGTTATTATGTTCCACGTGGAACATTAAAATAAATTATATTCCTTAAGCACTTTTTTTAAGGTTTCCAAAGAGCTTTCAGTTAAAGGAGATAATGGAAGTCTTACTTCAGGAGTCTCTATTTTTCCCATAAGCCAAAGAGCAGTTTTGGCAGGAACAGGATTAGTTTCAATAAATAAAGCTTTATATAAAGGATAAAGGTATAAATTCAATTCTTTTGCTTTTTCTATTTCCCCATTTAAAGAACTCTCCATTAAATTTGCCATCATTTTAGGCATAATGTTTGCTGCTACAGAGATTACTCCTTTTGCTCCTAATAAAACTGAAGCATAAGCAGTAAAGTCATCACCTGAAAGGATAGTAAAATCTTTGGGACATTTGAGAATAAGCTCGGTTACCTGCTTAATATCTCCACAAGCTTCTTTAATACCCACTATATTTTCAATTTGAGCAAGTTTAGCAGTTGTGTCTGGTAATATATTTATCGCAGTTCTTCCAGGTACATTATAAATAATAATTGGAATTTTAGTATTTTTTGCAATAAAGCTATAATGTTCATAAAGCCCTTTTTGAGTAGGTTTATTATAATAAGGTGTTACAATAAGAGCAGCATCAAATCCCATCTCCTCTGCAAGTTTTGTATATTTTAAAACTTTGGAAGTATCATTAGTTCCTGTCCCAACAATTAAAGGAACTTTTCCTTTAGCCATCTCTAAGGTTATTTCCATTAGCTTTTTTCTTTCCTCAAATTCAATAGTAGCAGCTTCTCCAGTAGTTCCAAGAACTAAAATACCATGTGTTCCTTGTTGGAGATGCCATTCAATAAGATTTTTAAATGAAACCTCATCTACTTTCCCATTTTTAAAAGGGGTTACTAAAGCTACAATAGAACCTTGAAGATTCATTTTTACCTCCTTTTTTAAATTTATAAAAGTGTATCAAATTTAATTTTTGCTTCACATATAAAAATGGTATCTCCTTCTAAATATATCTCCTCTTTTAAACTGTCTATGTAAATAGTTAAAATTTCCCCACCTTTGGTAATAACATTTGTCTTTTCTCCAACCAAACCAAATTTATAGGCAATATAAGCTGAAGCTGCTGCTCCTGTTCCACAAGCTAAAGTCTCTCCCTCAACACCTCTTTCATAGGTTCTTATTTTTAAATATTTTTCTTCTTTTACCAACTCAATAAAATTTACGTTTGTTCCCTTTGGTTTAAACATTTCATGATATCTTATTTTTGAACCAAAATTTTCCACTGGAGCTAAATCTATATTATCCCAAAATATGACTACATGAGGCACTCCGGTATTTACATAATGTGCTAAAACAGACTGATTATCTATTTTTAATATTAAATCTTTTTTAAATTCCTTAGGATTGGTCAATTTTACCTTTACTCTTTTACCCTTCACTTCTGCATAAATAAGTCCTGCTTTGGTTTGAAAATAAAAGGGACTTTTAAATAAACCTAATTCTTCTATTAATCTTGCAACACATCTTGCTCCATTTCCACACATTTCAGCTTCACTTCCATCTGAATTAAAAAACTTCCAAGAAAAACTTGCTAAAGGAATAGAAGGTTTTTCTAAAAGAATAAACCCATCAGCTGAGATAGAAAATTTAGGACGAGAAAGTTTCTGAGCCAAAAATTTAGCTTCTTCATGAGTTATTAAATTGTCAAAATTTAAAAAAATTATAAAATCATTCCCAGAAGCTGATAATTTATAAAAGTTATATTTTTCAATCTTTTGAAATAAATTTTCTAAATTACTTTCCATCAAAATCAATTTAACAAAACTTTAAAAATTCTCAATCAA
>CAYPPW010000026.1:0-19707 GCA_964412755.1 uncultured Thermodesulfatator sp.
ACACTTGCAGGAGCTTTTTCTATTTCTACCTCAGTTCTTGTTGCAGTCACCACAACTTCTGGAAGTTCCTCAGCCTTTTTAAATTCTTCTGCATAAATTAATTTATCCGTCATAAAATTTAATATTAAAATCAAAATAAGAAGAATAATAAAACACCTTTTCCTCATATCCCCTCCTTTTTTAATATTTTTTAAAATTTAATAACAAAAATTTTTAAAAAAGTCAATATAATATTACTTGCAAAATTAAAAGAAAATGGAATAATGTTTTTAAAATGGTTATTTTTTTGATTATTTTATTGTTACTTATTTCTGGATGCGCTACTTTACCAGAGGAATTTCAAGGAATATATCTTGAGAAAAAAACCGGTTTTTCTGAAGTATTAGAATCTCCTGAAAAATATAAAGATATAAATGTATTATGGGGAGGTAAAATTGTTAAATGTTTGAATAAAGAAGATGTTACCTTTTTAGAAATAATACAATTTCCTTTAGATTTAGAAGGGAAACCAAAGATTGATAGTATCTCTGAAGGTAGATTTCAAGTAGAAACACCTAAGTTTTTAGATTGTGCTATTTATTCTCCTGGAAGACTTATAACTATTTTTGGAAGTTTTAAAGGACTTAAAGAAGGAAAAATTGGTGAGAAATTTTATAATTTTCCTTTTATAGAGGGAAAAATCTTTCATTTATGGAGGGAGGAGTTAAGAGTGCATGTAGAAATACCTTCTCCACCTTGCTATTGGCATCCTTGGTGGGAACCCTGGTGGTATCACCCATGGTGTTGTCCCTAATTTTTATTCAATTTTAATTCTTGTTTTTTCTCCAAAATCATTTTAAAATTTTTAAAATGTCTATTAAGAATAAATGGAAAGAAATTGAGGAAGCAAGAAAGATTTTAAAACTTCCCAAGAAAACTACAAGAAAGGAGATAATTGAGAATTATAGAAAATTAGTAAAAAAGTATCATCCTGATTGTGGAGGAAATGAAGAATTAATTAAAAAACTTAACTTTGCTTATGAACTCCTTATGGAATATTGTGATAATTACCTAATAGATTTTGACTCTGTTGAACAAAGTAATTCAAACCCTGAAGAATGGTGGTTTGAAAGATTTGGGGAAGATCCAATCTGGGGTAAAAAGGAGTAAACTATGTTGTTAGTGCAAAAGTATGGAGGAACATCAGTTGCTAACTTAGAAAGAATAAGAGCTGTGGCTGAAAAAGTAATAAATTATAAAAAAGAAGGACACGATCTCGTAGTGGTAGTTTCTGCTATGGCAGGAGAAACTGATCGTCTTATAAATTTAGCAAAACAAATAACACCGGATCCTCCCTCAAGGGAACTTGATCTTCTTTTATCTACAGGAGAACAAATTAGTTCTGCTTTACTCTCCATTACGCTTTATAGCTTAGGATATCCCTCTATTGCCTTTTTAGGATTTCAAATACCTATTTATACTACAAATCTTTTTACTAAAGCCAGAATTAAAGAAATTAAAGTAGAGAAAATAAAGGAAGAACTCTCTCAAGGTAAAATAGTAGTTGTAGCAGGTTTTCAGGGAGTGACAGAAAAAGGGGATATAACTACTCTTGGAAGAGGAGGTTCAGATACTACTGCTGTTGCACTTGCTGCAGCTCTTAAAGCAGACCTTTGCGAGATCTATACAGATGTAGAAGGTGTTTATACTGCAGATCCAAGAATTGTTAGCAATGCAAGAAAACTTAAAAAAATTTCCTATGAAGAAATGCTTGAAATGGCAAGTAGCGGAGCAAAGGTTTTAGAAATGAGATCAGTTGAACTTGCGATGATTTATAAAGTTCCCATTATTGTAAGATCAAGTTTTACTAATTCAGAGGGAACTTTAATAACTGAGGAGGATGAAGAAATGGAAAAAGTTTTGGTTTCAGGTATTACATACAGCAGAAATGAAGCTCGTATCAGTATTTATGGTGTCCCAGACAGACCAGGAGTTGCTGCTCAAATTTTTGGACCTATAGGAGAAAAAGGCATTGTAGTAGATATGATAATTCAAACCGCCCGTCCTGATGGCAAAGCTGATCTTACTTTCACAGTACCAAGGGGAGATTATAAACAAACACTAGAAATTATAGATGAAGTAGCTAAAATTCTTGGAGCTGAAAAAGTAGAAGGAGATGACAAAATAGCTAAAGTTTCTATAGTGGGAGCAGGAATGAGAACTCATCCTGGAGTTGCAACTAAAATGTTTTCAACTTTAGCAAAACATAACATAAATATTATGATGATTTCTACTTCAGAAATCAAAATCTCTTGTGTGATAGATGAAAAATATACAGAACTTGCTGTTAGGGCTTTACATGAAGCTTTTCAATTGGAAAATGAAATCTATATAAAAGAGGAAATTTAATCTATGAGAAAAATAGAAATTTATGATACAACTTTAAGAGATGGAGCACAGGCAGAAGAAATCAGTTTTTCTTTAGAAGATAAAATTAGAATTGCCTTAAAATTAGATGAATTCAAGATTGATTATATTGAAGGTGGTTGGCCTGGATCTAATCCAAAAGATCTTCAGTTTTTTAAAGAAATAAAAGATTATCACTTAAATCATTCTAAAATTGTTGCTTTCGGAAGTACTCACCATCCTAAAAAAACTCCTGAAAATGATGAAAATTTAAAACATCTGCTTCTTGCTAAAACACCTGTAGTAACTATTTTTGGAAAATCTTGGACAATTCATGTAAAGGTGGCTTTAAAAACGACCTTAGAACATAATTTACAAATTATTTCTGATTCTATTAGATTTTTAAAAACAAATGTAGAAAAAGTTTTTTTTGATGCAGAACATTTTTTTGATGGCTTTAAGGAGGATCCTGAATATGCTATAGAAACTATAAAAAGAGCTAAAGAAGCTGGTGCAGATTGTATTATTCTTTGTGATACCAATGGAGGAACTCTTCCTTATGAAGTTGCAGAAATTATAAAGGCAGTACAAAATAAGTTAGGTAAAGATATACCTTTAGGAATTCACGCACATAATGATTCTGAATGTGCAGTTGCAAATACTTTAATTGCAGTGAATTTAGGAGTTACTCATGTTCAAGGTACTATAAATGGAATAGGAGAAAGGTGTGGGAATGCTAATCTTTGTTCTGTAATTCCTAATCTTGTATTAAAAATGGGATATCAATGTAACTCAGGTAAAGTTTTACACAAACTTACAGAAGTTTCTAAATATGTGTTTGAAATTGCTAATTTACCTCACCCTTCAAGATTGCCTTTTGTAGGCCGCTCTGCTTTTGCTCACAAAGGAGGTATACATGTATCAGCTGTTCTTAAATCCCCCAAAACTTACGAACATATAGATCCTATATTGGTAGGGAACATAAGAAGAGTATTAGTTTCTGAGCTTTCAGGAAAAAGTAACATTATTTATAAAGCTAAAGAATTCGGAATTGAACTTGAAATGGATAGCCCCCTTTTAAATAAAATAGTTGCAGAAATCAAGAAGTTAGAAGCTGAAGGATATGAATTTGAAGCAGCAGAAGCTTCCTTAGAACTTCTTATTTACAAACTTATGGGGGAACCAAAACAATATTTTGAACTTTTAAGTTATAAGGTATTTGACCTTAAAGTAAATAAAGAATTTCCAAAAGCTGAAGCAACTGTTTTAGTAAGAGTACCACCTGGAGTAGGAGAAGTTGAACATACTGCAGCCTTAGGAAACGGTCCTGTTAATGCTTTAGATAATGCCTTAAGAAAAGCCTTAGAAAGGTTTTATCCTCAAATAAAAGAAATGGAGTTAGAAGATTATAAAGTCAGAGTATTACCTGGACTCCCAGGAACAGCATCTAAAGTAAGAGTTCTTATAATTTCAAAAAGTAAAAATAAAAAATGGGGAACAGTGGGAGTTTCAACTGATATTTTAGAAGCAAGTTGTCAAGCCCTAATAGATTCTTATACTTATAAACTTTTTTTAGACAAAAGAAAAAAATAATGTCAGTAAAAATTTCAATTGTTGGTAAAGGTGGTACAGGAAAAACTACTATATCTGCTCTTTTAATAGATTTTTTAATCAAAAAAAATAAAATTCCTATTTTAGCAGTAGATGCAGATCCCAATTTTAATCTGAATGAGCTTTTAGGACTAAAAATAAATACTACTTTAAGTGAGATAAGAGAAAATCTTTTAAAAAATGAAGTTCCAGACTTTATGTCTCGTTATGATTATACAGAAATGAAACTTCATCAAATTTTAATAGAAAATAAATATTTTGATCTTCTTACCATGGGATATCCTGAAAAATCTGGATGTTATTGCCCAATCCATCATTTTCTATCATGCGCTTTAGAAAAACTTATAAATGCTTATGAATATGTAGTAATAGATAACGAAGCAGGAATGGAGCATATTTCAAGACTTAATGTCTTGGAAATGGATCATTTGATAATAGTTTCTGATCCAACCAAAAGAGGAATAGCTACAGCTGTAAGAATTGTAGAGTTAATAAGGGCTCTTAATATAAAAGCACAAAAAATATGGCTTATAGTAAATCAAACACCTAAAAATGAAGAGGAAAGGCTAAATACCTTGATAGCAGAAATGATCAAAAACACCCAAATTAAATTTATAGGATTTCTTCCTCAAGATTTAAGCCTTCTTGAATATGAATTAAATCATATTCCTGTTTTTGAATGGGAATGCAATTTGAGAAAAATTTCATTTAATATTTTTGAAAAACTTTTTAATGAAAAAATAAAAAATGATTAAAAGTAAAGTTTTTAAGATTTACAATTCTCTAACCAAAAGAATAGAAGAATTTGTTCCTTCAAATCCTCCTAAAGTTACTATGTATGTATGTGGAATCACTGCATATGATTCTTCTCATTTAGGCCATGCTCGATCTGCTGTAATTTTTGATGTATTTTACAGATTTCTTAAATACTTAGGATATGAAGTAATTTATGTAAGAAATATTACTGATATTGATGATAAAATAATAAATCGTTCCAATAAAGAGGGTATTTTTTGGAGGGATTTAACAGAAAAATATATAAAAGAATATGAACAGATAACACAGACTTTAAAGATCTTGAAGCCCACCTTTGAACCTAGAGCATCAGATCATATTCCAGAAATAATTGATCTTATTAAAAAACTCATAGATAAGGGATTTGCTTATCAAAGCAATGGAGATGTATATTTTGAAGTTAAAAAATTTTATTCCTATGGTAAATTATCGGGAAGAAAACTGGATGAACTTCTTGCAGGAGTAAGAATTGAAGTTTCAGAAAAGAAAAAAAATCCTTTAGATTTTGCACTTTGGAAAAGTTCCAAACCAGGAGAACCTTTCTGGGAAAGTCCCTGGGGGAAAGGTCGTCCAGGATGGCATATAGAATGTTCTGCTATGGCTATAAAATACTTGGGAGAAACCATAGACATCCATGGAGGAGGTCTTGATCTCATTTTTCCTCATCATGAAAATGAAATTGCTCAAAGTGAATGTGCAAATAATAAACCTTTCGCAAGGTATTTTATTCATCATGGACTTATTACAGTAAATGGAGAAAAAATGTCTAAAAGTCTGGGAAATTATGTAACTATGGAATATCTTTTAGAAAAATTTCATCCAGAAGTTATAAGGGCATTTCTTATCTCTACTCACTATAGAAGCCCTTTAGATTATTCAGAAACCAATATAAAAAATATGGAAAAAGCAATTTACCATCTTTATGAAACTTTATATTGGATTAAAAAAATCCAACCTTCTAGAGAGGGTCTTCTTTCTGAAAAAGCAAGATCGCTTGAGAAAATATGGCAGGACTTTAAAGAAAAATTCATTTTTGCCCTTTTAGAAGATTTAAATACTGCATTAGCTCTTGGATATTTGTTTAATTTAGAAAGCGAGATTTATAATTTTATTACAAAGCATCCTTTCTTAACTACAGAAGAAACAATTTTACTTGAAAAAATAGAAAAAGATATAAAAGAACTTTGTGGAGAAATTTTAGGAATTGGAGAAACTGACCCTTTTGAGTTTTGGCTTACTGAAAGAAAAAGAAAACTTAAAAATATAGGAAAATCTTTAGAAGAAATAGAAACCTTAGTAGCTCAAAGGGAAAAAGCAAGAAAAGAAAAAAATTTTGAAGAAGCTGATAAAATTAGAGAAAAATTAAAAAAATTGGGTATAATTTTAAAAGATACAAGAACAGAAACTTTTTGGTATATGGAGTAAATTAATGATATGGTTTGATTATTTTGCGTTGGGTTTTTTAGCTTATTTTATTATAAGAGGATTTTTATCAGGTTTTGTAAAAGTAATTTTTTCTTTTATCGGAATGATTGTAGCATTTTTATATACAGGATGGCTTTCTATAAAGATTAGTCCTTTTTTAGGAACAATTACTACTACCCATCCAAAAGTCCTTTTAATTTTAAGCTATATTTCAGCTTTTATTTTAATTTATTTAAGTTTTGTAATAACTGGTTTTATTATAGTAAATCTATTAGGAAAATTTAATCTTACAGCAGCAGATTATATTTTAGGTGGAGTTTTAGGATTTATAAAGGGCATTCTTTTTATCACCATTTTTTATTTAGCTTTGGTGATTCCTTATCCTCCCTCTCAAAAAGTTTTAAATAAGGCTTTAACTTATCCTTTAATAAAATACAGCCTTAAATTTTCTTATAAATTTAGTCCTAAGAGCTGGAAAAATTTTTTAAATGAACGAAATGTAAAAATTGATTAAAATTTTAAAGCTCACCTTTGGTAGATAATACTTTTACTTCAGTAGGTTGAATAGCTCTTTTAAAAGCATAAGCTAAAGCTTTAAATATGCTCTCAGCTATATGATGAGCATTTTTACCATAAAAGTTTCTTATATGTAAAGTAAATTTCCCATTTATAGTAAAAGCTTTTAGAAATTCTTCTATAAGTTCGGTATCAAAATTTCCTATTTTTGAGGTAGGAAAATTAACATCATAATAAAAATAAGGTCTTTTAGCTAAATCAATAACCACCTGAGTCAAAGCTTCTTCCATAGGAATAGTTGCCTCCCCATATCGGGAAATTCTCTTTCTTTCATCTAAAGCTTCATTCAAAGCCTCCCCTAATATAATACCTATATCCTCTACCGTATGATGTAAATCTACTTCTAAATCCCCTTTAGCTGTGATTTGAAGCTTAATCCCTGAATGATATACAAAAAGTTCAAGCATATGATTCAAAAATCCAATTGAAGTGTTGATTACATTTTTATCTAGGAATTCACCTCTTAAATCTAATTTTACAAATATTTCTGTTTCTAAAGTCTTTCTCTGTTTTTCAACTAATTTCATAATAACCCCCTTTTTATAATTCAATTTTAAATTTAGGATAGGAATCTATAATTTTTATTGGAGGATATTCAATTTTTTTCAAAAATAGACCCTGAGGAGGAGCTGGAGGAGGAGCTAAACTTCTATCTTTTGCTTCTAAAATTTTTTTAAAATCCTCTAAAGATAATTTTCCTTTACCAACTTCTACTAAAGTTCCTACAATATTTCTCACCATATATCTCATAAATCCTCTCCCAGTTATTTCAAAAGCAATAGTATATTTTCTTCCAGGAACTCTTTTAAGAGCGGCTGAATATATAGTTCTTACAGTAGTTTTAGTATCAGTTCCAGATTTTCTAAAACTTGAGAAATCTTTTTCTCCTATAAGTAAAGGTAAACAAGCTTTCATAGCCTTTAAATCAAGTTTTTCAGGAACCCACCAAGAATAAAGTCTTACTAAAGGATTTCTTATTGGATAGTTATAAATATAATATATGTATGTTTTTTTAAGGGCGTCTCTTTGAGAGTGAAATTTAAAATCTACTTCTTCTATTTTCCATACTACTATATCTTTTGGAATAATGGCATTTACTGCTTTATAAATAACCTCAAGAGGTCTTTGAGAAGTAGTAAGAAAATGAGCTACCTGATAAAAAGCGTGAACTCCTGTATCAGTTCTACCTGCAGATTTAAGTTTTACTTTATGCCCTAAAATTTTGGATAAAGCCTCTTGAATTACACCTTGAAGGGTAGGACCTTTTGGTTGAATCTGCCAACCTAAATAATTAGTTCCATCGTATGCCAAAAAAATTCTTATATTTCTTATATTTACTTGAGTCATAATAATTTTTTGAAGATGATGATTTTAAATTTTACACAAATAAGGGCACCTTGGGAAGACCGGTATCTTCTGAGAACCCAAACATTAGGTTAAAATTTTGCAAAGCCTGTCCACTGGCTCCTTTTATTAGATTATCTATTACCGAAACTATTATCCCAAAATTTCTTTTTTTGTCTTCAAATACACCTATTTTACACAAATTAGTTCCTTTTACCTCAGAAATTCTAGGAATACACCCTAAAGGCAAGACATCTATGAAAGAACATTTCTTATAAAACTCTTTTAAAAAATTATGAATTTCTTCAACTTTAGTCTTAAATTTAACATAGATAGTTGAAAGTAATCCTCTATTTATAGGTAAAAGATGAGGTGTGAAAACTACTTTTATCTTTTTACCTAAAAATAAGCTTAGTTTTTCTTCTATTTCTGGATTATGTCTATGTTCAGCAATTTTATATGGTTTAAAATCCTCATTAATTTCGCAAAAACTATAGTAATCTTCTGATTTTCTTCCTGCTCCAGAAGTTCCACTTTTAGAATCTACAATAATAGGGCTTTTATCTATTAAATTTTTTTTTATAAGTGGAATTAAAGGTAAAAGTACGGATGTAGGATAGCATCCTGGATTAGCAACGAGATTTGCTTTTTTAATTTCTTCTTGAAAAATTTCAGATAAGCCATATACTGCTTTTTCACATAATTCTGGATATGAATGTCTTATTTGATAAGTTTGTTCATAGGTTTTAACATTTTTAAATCTAAAATCTGCCGAAAAATCTATAATCTTGACCTTCTTTTGTAAAAAGGAATAAGCCATTTCTTGCGCTACACCTGATGGAACACAAAGAAAAGCAACTTCAATTTTTTCTGCTATTTTATCAACCAGAGGTTCTTCAAAAACAAGGTTTGCATATTTACCGCTCCAATTATTAAATTCTTTTAGTTTTTTCCCTATATGTTCACGGGAGGTAATAACTGAAATTTCTAAGTAGGGATGATTCTCTGAAAGTCTTATAAGTTCTAATCCTGTATAACCAGTAGCTCCGATAATAGCTGCTTTTATCATTTAACGTTTAGAGTATTGTTGACCTCTTCTTGCACCTCTTAATCCATACTTTTTCCTTTCCTTTTCTCTTGCATCTCTTGTAAGATAACCTGCTTTCTTAAGAACTGGCTTTAGATCAGGAAGATAAGATACAAGAGCTCTTGCTATTCCATATCTTATAGCTTCAGCCTGTGCTGACTTTCCTCCCCCTTCTACAGTGCACTTTACATCAAATTTACCTAAAAGATTAGTTACCCTAAAAGGTGCAAAGATTATATCTTCTGCTACCGTATGGTCGTAAAAATATTCTTTAAAAGGCTTTTCATTAACTATAATTTGTCCCTCTCCAGGATATATCCAAATTCTTGCTATAGCAGTTTTTCTTTTTCCTGTAGCATAAATTCTTTCCATATCTAACACCTCCTTAAATTTCAAGTAATTTGGGATTTTGAGCTATGTGAGGATGATTGGGACCAGCATAAATTTTTAATTTTTTGAGAAGCTTCTTCCTCATTCTATTTCTTGGAAGCATTCTTTTTACAGCTAAATAAATAAGCTGCTCAGGTTTTTTTTCTAATAATTTCCGAGCAGTTTCTAATTTCAAACCACCCATATATCCCGAATGACGCCAGTAAAGTTTTTGATCAAGTTTTTTGCCAGTTAATTTTATTTTTTCTGCATTGACAATTATAATAAAATCAGCTTGATCTACATGAGGTGTGTAATCACTTCTATGTTTCCCCTGAAGAATGTATGCTAATTTAGAAGCGAGCCTCCCCAAAATTTTATCTTTAGCATCAACAATAAACCATTCTCTTTTAACCTTTTCTTTTTTAACCCAGGGAGTTTGAGTTGTAAAAACTGAAGACATAATTTTATCCTCCTCAATTTTTTAAAGCACCCCTAACTTTATGACAATTTTGGAATTTGTCAAGATAAATTCAAGAAAAGAGAAACTTACAGGCATCCTCTTCCTCGTATACTTCAGAAGGAATAGCTTTTTCTTTTTAGCCTTTCATATAAAACAATTCCTTCTTTTAAAGCTTTTCAATTTCCTCTGGTGTATAAACTAACAGATCAAGTGGAAAATCTAAAGATAATAATAAGGTCAATATCACTACATTTATGAATTTCCCTTTTTTGAGAAAGGCCTACTTTTATAGGCATATTTTATTCAGTTTTAATTTCTCTTTCCTCTACAACCACCCCCGGAGCTTGAGTTTTTAATTCATTTATTATTAAGGTAATTGCATTAGCTATAAGATCTCTGGTAGCTTCTTCCAATGGCGTATTTTTAAATGCTTCAAACCATCCTCCTGCTACTGTACTTCCTAAAAGACCTCCTCCTGCTACCCCAAACTTCCATCTTTCTGATTTTCCCTCCACAGTCTTAGCTACTAATACCTCCGCATCTTTTACCCTAACAATTCTCATATCCAGTCCTATATGGGCTTTAGCTTTACCAAGCTTCAAACCACCACCAAATTTCCAGGGAAGAGGAACAATAATTCCACCCCCACCCATTCCAGAAGCATTTAATTCTAAAGCTGTCACTGCCCCAGTAATAATAAAATCTGCAGCTTTTAAAGTTTTTTTAGGTGTAACTCCCATAAGCTCAAGTTCTTCTTTTATTTCTTCCAGAGCCATCCTTTCCACCACTTTAAAGCAACCTGTATTTGCTAATGCAGTTATCAACATATCAGCAAGACCATCTCCTAAAGCTTGAGGAGTAGCCTCAATAACAAAATTCCCTCCAAATACAAGTCTTCCCCCTTGGCAAGCAGCTGCTTTACATTTGAAACTCTTAGCTGTAATTATACCTATAGGCTTATTACAATGTGGAAGAGTTAGGGTTCTTTCCTTTACCTCCTTAGCATATTCTTCAGCAAAAGAAATTGCTAAAAAATTCAATATAAATAAACATGAAAATAAAAATATTTTCACAACTTTCATGGTTTCACCTCCTTTTAAAAATTTAATGAGGTAAATTCTCTATTTTAGTCACAGGTTCTTCTATATAAGCTTTTTCCAAGGGTTGTAAAATAAAGAGAAGTTGCCCCTCCTCTACCCTTTGATTTAATTTTACACATATTTCTACAATTTGAGCATCAAAAGGTGCTACTACCGGGTTTTCCATTTTCATAGATTCTAAATTAGCAATTTCTTCACCCTTATGTACAATGTCTCCCACCTTTAAAGTGCCTCTCTTAGGATTTCCTATTCTCCAAATGGTTCCACTAATTGGTGCTCCTATTTCATTAGGCTTAACAGCCTTTTTAACTTCTTCTTTTTTAGCTCTTGGAGTTTTAACCTCAAAAACTCTTGTTTTATTATTTACTTTTAAAACCACATGAATTGTACCATCAGTTTCAGCTCCTATAGAAACAAGCTCAATGGAATAAGGTTTTCCTTGATATTCAAAATCCACTTTTTCTCCGGGCTTTTTAAGCCCTTCTCTCCATACTTTAGTAGGTAAAACAAGTGGAGCATCTCCATATTTTTCTCTAAATCTAATAAAATCTATGGCATCTTTAGGATGCATCAAATAAAGAATAAATTCCTCTTCTGTAGCTGGTCTTCCTAATTCATCTTCAAGTTGATTTCTAAGTATAGAAAGATCTTCATCTGGAATTGCCTCCAAAGGTGAAGTCTCTTTTCTTTCTTTAATCTTTTCTTTCCACTGATCTCCGAAAGTACTTTGATAAACCCAGTCATCAGGCCATCCAACTGGCAATCTTCCATAATGACCAAGAATTAAGTTTTTAAAATCACCTGGGGCATGTCTAAAAAGTTGTAAAAGCTCTTCTTGTTCTTCAGGTTCCATAGCAGAAAAATCTTGATTTTTTTCCTCTACAAATTTTTTGAGAAGTTTTATTATATGTTTAACCCCCTCTTCTCCCTTTTCCTTTACATATCTATTTACTATTCCGCTACAGGTAACCCAAGTAATTTGAGAACCTGGAGTTACGTCAAAATATTTTACAATTTGATTATAAAGAGACATAACTTGTAAAATATAAGGCATGTAATGTAAAAACCCTCCTTTTTCAGCTTGCTCAAAAGAACTTGGAAAAGCACCTCCTGGCATTTTATGTTTGGTAACCATATGATCAAACCCTTTAAAGGGAGATTCTGCCCATTCATAGTCTCTTATCCATTCCCTTACTTTTTCTACTGCCCTTTCTGCCACTTGTCTATTTAAATTTACTGGAATTCCATGATCTCTTAATAAAGCTTCAACTGCCAAAATAGGGGGATGCCCATAAAATCTTACTAAAGTATCTTCCTCCACATCAAGAATTTTAGCTCCTGCTTTTGCTGCTGCTAATAAAACTGGCATAGCTAGCCCATCAGTAATATGCCTATGATAATTTATAACAAGTTCAGGGTATCTTTGTTTAATTGCATCTATTAAATTTGTTATAGAGGTAACAGTTCCCACACCTGCCATATCTTTAATACAAAGAATAATCTCATCTACCCCTCCACAAAGATTTACTATCTCATCTACTACTTTCAAATAATATTTGGTATCAAACCAAGGAGCTACTGTATAAGAAATAGCTGGCTCAAAAAGTTTGCCTCTTTTCATAACAACTTCTGCCACAGTTCTCATGTTTCTAACATCATTAAGAAATGAAAAACATCTCCATACATCAATATCTACCCTTTCTACCACATACTCAATAATATTTTTAGGATAGGGTCTATAACCCCACATATTAGTTTCACGAATAAGTGTCTGCAAGAGCACATTAGGCATAAGCTCTCTTAAAATAGCTATTTCTTCAAAAGGACTTTCTCTTCTATTCATAATTCCCACATGCCATCTTGCTCCTCCATGACATTCTGCTGCAAAAAGTCCCATTTCATTGTAATAGGGAGCTAGTGTTTTTAAATCATATATTCTTAAACGATTTTTATAATCTGACTGTCCAGCATCTCTCATTCCAACAGAAACAAAACAAATTCCCTCTAATTCTCTTACTTTTTTTACTATCTCTTTTGGAGTCATTCCTGGTTTAACAAATATATAATTCATTCTTAACCTCCAAATTTTTAAATTTTACATCCAACTTTGTGGTCCAAGGGCTGATATTTCAGCTATATATTGAGCTATTTTTAATACTTCATCTTCGGGTGTTTTTTCCTTAAACATAGCTAAAAGCTCATGATAGTGTTCATCAATAAATCTGGTAGAATAATTTCCTTTAATAAATTCTGGATGTCTAATTATACTTAAAAGTAAAGGCGCTGTAGTTTTAATTCCCTCAACTCTCAATCCTCTACTTAGAGCTCTATCCATAACTCTGATAGCTTCTTCTCTATCTGCTCCTGCAGCCATAACAAGCATTATAAGAGAATCATAATAAGGAGGAACTTCTGCTCCCTCATAAACCCCAGAAGAAACTCTTATACCTGGGCCTTGGGGTATTTCTAATCTTGTAATAGTTCCAAAAGAGGGATTAAAATTTTTAGGATCCTCCGCATTAATTCTTACCTCAATAGCATGCCTATTAGGAAATATATCTTCTTGAGAAAAAGGAAGTTTATTTCCTTCTGCAATATCAAACATAAGGCTTACAATATCAAGTCCTGTAGCAAGCTCTGTTATACCATGTTCTACCTGAAGTCTTGTATTAACTTCTAAAAAATAAAATTTTTTTGTCTGAGGATCTAACAAAAACTCCACAGTTCCAGCTGAATAATATTCAATCTCTCTCATAAGTCTTATAGCTGTAAAACAGATTTCTTGTCTTAAATCATCATTTATGCTAGGAGAAGGAGCTTCTTCTAAGATTTTTTGATTTCTTCGCTGAATAGTACATTCTCTTTCATAAAGATGAACTATATTACCATATTTATCAGCACAAATTTGAACCTCAATATGTCTTCCCTTTTGAATATACTTTTCAACAAATATAGTATCATCTCCAAAAGCTTTTCTTGCTTCTGATTTAGCTTTTTCTAATGCTAAGGGTATTGCTTCTTTTCTGTCCACTCTAACCATCCCCTTCCCACCACCACCAGCTGCTGCCTTAATCATAATAGGAAATTCAATCTCTTCTTCTTCCATCCATTTTAAAACATCTTCTATAGTGTTTATTTTTAATAAAGCAGGAATAGTTGGAACATTTGCTCTTTGAGCAATCTTTTTGGCTCTTATTTTATCACCCATGAGACGAATCACTTTAGGAGGTGGACCTACCCAGATAAGTCCTGCAGATTCTACCATCTCTGCAAAATCAGGATTTTCAGCTAAAAACCCCCAACCAGGATGTATAGCATCACAACCTTTTTTTAAAGCTACCTCAATTATTTTTTCCATATTTAAATAGGATTCCTGAGGAGGGGCCTCCCCTATGTGAACTGCTTCATCTGCTAAAAATACATGATAAGCTAACCTATCTGGAGTACTGTAAATAGCTACTGATTTTATTTTTTTATCTCTACAGGTATTCATAATTCTCACCGCAGGAACACCTCTATTTGCAATTAAAACTTTTTTAATCTTTCTCATTTCATCTCCTCCAATTTTTAAGACATTTTTTAAATTATAAAACTATTTTTTATAAAAACTATAAACTCCTAAAATCCTATCTATTAAAATTGAAGCTGCTGAACGCACTGAAAGATGATTATAAGCATCTAGTCTCCCCCATATAGGTTCTAAAAAATAATCACATTTATCTAATACCTCTTCATCTAATCCCCAGGCTGTACCTAATACTAAAACTATTGGTTTATCCCATAAAAATTTTCTCACCTCTTCAGGTTTTATATATTTTCTTTTTGGGGAAGCATCAGTAGCTATAAGTATTGGCTTATCCTTTTCTATCTTTTCTACTTCTAATCTTGCAGATTCCAGATTTTCAAAAATTTTTATAAGTTTAATAGCCTCTTTTCTTAAAGGATTGTATTGAGCTCCCCTTTTATTTAACCAATACTCTACAAGCTCTTTTGCTAAAACTCTTTGATCTTCTAAAGGTTGAATAATATATACACCTTTTAAACCGTAAGTTCTTGCAAGTCTGGAAAGATCATGAAGATCAAAATTTGCAATAGCTGAAACTATTCTTTCCCCTCTTTTATTTAAAACAGGATAGTGGACTAAAAACATATAAATTCTTTGAATGCTTAAAAATTCCACTAATATTTTTTTATCTTCTTCTGAAAGTTCAGCATCTCTAAGTAAATAAGGTTTTCTTTTAAGAGTTATTTCTAAAGACTTTTTTTTTCTATATTTTTCTATTTCTGAATGATTACCACTTAAAAGAACTTCTGGAACTTTATACCCCATGAATTCTCTTGGACGGGTATAACAAGGATATTTTAAAAGTCTACTTGAAAAGGATTCTTTCTCCACAGAATCTTTTTCTCCAATAACTCCAGGAATAAGTCTTGCGACAGTTTCTATCAAAACAAGACTTGCAACTTCCCCTCCAAAGACAACATAATCTCCAATAGAAATTTCTTCATCTATAAAATACTCTCTTATTCTTTCATCAATCCCCTCGTATCTTCCACAAATAAGAACTATATGATCTTTTTTAGAAAACCTTTCTGCTATTATTTGATTAAGAATTTCTCCCTGAGGAGATAAATATATTATATAAGCAGAAGGATTTTTGTTCTTAATATGAGAAATGGCCTTATAAAGGGGCTCAGGTTTAAATACCATCCCTTCTCCACCACCAAAGGGTTCATCATCAACTGTTCTGTGTTTATCTTCTGTAAAATCTCTAAGATTGTAAATATTTATTCTTATTAATCCCTTATCTATGGCTTTCTTAAGAAGTCCCACCTTTAAAGGTGTTTCAAAATATTCAGGAAAAATAGTGATTATATCTATTTGCATATTAAAAAATTTTTTTAAGGTTTTTGACTTTCTACTAATTCTTTGATTTCTTTTACTAAAATTGTTTTTGATTGAAAATCTATTTCTTCAACATATTCTTCAACTAAAGGAATATAAAATTCTTCATGTTTATCACTTTTAACCAAAAGAAGTTCATATTCACCCACCGACATAATTTCTTTTATTTTCCCCCAATATTTATTATTTTTATCTTTTATTTGAAAATCAATAATTTCGTAATAATAGAATTCATCTTCTTTTGAAGGAGGCAATTCGTGAAGATCTATAAAAAGGATGTGATTCTTTAAATCCTGAGCTATTTCAAAATCTATATCTTTAAATTTAATCAAAAATATATTTGTCCCGGGACCTTTTTTTATACTTTCTACTTTTAAGGGATTTTCTTTATTTTTTGAAAGATAAAAATTTTTAATATTTAAAATGATCTCTGAATGAGAAGTCAAGGGAGAAACCTTTACTTCTCCCTTGAGACCGTGGGTATTCAATATTTTAGCAATAGGAACTAACACTATTCAATAATTTCTAAAACAACCCTTTTACGGAGTTTGCTTGAGGCTGCTCCTAAAATAGTCCTGATAGCTTTTGCAGTCCTTCCTTCTTTGCCGATAATTTTACCCAAATCTTCTTTAGCTACCTTTAATTCAATTACAGAGGTTTGTTCCCCTTCTATTTCATTAATCTGAACTGCATCAGGATTGTCCACTAATACTTTAGCGATGTGTTCTACCAGATCCTTAAGTCTACTCATTCTTTCCTCCTCTGGAGTCTGCTTTTAAGCTTTTTTATCTATTCTTACTCCTATTTTTTTAAGAAGGGCTCTCACAGTTTCAGTAGGTTCTGCTCCTTTTTCAAGCCACATTTTTACCTTATTTAAATCTATTTTAAATTCATAGGGATCTTTTAAAGGATCATAATACCCTAAAATATCCAAAAATTTTCCATCCCTTGGTGCACGAGAATCAGCTGCTACTACTCTATAAAAGGGTCTTTTTTTTCTCCCAAACCTCATCAACCTAATTCTTACAGGCACCTATTTATCCTCCTTTCATAATTTTTAAAAAGTTTTTTTATTTTATCACTTCTTTTTATTTTTGCCAATTTTATCTTACATACCTATTAATCTTTTTACTATACTTTGAAATTTACCAGGTGCTCTCATTTGTTTAAGAAGTTGTAACATTTCTTCATAACTTCTTAAAAGTTTATTTACATCTTGCACAGTAGTACCACTTCCTCTAGCAATCCTTCTTTTTCTACTTGCATTTATAATCTTAGGGTTCCTTCGTTCTTGTTTTGTCATAGAATTTATAATAGCTTCCATTTTTATCAATTCTTTCTCATCAAATTCTATCTCATTCAATTTACTACCAAATCCGGGAAAAAATTTGAGAATTTCTTTCACCGAACCTAATTTTCTTATTTGACGAAGTTGTTCTCTTAAATCTTCTAAATCAAATTCGAGTTTTTTTATTTTCTTTTCAAGTTCTTTAGCCTTTTTAATATCCAGAGTTTCTTGAGCTTTTTCAATGAGGGTCAAAATATCTCCCATTCCAAGAATTCTTCCTGCAAGTCTCTCAGGATAAAAAACTTCCAAAGCATCTAATTTCTCACCTACTCCTAAAAATTTAATAGGGCAACCTGTTATTTCTTTTATTGAGAGAGCTGCTCCTCCTCTTGCATCTCCTTCTATTTTTGTAAGGATAATCCCTGTCAAACCAACTCTTTCATTAAAAATTTGAGCTACATTTACTGCATCTTGTCCCATCATAGCATCGGCTACTAACAGAACTTCAGAAGGATTAAAAGTTTGTTTTAACTCTATAAGCTCCTCCATAAGCTTTTCATCTATATGCAATCTTCCAGCAGTATCTATAATTATTACATCTCTTCCGGTATTTTTAGCCATCTCTAAAGCACTTTTCACAATTTCTAAAGGTTTTTCATCTTTTTGGGGTTCATAAAAGGGAATATCTATTTTTTGAGCCAAAACCTTTAACTGTTCAATAGCTGCAGGCCGGTATATATCTGTTGAAACTAATAAAGGATTATGCCCTCTTTTTTTTAAAAATTTTGCTAATTTCCCAGCAGTAGTTGTTTTCCCGGATCCCTGAAGACCAGCTAAAAGAATTTTTGCTGGTTTTGAAGTTCCTAATTCCAGACCTTTTGCAGATCCTCCTAATGTTTCTATTAATTCTTCATAAACTATTTTTACTATTTGCTGAAAAGGAGTAAGACTTTCTATAACCTCTGAAGAAATTGCTCTTTTTTCAACTCTATCAATAAAATTTTTAACTACCTTATAATTTACATCAGCTTCTAAAAGGGCAAGCCTAATTTCTCTTAAACCTTTTTTAATATCATCTACATTAAGTTTACCTTTTTCTTTAAATTTTTTAAAAGCATTTTCTAATCTTTCACTAAGCCCTTCAAACATATTAAACAAAATTACCACATTTTCTCAGTTTTTACAAGAAATTTTTGTCTTGACTTTTTATTTTTCTTATATAAACTACTATATGTAGTGGTTTTCAAAATTTTATACTACAATATTTTGTATTAAGGGGGGTTAAAATGGAACCTTTGGTGAGAAAAAGAAGTGGAAAGGTTGTTCCTTTTTCAAGATTTAGAATCATTAATGCAGTATATAAGGCTATGAAAGCTACAAATATAGGAACTAAAACTGATGCTGAAAAAATTGCTGATATAGTAGCAGTATATCTTTATAGGCAATATTTTAAAAAAGGGGATATCCCACATGTTGAAACAATCCAGGATATAATTGAGAAAACCTTAATGGAAAAGGGATTCCCTGAAGTTGCTAAAGCTTATATTTTATATCGTGAAAAAAGAAGACAAGCAAGAGAAATTGGAAAAGCCTTAATTGATGGAATTAATTTAATTGAAGAATATTTAGGAAATGAAGACTGGAGAGTTAAAGAAAATTCCAATATGAGTTTTAGTCTTCAGGGACTTAATTTTCATGTTTCTTCTTCTATAGTAGCTCGCTATTGGCTTGAAAAACTTTATCCTCAAGAAATAGCTAATGCTCATAAAGAGGGAGATTTTCATATACATGATTTAGGTTGTTTATCAGCTTATTGTGTAGGATGGGATCTCTATGACCTTTTATTAAGAGGTTTTGGAGGAGTTTATGGAAAAGTAGAGAGTGCTCCTCCTAAACATTTTAGAAGTGCTCTTGGACAGATTGTAAATTTCTTTTATACTTTGCAAGGAGAAACTGCAGGAGCTCAAGCCTTTTCTAATTTTGATACCCTTCTTGCCCCTTTTGTTAGATATGACAGACTAAACTATGAAGATGTAAAACAAGGCATGCAGGAATTCCTTTTTAACCTAAATGTACCCACCCGTGTTGGTTTTCAAACACCGTTTACCAACCTTACTTTTGACTTAAAGCCTTCTAAACTTTATGCCAAAAATAATGTTATTATTGGAGGAAAACTTAAGGAAGAAGTCTATGAAGAATTTCAAAAAGAAATGTCCATGATCAATCGTGCTTTCTGTGAATTAATGATGGCAGGCGATGCTAAAGGAAGAATATTTACTTTTCCTATTCCTACTTATAATATTACCAAAGACTTTGATTGGGATAATCCGGAATATGATCCTTTATGGGAAATGACAA
>CAYPPW010000027.1:0-19680 GCA_964412755.1 uncultured Thermodesulfatator sp.
GATTTTTCTTAATAGAGTTTTAAAATATAAAAAATTTTAAAGGAATTTTTCAAAAATTTAAAGATGACAAAAGAAGAAATTTTAAATTTATTAAAAGAAAATCCCGAAAAAATAGATAATTTAATTTATAAAGCTGTTTTTGAAGAAAGAGAGTTACTTCTTATCCTTCAAGAGATATTAAAAGAATTTGGATATAGAGGGTTTTCTATTTATCCTCTTTATCAAGAATTTTCCAAGAACTTTTTAGGATTTACTGTACCGGCTATTAATATAAGAGGGATGACATATGATGTAGCTAAAACTGTTTTTAAAGTAGCTAAAAAATTAAATGTAGGAGCTCTTATTTTTGAAATTGCTAAATCTGAAATGGGATATACTAAGCAATCTCCTTTAGAATATGCTACTGTAATTCTTTCTGCAGCATTTAAGGAAAAATTCCCAGGACCTGTATTCCTTCAAGGAGATCATTTTCAATTTAATAGAAAATCCTATTTTTTTGATCCTATTAGAGAAAAAGAAAATATGAAAAATCTTATAAAGGATGCAATAGAAGCTCAATTTTATAATATTGATATTGATGCTTCTACATTGGTTGAACTTGATAAAGATGACCTTGATGCTCAACAAAAGCATAATTATGAAGCAACAGCAGAAATGGTTGAATTTGTAAGATCTATAGAGCCCAAAGATGTTGTTATAAATTTAGGAGGAGAAATAGGAGAAATAGGAGGTCATAACAGTACACCTGAAGAACTGAGAAGTTTTATGAAAGGCTTTTATAAAGTTTTTAAAAATAAAATAGGAATCTCTAAAATTAGTGTCCAAACAGGCACCTCACATGGAGGTATAGTATTGCCTGATGGAACTATAGCTTCTGTTAATCTTGACTTTACTACATTAAAAACCCTTTCCCGTATAGCACGGGAAGAATTTGGACTTGCTGGAGCAGTTCAACATGGAGCCTCAACACTTCCGGAAGAATATTTTCATCTTTTTCCTGAATCAGAATGTGTAGAGGTTCATCTTGCAACAGGATTTCAAAATTTTATTTATGATCATCCAGCTCTTCCTTCTGAATTTAGAGAGAATATCTATAATTACTTAAAAAGAATTTTTAAAAATGAATGGAAGGAAGGAATGAGCGAAGCACAATTTATTTATAAAACAAGAAAAAAAGGATTTGGAGCTTTTAAAAAAGATTGGTGGGATTTGTCTAAAGAAATAAAAAGTCAAATTTTATCAGATATGGAACAACTTTTTGAAAAAATTTTCAAGGCTTTAAATGTGACTGATACTTTAAAGCTTGTTAATTCTAAAGTTTCAGGTTTTTCTTTATGAATATATTAAGAATTGAGGTTTCTACGCGCCCACCCTTTAAAGATGTTTTGGGCTTTAAGATAAAGAAAAAAATAGAACAACATTTAAACATTTTTTTAGAAAATGTATTTTTTGTTAAAGTATATTTAGTAGAAGGAAATTTTTCAAAAGATATAATAAAAATCTTTGCAAATTCAGCTCTTTGTGATCCGGTAGTTCAAACTTATAGCATTAATGAACACCTCTTTTCAAAATTAAATCTTCCTTTTGATTGGGCTTTAGAAATAAGCTATTTACCTGGTGTTACAGATAATGAAGGTAGAGTAGCTGAAGAGGCTTTAAGTTATGTGTTAGAAAGACCTCTGGATAAAAATAAAGAAGGAGTTTATTTTGCTCGTCAATTTTTAATAAAAGGAATTTTAGACAGAGAAAAAATTGAAAAAATAGCTAAAGAACTTCTTGCAAATGAATTAATAGAAAGGTGGTTCATTTTTTCTAAAGAGGAAGTTTTGAAAAAAGGTATTTTTTATTCAGTACCAAGAGTAACTGAATATTTTCCTCCTTTAGTAGAAGAATTTAATTTAAATAATTTTTCAGATGAAGAACTTCTCAAACTTTCCAAAAAGAGGCTTTTAGCTTTAAATCTTGAAGAAATGAAAACTATCCAAAAATTTTTTGCAAATCCAGAATTTATAAAAATAAGAAATAAATATGGTCTCAGTGGTGCTATTACAGATGTTGAAATTGAAAGTTTAGCTCAAACTTGGTCAGAACATTGTAAACATAAAATCTTTAATGCAAAAATTTTTTATAAAGATATAGATACTGGAGAGGAAATTTTAATAGATAGTCTTTTTAAAACCTATATTAAGGCTTCTACTGAAGAAATTAGGAAAGAAAAAGGACTTAATGATTTTTGTCTTTCTGTATTTGTTGACAATGCAGGTGTTATTAAACTAGACGAAAAATGGGCTCTTTCTTATAAAGTAGAAACGCATAATAGTCCTTCAGCACTTGATCCTTATGGAGGAGCTTTAACAGGAATTGTTGGGGTAAATAGGGACCCTCTTGGAACAGGAAAGGGAAGTAAACTTATTTTTAATACCAATATATTTTGTTTTGCTCCTCCAGATTGGGATAAACCGCTTCCTCCAAAAATTCTTCACCCTAGAAGAATTTTTGAGGGAGTAAGAGAGGGAATTGAACATGGAGGAAATCAAAGCGGAATACCTACTATAAATGGATCTATAGTTTTTGATCCAAGATATCTTGGGAAACCTTTAGTATATTGTGGAACAGGGGGTCTTTTACCTTTATATATAAACGGAAAACCTTCCTGGGAAAAAAGAGCTAAACCAGGTGATTTTGTAGTGATGATAGGAGGTAGGATTGGAAAGGATGGAATTCATGGAGCTACTTTTTCTTCTGAAGCTCTTCATGAAGGCTCTCCAGCCACAGCCGTGCAGATAGGAGATCCTATAACCCAGAAAAAAATGGTAGATTTTTTATTAAAAGCAAGAGATGAAGAATTATATAATTCTATTACAGATAATGGAGCAGGGGGATTATCCTCCTCAGTAGGAGAAATGGCAAAAGAATCAGGAGGAGCTGAAATAGATTTATCTAAAGCCCCTTTAAAATACCCCGGGCTTCGTCCATGGGAAATATTACTTTCTGAAAGTCAAGAAAGAATGACACTGGCTGTGCCTCCTGAAAAACTTGAAAGATTTCTAAATTTAGCTAAAAAAATGGGTGTTTTAGCTACAGTATTAGGTAAATTCACTAATTCAGGTTATTTTCATATTTTATATGAACAAAAAACTGTAGGATTAATTCCTCTTGATTTTTTACATAACGGTGTTCCTCAAATGCAACTTTTTGCAGAATGGAAAGCTCCTCAGTTTTCTGAAAAACCTGAAATTGATTTTCCTAAAAATTTAGGCGAGATTTTGAAAAAACTTTTAAACTCTTACAATATTTGTTCTAAAGAATATGTAATAAGACAATATGATCATGAAGTACAAGGCGGAAGTGTAGTTAAGCCACTTACAGGAATTAATAATGATGGACCAAGTGATGCCTCTGTAATAAGATATGATTTACAAAGTGAAAGTGGAATTGTAATTTCTCATGGTATTTGCCCTAAGTATTCAGATTATGATACTTATTGGATGGTAGCCAATGCAATAGATGAAGGGATAAGAAATGCAGTATGTGTAGGTGGTGATATAGAATATATGGCTGGACTTGATAATTTTTGTTGGTGTGATCCTATAGAAAGCGAAACCAATCCTGATGGAAAATATAAATTAGCTCAATTAGTAAGAGCCAATATGGCTTTATATGATTTTACTAAAGCTTATGGTGTTCCGTGCATTTCAGGAAAAGATTCGATGAAAAATGATTACCTTATGAATTTAGGTCTTAATCCAGAAGCGAAAAATCCATTTGGAGTGGGTATAATTCTTCCTAATGGAAGTTTAAAAATTTCAATCCCCCCTACCCTTTTATTTTCGGTAATTGCTAAAATTCCTAAATATTATTTAGCTCAAACTATGGATGTTAAAAATCCGGGTGATAAAGTTTATATTTTGGGAATAACTTATGAAGAACTTGCTGGTTCTGAATATTTTAATATATTAGGTATTAAAGGGGGAAAGGTTCCGAAACCTGATCCAATTTTAAATAAAAAGATATACCTTAAATTGAGAGATGCTATTTATTTTGGACTTGTTGAATCTGCTCATGATCTTTCAGACGGTGGATTAGGAGTTGCTATAGCTGAAAAAGCTTTTTCAGGAGGATATGGAATATTTATAGATTTATTAGCTTTACCTTATAGAGGCGAAAAAAGAGAAGATTTTATTCTATTTTCTGAGAGTGCAGGAAGAATTTTAGTAACAGTAAAGAAAGAAAATAGGGAAGAATTTGAGTCTATTATGAAAGAAATCCCTTGTGCTCTAATTGGAGAGGTAATATCCCAACCCAATTTAATAATAAAAGGATTAAATGGAAAAATCCTAATAAATGAAAATATTTATGAATTGAAGAAAAGCTGGCAAGCCCCTTTTATTAATTGGTAAAAAGGAATAAATATTATGAAAATTAAAGTATTAAATTATCCTTCAGAGTCAGCTGAGAAGTATCTTCAAAAAATAATTAATCGAATTGAAAAAATACCCAAAAAAATAGAAACAGAAGTAGTCAAAATAGGAAAAAAGGTAAAAAAGGAAGGAGATAAAGCACTTATTGAATATACTTATAAATTTGATAAGGTTTTTTTTGACCCAAAAGAAATAAGAGTAAAGGCTGAAGAAATAGAAAAAGCTTATAAAGAAATATCCTCAGATGTTCTTTCTTCTATAAAATTAGCTATAGAGAAAATTAGAAAATTTCATTCTAAAAATTTACCTCAATCATGGTTTATAGAGGAAGAAAAGGAAATAATTTTAGGTCAAATAATAAGACCTGTAGAGGTAGTAGGATTATACATACCTGGGGGAAAGGGTGGAGAAACACCACTTATTTCAACAGTTCTTATGACTGCTATTCCAGCTAAAATTGCAGGAGTAAAAAAAGTTATAATGATTTCTCCACCCCGAAAAGATAAAACTTTACATCCTGCCCTTTTAGTAGCAGCTAATGAAGCAAAAGTAGATGAAATATATAAAATAGGAGGACCTTGGTCTATTTTTGGATTAGCTTATGGAACTGAAACTCTACCTAAAGTAGATATAATTTGTGGACCAGGAAATATTTATGTGACTACAGCTAAAAAATTAGTTTCTTCTTTTGTGGGAATTGATATTTTAGCTGGTCCAACTGAAGTATTGATAATTGCAGATGACACTGCTGATCCAGAGTTCATCACCTGGGATTTACTCGCACAAGCTGAACATGATCCAATGAGCTTAAGTCTTCTTATTACTCCCTCTAAAAAAATTGCTATGAAGGTAAAAAAATTAATTCCTGAAGCTTTGAAAAAGGGATATAGGAGTGAAATTGCTAAAATTTCTCTTTTAAAAAGAGGAGGAATTATAATAGTAAAAGATATAGAAACTGCTTTCTTTTTAGCTAATCTTATTGCTCCAGAACATTTAGAAATTATGACCAAAAATTCTATGGAATATCTTCCTTTTGTGAAAAATGCTGGAGCTGTTTTTTTAGGAGATTATAGTCCTGAAGCTATAGGAGATTATATAGCAGGACCAAATCATGTATTACCCACCATGGGTCTAGCTAGATTTTGTTCTTCTTTATCCACTGAAAGATTTTTAAAAAAAATAAATTTTATTAAATATTCACCCCAAGCTTTAAAAGAAGAAGCCGATAAAGTAATTATTCTTGCAGAAACAGAAAATTTACCCTCCCATGCTGAAGCAGTAAGAGTGAGATTAAAGAAAAATTAGAAGGAGGAATAAATGAAGGAGTTTTTCAATTACTTAGAATTTACTGAGGAAATAGTTGAAGACATAGACACACAGGTAGAAAATCTTGGTCCTTGTAAGATCCCCTCTCCGTTAAAACTTAACCCAAGTTGTTTTATTACTGATGATCATAAAATTACTTTAAGAGTAAATTATAACTATTTAAAAGAAAGTTTAAGTCAAAATAAAGATATTCCTTCTTTAGAATTAGCGGGCCCTAGACCTTATATTTACTTTGATCCCTCTAAAGTTAAAGTAGGTATAGTAACTTGTGGAGGACTTTGCCCCGGTATTAACGATGTGATTAGATCTATAGTAATGACTTTATATTATTCTTATAGAGTAGATAAAATTATAGGTTTTAAATATGGTTTACAAGGTTTTATCCCTAAATATGGACACGAAATAATTGAATTAAATCCTGAAGTAGTAAAAGATATTCATACTATGGGAGGTACTTTTCTTGGAACCTCCCGCGGGCATCAATCTATAGAAGAAATTGTAGATACTTTAGAAAGGATGAATATACAAATACTTTTTATGATAGGAGGAGATGGAACTTTTAAAGCAGCTTACAAAATAAAAGAAGAGATTAAAAAAAGAAATCTTAAAATAGGAGTAATCACAATCCCTAAAACTATAGATAATGATATTTGGCTTGTTTCAAAAACCTTTGGATTTGATACAGCTGTTCAATATGCCTGTGAAGCTATAAGATGTGCTCATACTGAAGCAATTGCTGTACCAAATGGAATAGGATTAGTAAAACTTATGGGAAGACATTCAGGTTTTATTGCAGCAGCTGCAACCCTTGCTACCAAGGAAGTTAATTTTTGTTTAATTCCTGAAATAGATTTTGATCTTGAAGGAAAAAAAGGACTTCTTGAGGAATTAGAAATAAGACTAGAAAAAAGAAAACATGCAGTAATTGTAGTAGCTGAAGGAGCTGGACAAAAATATGTCCAAAAAGACCCACCAGAATATGATGCTTCTGGAAATATAAAACTTGGTGATATTGGAAAATTTTTAAAAGAAAAAATTATGGAATACTTTAAAAATAAAGGCAAAGAAGTTATTATAAGATATATTGATCCAAGTTATATCATAAGGAGTGTTCCTGCAAATGTAGAAGATAGAATTTATTGTGGATTTTTAGGACAATATGCAGTTCATGCTGGACTAGCTGGAAAAACTGGAATAATGATAAGTTACTTAAACGATCAATTTGTGCATATTCCCCTAAAAGAAGCTATAAAGAGAAGAAAACAAATAAATCTAAATAGTAGATTTTGGCTTTCAGTATTAGAGTCAACAGGACAGGGTCCATTAAAAAATTAAAAAGGAGGAAAAAATTGAGAAAAAATAATAAAATTTTGAAGCTCGGTCTTTATTTTTTAATAGCTATTCTTTTTTTAATTAAAGTAAATTTTTCTTTTGGTATCATTTCATCTCAAGTATATGAAGAAATAAAAAAAGATTTTACCTCACTTTCAGGTTTAATTATTGGAATAGAGGATAGTCAAATCATTATAGATAAAGGAAAAGCTCAAGGAGTCAAACCTAAGGACATTTTTACAGTTTATAAAAGAGTTAAAAAAATTATACATCCTGAAACTGAAAAGACATTAGGATTTTTAAAAGAAGTAATTGGAAAAATTGAAATTACCAATTTAGAAGAAAATTTTGCTGTAGGAAGAGTTATTTTTCAAAAAGAATCCTTTCCTGTTCCTACCCCTATAGAAAGGCTTGCAGATTCTAAAATTCTTATAATTTCAGAAACTCAAAATTTTGATGAAAACTTACATTTAATTTTAAAAAATATTTTACCAGAATCCACAATTATTTTTGATCCCAATTTAAAATTAAACACCTTAACTCCCCAATATCTATTATCTCAACAATACGATTTAGTATTTGTAATAGAAGATGAAGGAATAAAAGTTTATAATTATAAACTTGATTTGATAAGATACTATGGAAGTATCTCTTATAAAGCTTCACCTAAAGGTTCTTTTTCTTCAACTACTACACCTTCTTACCCAATTTCTTCTCATTTAATTCCTCTTCTTTCACCTAAAATTTTAGGAAAAACAAAAGAAGAGGTTTTTCAAGCAGAATTCATTGATATAGATTCAGATAATCAGCCTGAAATGATTTATTTTAATTCTAAAGGATTATTTATTGTAAAAATAAAAGGTGATGTTTTAGCTTATTATTTACCAAAAACAGGAAAAATTATTAATTTTTCAGTAGGACCATCTGGATGGATTGCTTTAAATATTTTAGATGAAAATATCGGAATGAAAAGTGAAATCCTTAAATATAGTGAACATGGCTTAAATCCTGTAATTACTAATATCAATCTTATTTTAAATTTTGTAGATTATGCAGGAACAGGAATAAAAGATACTTTAATAGGGCAAATTTTTGATTCAGAAAACTTTTTCGGTAAAGAAGTATATATTCTTAAAAGAGAAAACAATAATCTGATATATGCTGCTCAAGTTAAAGTACCTTCAGATTATAGGAATATTGGTAGCATTTTTATTGATTTAGACAAAGATGGAATTTCTGAAATTTTAAGTTATCTTCCTGATGGTAAATTAGGAATCTATAAAAATTCTACTTTAATTTGGAGTTCTCCTTATTCTGTAGGTACTCATTTTTATGAAATTCTATTTATTAAGGGCAAAAAAGGAAAGGAAGTGATCAAAAAAATCGTTTATCCATCTATCACACCTGTTATAGCTGATATAAATAAGGATACAAAGCCAGAGGTTATTTTTATTTCTAATAATTTTCCCTTAGAACCTGTAAAGGGTGATATTAAATATATCCCCTTAAATAGCACTACTTCTCAAATATTTATACTTGGTTTTGAAGGTACCTATTATTTTAGAAATTTAGGAACTGCACAAACAGGTTTTATTACAGGTATAGGAATATTTAATAATGAATTTTATTATACTTTAGTTAAAGGAAATTACCCAGGAAATGTAGAAACAGAACTTTACTTAAGTTATTTTTAAATTTTTAAGGTTTTTCAACAGTGATTATAGTATGAACATTACCTCTTGGATGAAAATCTGCTATAATTTTAAGCTTTTTTGGTTTAAGCAAATTCCATAAAGCATCAAATATTTCATTAGTGGCTGCTTCATGAGAAATATATCTATTTCTAAATTTATTAAGCCAAAGTTTAAGAGATTTCAATTCCACAATTTTTTCATTGGGAATATAGGAAATTTTAATTATAGCAAAATCTGGATATCCAGATCTGGGACAAAGGCAAGTAAATTCTGGGAAAGTAATCTCTATAACATAATCTCTATCGGGATAAGGATTTTCCCAAGCTTCAAGCTCAGCCTTTTCTATAGCAATTTCTCCATATTTTTTCCCTTCCATATATTGAATTTAACCTTATTTTTTGTAATTAACTGTATTAGATTATAACACTTTTCTATAAAAAAATAAGATAACTCATTAATTCTCTATTTATGAATGAAGATAGCTCTTATTGAGAATTAAAAAGTAAAAACTTTTAGAATTGACATAAAGTTAAAAAGAAATTAATATTTATAGTAATGAATAAATTTAAATTTTTAGCTTTTATATTGAGTGGAATTTTCCTTCTTTCTTGTGGATGGCTAGCTAAAAGTTCTGAAATTAAAAAAGAAACTTTTACTCTTTCAGAAGTTATAAAATCCCCAGAATTTTATATAGGAAAGGAAATATTTTGGGGAGGGAAAATAATTTCCTGTAGTAATAAAGAAAACTTTACTATTATTGAAATATTACAATTTCCGATTAATAGAGAAGGCAAAATAATAACTGTTCTTGAATCAGAGGGAAGATTTTTAATTAAAACTCCTGATTTTTTAGATTGTGCAGTTTATACTTTTGGAAGATTTGTTAGAGTAAAAGGAATTATCAAGGGATTAGAGGAGGGAAAAATTGAAAATAGACCTTATAAATATATAGTAATTGATCCTAATAAAATTGAATTTTTAAAGGAAGAAGATAAAGATACTATAAAAACTTTTTCTGAACAAGAGTGTGAAAACTGGCATCCTTGGAATTATCCTTGCTGGGAGAAATCTTGGTAAAGAAAAATTTGTCCATCTTTTAATATATAAATTTTTTTAACTACATCTCTCAAAAACTCTTTATCATGAGATACAATTAAACAAGTTTTAACTAAAGTATTTAAAAGATCCTTCAATCTTTGTCTAGTAGCTTCATCAAGTCCATCTGAAGGTTCGTCTAATAAATAACATACAGGATCCATAGCAAAAACTGTAGCAAGTGCTATTATTTTTTTCTCACCTGCTGAAAGTTTATATGTAGGTCTATCAAGTAAATGTACAATATTAAAAGTATTTGCAATTTTTTTTACAATTTCTTTAACTTCTGTTCGTGATTTTTTAAGATTTAAAGGACCAAAAGCTATCTCCTCTTTTACAGTGGGACAAAATAGTTGAGCATCAGAATCTTGAAATAGTAATCCAATTTTTTGCCTTACTTCTAAGAAGTCTTTTTCTTGTTTTCTTTCTTTTCCTAATATAGTAATTTTCCCCGAAAAGGGCTTTAAAAAACCTGTAATAATATAAAGAAGTGTTGTTTTCCCTGATCCATTAGGCCCTATCAATCCTACCTTTTCTCCATAAAAAATCTCCAAACTTAAATCATTCAAAATAAATTGAGAATCATATCCAAATTTAATATTTTCTAATTTAATAATAGGTATATTATTCATAAATATAATATATTAAAATTACAATTATACTTAAAATTATTCCAAACAAAAGATCAACTCTTTTTGACTCAAAATGTTCATATAATGGGAAAAAACCATTAAAACCTCTTGCAAGCATAGCTCTGTAAATTTCTGCAGATCTTTGAAAACTTTTAATTAATAAAGCTCCTACTATATAAGCATAAGTTTTATAAGTATGAATATTTGTTCTTGGTTTAAATCCTCTTGCTGAAGCAGCTCTCTTTATTTTTATATATTCCTCATGTATCACACTTATATATCTATAAAATAGAAAAAAGAGAGTCACTAATTTATTAGGTATTCTCAAATGAATTATGGCATGAGCAAGAGAAGAAAGAGATGAAGTTGCTAAAAAAGCTATTGTACCAAGAATAATGGCATTACATTTTAAAGTAATAGAAAGAGCATATTTTATCCCTTCATAACTTAATTTTATAAATCCAAAATCAATATAAGAATCACCTTTATAACTTAAAGGAATAAATATCCATATAAAAAAAATAAAAAAATTAGCACCAATAATACGATTCAAAAGGGTTTTAAAATGAAGTTTTGCTAATAAAATTAAAAATAAAGATAATAATAAATAAAGAAAAGGTATAAGTAACCCTTCAGAAATAGCACAAAAAATGGCAAATATTATAAAAACTAATATCTTAACTCTTGGATCAAGCTTATGTAAAAAAGAGTTACCCTCAGCAAATACTTCTAAATGCATTTAATTAACCCTTTTCTTATTTTTTAAAATAGCCCACAATCCTAATATTCCCAAAATATAACCTATACCACCTAAAATTTCATGAACTTTTACTCTATTCATGTCTTTTTTAACTTCCAGAATTAAATTTTTAATTCCTTCATTTTCTTCTCTTATTGCTTGTTTCAACATATCTTTAATTTCTTCCTTATTTAAAGATGGTAAGTTTTCTTTTTTGGAAATGTTTTTTTCAATATTTTTTTCGTTTTGAATTTTCTTTTCCTTTTCTAATTCTTCTATTTTTATTTTATATTCAGCAAGATGTCCTTCTCCTGCGATAACTCTTATTTTTAATTCTCCCGATTCTTTTATACCAAATTTATATTCTCCTCTTTCATTAGTTAGAGTTTCAAGAATTTTAGCCCCTTTTTTATCAAATACTTCTATTTTACAATTCATGCAAGGTGAACCATCTACAAAATAAGCTTCTCCTATAATTTGATCCCCCTCTTTATAAGCAAATGTGCTTAATTTATGAGCAAAACAATTCTGAAATAAAAATAAAATACATAAACTTAATAAAAAACTTATAAAATATTTCATAAAAGAACCTCCGGTTTTATTTTTTTTAAATATATTAAAATAAATCCTGTAATTAAACCCTCTACAATTGCTATAGGAATATGGATACTAATTAAAGTTACAATTAAAGAAAAAAAACTTTTTTGTGTAAAATAAAGCATTAAGCTTACTAAAATAGCTGAAAAAATTATAGAGAGAAATCCTGACAAAAATCCACTAGTAAAAGTAAAAATATTATCTTTTTGAATGAAATTTTTAAATAAATACCATACTATTACAGAAGGAAAAGCCATAATAAAAGTATTTATTCCTAAAGTAGTAATACCTCCAAATTGGAATAAAATTGCTTGTAAAAAGAGTCCTAAGAAAATAGCAGGAAAAGCAACCCATCCAAGAAGAATTCCAACCAATCCATTTAGGATAAGATGGGCAGAACTAGGCCCTACAGGAATATGGATTAATGAAGCCACAAAAAAAGTGCTTGAAAGAATAGCTACTTCAGGAAGTTTATTTTCTCTCAAATTTTTTAATCCTATAGTTAAACCTATTAAAGTGAATACTACCCCTCCTAATAAAATAGGAGGAGAAAGAACACCTTCAGAAATATGCATTCTTTATTTAACCTCTTTTGGTTTAGGATAAGCTTTTACCCAAATCACAGCATCAAGTTCCAAAGGATATTCTTTACCATCTGATCCTTTAAACATACCTCCTTCTCCTATCGCAGAAAATCCCCACCAACCAGCCCAAGGAATGGTATATTCAAAATATCCATTTTCATCTGTTTTAATAACTTGAGTAATAAAGGAATCTGCAGGAACCTTTATCCCTTTTTCATTTAAATATTCTACTTCAACTTTTATGTTTTTAGCAGGCTTTCCATTTATTAAAACTTGCCCTTTAAAAGTATTACCTTCCCATAAAGAAAAAGGTTTAATCATGGGAACAATCTCAGCTTTAAGTCCAATTGGTTGATCCCATCCTTCCTCCATTCCTAAAGCTTGAACAATAACTTTTGTAATTTGTTTAATAAATTTTTCTTCTGAAGATTCAAAATAAGGCTCAGGTTCTATATAAATTTGATATACGCCTGGTTTTTTAATATATAAAACTGAAGTATACATAGAAACCTTTTTACCACTGCTTTTCATAGAAAAAATCTTTTTCTCTTGCCACTCAAGAGTATTTTTTTCACCTTTCCACCAAACTCCGCTATCAATAATTTTAAAATCCATATTTGGACCACCTTCCATAGGATGAGTAAACTTTGCCTCTAATTTTACATCTTTTTGTTGAACCTCTATATTATCTTTATCAGGTATTAAAACTAAAAAATGAGCCCTAACTGAAGGGGAATATAAAATTAATACTAAAATCAAATAAATAATATTTTTTAAAACTAATTTCATTTTTAACCTCCTATTTTAAAAATTTTTTAAATTATTTTTTAATTTTTTATCACTTAATTTTATTTTTGTCAATATCCTATATAATTTTAATTTTATGTTATATTAAAATAATTTTTTATTTGGAGGTAAAAAATGAGTATTTCTCTTCAAATGAAAAATTATATAGAAAAGAGTTCATGGATAAGAAAAATGTTTGAAGAAGGAATAAAACTTAAAAAATTATATGGAGAAAACAAAGTCTTTGACTTAAGTTTAGGAAATCCTGATCTAGTTCCTCCAATTCAGGTAAAAGAAAGTTTAGAAGAAATAGTTAAGAATTATGATCCTTCCTATCATAGATATATGCCAAATGCTGGATTTCCTTTTGTTAGAGAAATAATGGCAAAAAAAGTATCAAAAGATCAAGAAATTAATGTAACTTCTGAAGAAATTATAATGACTTGTGGGGCAGCAGGGGCTTTAAATGTAATTTTTAAAACTCTCCTAAACCCAGGTGAAGAAATAATTTTCCCCTCACCGTTTTTTGTAGAATATTTTTTTTATATTGAAAATCATCAAGGAATCCCGAAACCTATTCCAACGAGAGAAGATTTTAGTTTAGATTTGGAAAACATAGAAAAAGCAATTACTTCTCAAACTAAAATAATTTTAATTAATTCTCCTAATAACCCTACAGGACAAATTTATTCAGAAAATGAAATTAAAACACTTTCAGAAATTCTTCTTAAAAAAAGTAAAGAATATAATAAAATTTTTTATTTAGTTTCTGATGAACCTTATAGAAATTTAGTTTTTGATAACGAAAAAGTTCCTCCAGTATTTAAATATTATCCTAATAGCATAATAGCCTATAGCTTTTCTAAGGAGCTTTCTTTAGCAGGGGAGAGAATAGGATTTATAGCTATTCATCCAGAAATTGAAGACAAAAGGACCTTGCTTGAAGGCTTAATCCTTGCTAATCGCATTTTAGGGTTTGTTAATGCTCCTGCTATTGCTCAAAGAATTGTCGCTAATTGCGCTTTTTATAAAGTAAAAGTTGAAATCTATCAAAAAAGAAGAGACATTTTGTGTGAAATATTAAAAGAAGCAGGATTATCTTTTATTAAACCAAAAGGGGGATTCTTTATTTTTCCAAAAGTTCCAATTGATGACATAAAATTTTGTGAAATTTTAAAAGAGGAATTCATTCTTGCTGTTCCAGGAAGAGGTTTTGGAACCCCAAATTATATAAGACTTTCTTTTTGTATTTCTGAAGAAATTTTATTAAATATGAAATCTAATTTTTTGAAAGCATGTGAAAAAATAAAAAAATATGTTCAAATTTGAAGTAATTTATCAAAGCAAAACTAGTCTTGCTAGGATAGGAAAGATAATTACTCATAGAGGAGTTGTTGAAACCCCTATTTTTATGCCAGTAGGAACACAAGGAACTATAAAGGCTATGCCATTAGAAATAGTTGCTGGAATGGGTTACTCTATAATTCTTGCTAATACCTATCATCTATTCTTAAGACCTGGAGTAGAGATAATATATAAATTAGGTGGTCTTCATAAATTTATGAATTGGGAAAGGCTTATTTTAACTGATAGCGGAGGTTTTCAAGTATACAGTCTAGCACAATTTAGAAAAATCAATGAAAAAGGAATTTTATTTAAATCTCATTTAGACGGGACTGAACATTTTTTAACTCCCATTAATACTTTAGAAATTCAAAAAAAATTAGGTGCTGATATTGTAATGGTTCTAGATATTTGTATCCCTTATCCCTGCTCTTTTGAAGAAACTAAATTTTTAACTGAGCTTACTCATAAGTGGGCTATTGAATCTTTTGAATACTGGCAAAGGCATAAAAATGTCAAACAAGCTATTTTTGGAATAATTCAAGGAGGAATGTATGAAAAATTAAGAATAGAAAGTACTAAATTTATTACTTCTTTGAATTTTGATGGATATGCCATTGGGGGTCTTTCAGTAGGAGAATCATCAGAAATAAGAAAGAAAATAATAGAAATAAGTGTAGAAAATATGCCTTTTTATAAACCAAGATATGTAATGGGAATAGGGACACCTTTAGATATTATAGAAGCTGTAATAAGAGGAATTGATATGTTTGATTGTGTATTACCAACAAGAAACGCCAGAAGAGGAACTGTTTTTACCTCTAAAGGCACTCTTTCTATAAAAAATGCTTCTTTAAAATTGGATTCCTCACCACTTGATCCTGAATGTGAGTGCTATACTTGTAGAAACTATTCCAGAGGATATTTAAGACATCTTTTCCATTCAAAAGAACTTTTAGTGTATTATCTTTTAACCCTTCACAATTTATTTTATTATGCTAAACTAATGAAACATATCAGAGAGGCTATAAAAACTGAGACTTTAAAAGAATTGAAAGAACAAATAAAAGAATATTATTTGGTGTAATTTTTATTAAAATTTAGGAGGGTTTTATGAATTTATTAAATTTTTTCTTTAATTTAGTTTTTGCAATGGGAACACCTTCTCAACAAGGACAAACTCCTACAGGAGGTGGTTTAATAGGTTTCATATTTACTTTACTTCCTCTTATATTAATTTTTGTTATTTTTTATCTTCTTTTAATAAGACCTCAACAAAAAAAGATGAGAGAACATCAAAAATTTATTTCAGAATTAAGAGTGGGTCAAAAAGTTTTTACTGCTGGTGGTGTTGTAGGGAAAATTATTAAAATTGAGGATAATATAGTCTGGTTAGAAGTCGATAAAGAAATAAATATCCCTGTAATTAAAGGATATATAAGTGGACCCTTTTCTTAGTAATTTTTAATAATCAATTCCTGCGATGGGAATATAAGCAATTTGTGGTGTTATAAAAACCATCAATTCTGTATTAGTAAATCTCTTATCTCTTCTTTTGAATGCTTCTCCAATACCTGGAATATTTCCTAAACCTGGAACCTGATCTATAGCTTCAGTAATATCACTAATTTTGATTCCACCTAAGACTAAAATTTCCCCGTTATCTACTAATGCACTAGTTTGAATTGAATTAGTATATAAAGCAGGAACTCCTTGCACTGTATGACTCCAATCGGGAGTAGATTTTTCTATTATGATATCTAATAAAATTTTTCCATCAGGGGTAAGAGATGGAATTACATTAAATTTAAGGCCTGCATCAACAAAATCTATAGCAGGAACTGGAACCTCCGGTACATATCTCAAATAAGGGATTCTATATCCTTGTTTTATTTCTGCTACCTCTCTGTCTAAAGTGAGAATTTTCGGTTTTGATAAAATTCTTGCTACCCCTTTTTCTTCAAGCGCAGAAAGTTGAAAATCTAATAAAGCAGCATTTTTACCAAAATAACCTAAAATAATTCCTAAAGCACTAGGACGAGTCCTTTGAGTTGGAACTGCACCTAAATCCACAATAGTAGGTGTAGGAAGTGAAATGGTTGCATTAGTAGAAGGAGGTCCTCCTCCACCAGGATAAGTATAACTCATACTTCCTGTTGAGGAAGAGGGATTTGGTGAAATACCCCATATACTGTGTTCAGTAGCCCTCCATGTAGCCCCTCCCCATCTTACTCCAAGTTCATGAACATAAGTATCAGTTACTTCTACTACCCTTGCTTCAATTAAAAATTGAGGTCTTGGTTTATCTATTTCTTTTATTATTAATTCAATCTCATCTAATATTTTAGGAGTAGCCTTAACAATTAAGGTATTGGTAAAAGGATCAAAAGTAACTTTATTAGGATCTTTTAAAATTTCTGAAAGTTTTTCTGGAATTCTTTGATTTTTTAAAGTATCTACCACTTTACTTGCTCTAATATGTTTAAGAGCAAAAGTTCTTGTAATTAATCTATTAGTCATTTCTTCAGTTTCTTGAATAGCTCTTAATATATCTCTTTGATTTTCGATTTCTCTTCTAATTCCTTCTGTACTCTCTCCTAAAGCTCTCATATAGTCTCTATAAAGTTCTGCTTCTTTTTTAATTTCTTCTATTGAACCTATTCTTGTGATATTTCCTATGGTAATTTTAGCAAGCCCATTATTAGCAAGAACTGCATCTAACAATAAATCCCAAGGAACTTGTTTAGCTCTAAGTGTAACCATTCCCTTTACTTGCTCACTTGCAATAATATTAATTCCTCCTACTTCTGCTAAAAACCTTAAAACTGCATGAATATCGGCTTCTTGAAAATCTACAGAAACTGGAATTCCAGTATACCTCTTTTCTGTCATAGGCATTTTTAATCTATGAGTTCCTAAATAAATTTCATATTCAGGGTACTTGGCTTCAGGTAAAGCTGTTCTTATTTCAGGAAGAGGTTTTTTTTCTAAATATTCTATTTCCTCTCCCTTGATAATAACACTAATAGGTTTTTCTAATTTTTCCCATATAAAATCTAATAACAGTTTATTACCTAAAATTGTTGTTTGAAAATTGAAAGGCTCACTTATAACAAATTCTAAATAAAGAATATCTTTTTCATAGGAGGCATTTATTTCCTTAAATATTTCCTTAGGAAGATTTTTTATCCAGGCAGATTTTTCAGGAACGGTATTATATAATGTTAACCTAATTTTATTTTGCTCCTTTTGGATATCAAATTTAGGTTTAGTGCTAAATTCAAATATTAATCTATCAACAGGATGTTTTAAAAATATCACATCCTTTAAATATATTTTTTCTGCTCCCCAACAATTAAAAAATTTTATAAAAAGAATAAAAATTAAAATACCTATTATTTTAATTTTCATAATATTTTCTCCTTTTTTAAAGTTAATATTCTTCTATTTTTTTCTATTCCTCCGTAAATACTAAATGCCTCCTCTTCTATTATTATATAATCGGGACCTATTTCTATAATTTTAATATTTCTTATTTGGGAACCCTTCCTTACTATATATCCTTTTTTAGTATTATCTTGTAATAAAGCTAATTTTTCTCCATTTTTTTCTAATATCCCTACTAATTCTAAGGGTATTTTTTCTCTTTTAGCTATTGCTTCCTTTAAAATTTCTGGACCAATAAAAGGATTTTTTAATTTGCTAACATCCACTTTATAAGGCTGTTTTTCTAAAACTTTTTCCCATTCTTCTAATTCTACATCTCTTTCTTTTTTAGATGGTTCTGTTAAAGATATAATTGCTTTTTCCTCTTTTTTAGAACATCCCACAATTAAAAGACTAGTTATTAAAAGACTTATTAAATATTTAATTTTCATATATTTTTATTCCCCTTTAGTTTCACCTTTCTTTTGATCTTTATTTTTTGGTTGTTCTTCTACAGGAAGACCCGTATATTTAAAAGTATGGAAAGTAGCATTTACATTTAAAAGTTTTTTTTCCATTTTAAAAGTAGCATTATTCAAAACTATCAATCTTTCTATACTTTCTATATCATTAAAAAATCTAATAACATTGTTAAATCCTCCCTGTAGGACCATTTCAATAGGAATTATTTGATAATAATTTTGAGAAATTTCCTTACCAGGCCTAAAACTAATCACTTCCAAATTATTTTCTTTAGTCAGATCTGAAACCCTTTTTAAAATTTCAGGTATTTCCTTTTCAGAAGGAAGAATTCCCTTTATCTTTTCCAAGAATTCTCTTCTCTGATTTAACTGAACTTCTAAAATTTTAAATTTTTGAGCTATTTGTTTATATTTTTCTATTTCCAAATCCAATTTTTTAATGTCTTCTTTTAACACATTTATCTTATCTTTAACTTTAATATAATAAAACTGATAAAACAAAAATAAGGGAATCAAAATAACAATAATCACTACCAAAACCTTTTCTTTAGTAGAAGCAGTAGCTTCCCACCCTTTTAATCTATCCCACAAAGCTGCCATTTTAGAATATAACTCCTGCTTTAAATTCTATATATGCTTCCTTTTTATTAGTTTCATTTAAAGCAACTTCTTTTATAAATTCTTTTTGATTTTCGAGATTTTTTAGATACTCAGCTATATCTTTTAAATCTGAACTAATGCCTGTAATTTCGGCTCTAGAAGAATCTAAAGCTAATTGAGTAAAAACTATTTTATTTTTTTCTATATTTGTTATGATCGTTTCTATTTTTTGAAGCATATCTCCTTGTCTTTTTTTCAAATCCACAATAGTTAAAATACGTTTTTTAATTTCCTCAATTTCTCTTTCCATAGCTTTTACTTGTTCAGCTATGGTTTTATATTCTACTAATTGTTTTTGTTTTTTTTCTCTTTCTTTCTGTAAATTATTTAAACTGTATTGTAATCTAATACCTTCACCTATTATAGTAAATATTACTACAATAAAGATAATAAAAAGAATTCTTAAAAATCTATATTCCTCTTTTTTTTCTTCTATTTTAACAACTTCTTTTTTGGGTAATAAATTGAACTTTATTATCATATGAAATCCCTTAATCCAGCTGCTATAGCTATAGCTCCTTGAGTATTTATTACTTTCAAATATTCCGGATCTATATTATTT
>CAYPPW010000028.1:0-17143 GCA_964412755.1 uncultured Thermodesulfatator sp.
TTTTATTATTTTTATGTTTTTTATATTTAGATCAAAAAATAGTCTTTTTTTTAAAAAATTTACAAATTAATTATAAAGAATGTTTTTTTTATATAAAAATTTTTACAAAATTAATAGAAAAATTTTACAAAATATTTGTAATATTTAATATTTTTATGAGTATATATAGTTATATATTTGGAAACAAAATTTTAGGTAAACGGTTAATATTAGGGATTATATTAGGAGAAATTTTATCTTATACAAAATATCTTTTTGGAAGAGCAAGACCTAAAGTTACTTTTGAGACTTTATTTAAAGGACCAAATTTAGAGTATGAATATGCCTCTTTTCCCTCAGGTCACACTTTATTTATTTTTACAATGGTCAAGATTTTATCACATCAGTATCCTAAATATAGATTTTTATTTTATTTTTTAGCTTTTGTTGTAGCAGCTCAAAGACTTTTTGTTTTAGCCCATTTTCCTTCAGATATTTTAGTAGGTGCTTTTTTGGGATACCAAATTGGTAAATTAATTATTGAACGAGTTTAAATAATTTTCTACTAATTTTTTAGCTGTCTCCGGGTCTTTTATAAAAAATAATTTTTTATAGAGTTTAGCACAGTCTTCAAAAGAAAGTTTGTTTACCATTTTTATAGCTTTTAATTCTTGTGTTATATGTGGGAAAGGTTCTTTGGAAGACGGAATAAGTTCTTCCTTGGGAATAATTTTAATGTAAATTAAAGATCTAGCTGCTAGGAGATTTTCTATTTCTATGTTTTCTTTTCTTTTTAAAATATACCTTAAAGTAAGAAGTTCACCAGGTGGAAAAATCCAGGGTCTTCCGGTAAGGGGTTTTAAAAATTTTTCTAATAAAAATTTATGCTCAATTTTCCAACTTTTACCTAAATAAAAATGAATAAGTCTTTTAAAATAAAGATGAATAGTTCCTGCTTCTATATAAATTCTTCCTTTTTCAGGTAAAATTTTTAAAACAGCCTTTGCTCTTAAGAGATCCCTTAAACGAAATCTTTCAGCATCAGCTTTAGAAAAAGTTTTAACTGCTGTAATAATTTCAAGGAAATTTTCTCCTAATGAAATTTGATAGAATTCAAGAAGTTTCCCTATAGCTTTATTTTCAACCCAATAAATTTCTTTTAATTCAGGATCGTTTAAAATATTTTCTATTTTTTCTTCTCTTGCAATTTTTTGTTGAATTTTTATGAGTTTTTCTAGATAAGGTTCTATTTGAAAGATTATTTTTCCCTTCTTATAGAGTTCTTTAATAATTAAAGAAGATTCTTTTATAAATTGAGGAAACCAAAAATCAACGGTTTTAAGATATTCCTTTAAGGAAAGGTTATCTTTTAAAAATTCATAAAATGCTGGATTGTAAGGTTCTTCGAGAATTATAATATCATGATTTTCCATAAGTTGTTTTGCAAAAGGGAGTGTTTCAATTCTATGAGGAGAAAATCCAATTGTTATTAATTTTTCCATAATTTAAGAACTTTTTAGGGGGTATTCTAAATATAAAGTCACGGGACCATCATTAACTAATTTTACTTTCATATAGGCTCCAAAAATTCCTTCTTTTACTGTAATTCCTTTGTTCCTTATTTTTTCTGCCAAATTTTCTAATAAAGTTTTAGCTATTTCTGGATGTTCTGCAAGATGGAAACTTGGTCTTGTTCCTTTTTTTAAAATCCCACATATAGTGAAATTTGAAACCAACAAAATCTCTCCTTTTATTTCCTTTATATTAAGATTAAACTTACCTTGATTATCAGGAAAAATTCTAAGATTTACTAATTTTTCTGCAAACCAATCGATGATATTTATATTGTCTCCTTTTTCGACACAGGCAAATACAACTAATCCTTGATTTATTTTTGAAACAGTTTTTGAGTCTATTATTAATTCTGCATTTTTTACTCTTTGGATTATGACTTTCATTTAAAATTTTGTTTAATATATTTTGCTCCTAATTTAAAAGCTTTTAAATTTGGTTCAAAAAGATCAGCCTTTTCACTTCCCAAGCTTTCTCTTAAAGCTTTTTTGAAATTTTTTAATTTAAATATTTTAGTTATTTGATAAAATGCTCCTAATACACATAAATTTGCTAATAAAGGAGCATTAATAGTTTCAGCTAAAGAAGTTGCAGGAATAAAATATAATCTATATTTCTTTTGTAAAGTTTGAAGATCTTCGATTTCTTTTGGTTTAACTAAATCAGAATTTATTATAGCAGATCCTCCTTTTTTAAGATTTGGCATAAACTTTAAAAAAGAAGGATAATTCATAATAATTAAGAAAGAAGGATGATAAATAAGAGGAGAGGCTATCTCATTTTGAGATATTATAACTGTACAATTACAGGTTCCGCCTCTCATTTCCGGGCCATAAACAGGAAGATAAGTTACTTGATGTCCTTCCATCATAGCAGAAAGAGCAATAAGGTTACCTGCAAAAAGAATTCCTTGTCCTCCGAATCCAGAAATTATTAATTCTATCCTCAATTTTTCTACTCTTAAAAATTTTTTACTAAATCTTTAAAAATTCCTAAAGGATAAAATTTAGTAAGTTCATCTATTTTTTTATTAGCTTTTACAGGATCAAGCTTCCAGTTTACAGGGCAAGAAGACAATATTTCTATATATCCAAATCCTAAATTGTAAATCTGAGCAAGGAAAGCTTTTTTGAGAGCTTTTTTAGTTTCTAAAACCCTTTTAGGTGTGTTTACCGCAAATCTACCAGAAAATCCAACCCCCTCCAAATTAGAGAAAATTTCGGCTATTTTAGGTGGATATCCATAATAAGCTGGATCTTTTCCTTCAGGGGTGGTGGTGGTTTTTTGATAAGGGAGTGTAGTAGGGGAAACCTGGCCTCCGGTCATTCCGTATACTGTGTTATTTATCATGATTGCTGTTATTTTTTCACCTCTTAAGGCAGAATGAAAGCTTTCATTAAATCCAATAGCTGCAAAGTCTCCATCTCCTTGATAGGTAAAAACTATCAATTCTGGCCTAGCTCTTTTAATACCTGTAGCTGCAGCACAGCCTCTTCCATGAGGAGCTTCTAAAATATCCACATCTATATAAAAATATAAAAAGCAGGCACATCCAATTGAGGCAATTCCTATACTCTTTTCTTGTATTTTAAGTTCATCTATTACTTCACAAAGGAGTCTATGAACAATACTATGGTGACACCCTGGACAATAATGGAAAAGTGTAGACTTTAAGCTTTTAGGAAATTTAAAAATTACCTTATCCATTTTTTTATTTCTTTTTCCAATTCTTCTGGAAAAGGGATCACACTCGGAGGATAAGATAAAGAAATAACTTCAGCTTTTCCATTCACTGCTAATCTCACATCCTCTACCATTTGACCACAATTAAGTTCAATAACTAAAAATTTTAAAGAATTTTTAGCACTGTTTAAAATCTGCTGGATAGGCTTTACAGGAAAAGGAAAAAGAGTTATTGGTCTAAAAAAACCAACAGGATATCCTTTATTTTTTAAAATAAAGCAAACTTCTTTAACAATACGTGCCATTGAACCAAAAGCAACTAAAATTGCTTTTTCATTATTTTCTATCAATGCCTCAAAAAGTATATCCCTTTCCATTTTCTTATATTTATTTTTTAATTTCAAATTTCTTTCCTTTAATTCTTGAGAATCTAAAAAAAGGCTTCTTATGATTCTACTTGTTCTATTTTTAGCTCCAGTTAAAGCCCAGTCATTTTTTGGATATTCTTTAATTTTAATTTTTTTTAAAACTATAGGTTCTTTCATTTGTCCTAAAATAGCATCAGATAAAATCATTACAGGATTTCTATATTTTTCGGCTAATTCAAAAGCTTTAGCAGTAAGTTCATAAGCTTCTTGAGCATTATAAGGGGCTAATACCATAAAATGAAAATCTCCATGTCCTGAACCTTTAACTGCTTGAAAATAATCTCCTTGAGAAGCTTCTATTCCTCCAAGACCAGGACCTCCTCTCATTACATTTACTATTACTGCAGGTAATTCTAAAGCTGCTATATAAGAAAAGGTTTCACACATAAGAGAAATACCAGGACTTGAGGAACTTGTCATAGCTCTTACTCCTACTGCACAAGCCCCTAATACCATATTTATTGCAGAAAGTTCACTTTCTGCTTGTAAAAAAACTCCACCTCTTTTAGGGAGTTCTCTTGCCATCAGTTCTGGTATTTCATTTTGTGGAGTAATAGGATATCCAAAATAACATTTACAATTTGCAGCTAAAGCACCAAGAGCAATAGCCTCCACTCCCTTAACTAAAATTTTTTTAGTTTTCCTCTTTTTCATCTTTTATAAATACCACATCCGGACACATTAAATAACAAATACCACACATATTACATCTGTCTGGATATTTTGGGTAGATCACTTTATATCCTTGTTTATTTCTTTTATTAGAAAATTCTAATACCTTTTTAGGACAAAAATGAATACATAGACCACATGCTTTACATCTTTCCTCTAAAATTTTTATTTCAAAAATTCTTTACCTCCTTAAAAATTCTTTATGAAATTTTCCAAACTTTCAGAATTTTCTATATTATATATCTTGTATTCTTTTCCTTCTAAAATCTGAGAAATTAAACCAGAAAGAACTCTTTTAGGACCAATTTCTATAAAAATTCTTACTCCCTTATTATACATATAATTTATGCATTCAATCCATCTAACAGAAGAAACAATTTGTTTTTTCATAAGTTCCCTTATAACTGATCCTTCTATTTCTTCTCTTCCACTGATATTACTTACAAAAGGGATTTTAGCATTTTTCCAAGTAAGCTTTTCAAGAATTTGGCTAAATTTTTCTTCAGCTGATTTCATTAAAGGACTATGAAACCCAGCACTCACTTTAAGCTTAACAGTTTTTGCTCCCAATTCTTTAGCCCTCTGTGCTATTTTATCTATCTCTGGAATCTTTCCGCTTATTACGAACTGTTTGGGAGAATTATAATTAGAAATTGTTACTTCTTTTTCATACTTTAATAAATTTTTAAGGTCTTCTAAAGGTAAACCTATTATAGCATACATAGTAGAAAATCCTTTTTTTCCTTCTTCTTCCATTAATTTTCCTCTTTCTTTTACAGCAATGAAAGTATCTTCAAAAGAAAGAACTTCTGATACATAAAGAGCACTAAATTCTCCTAAACTATGACCAGCTACATAAGAGAGATTTATTTTTTTTTCTTCTAAAAATTCTTTTAAAACTTCATAACATACAACATTTATTAGGGTTAAGCATACTTGTAAATTTTTAGTTTGTGTAAGTTCTTCTAAAGGACCCTCAAAACAAAGTTTTTTAATAGGAATATTGGTAAGTTTTTCTGCTTTATTAAAAAAATCTTTGACTTTCTCAAAATTTTCAAAAAAATCTTTTCCCATGCCTATATATTGAGAGCCTTGACCAGGAAAAACTACAGCGAACATTTTTGCTATTCTTCCTCTATAATTTTTTCCTCCGGAATTTCTTCCACTTCTTCTAAAAATTTTATTTCATAATCTTCTGGAGGTAAAAGTTCTTCTAATTCAGAGGGATTGGAAAGTTCCACTTCTACAAGCCATCCCTCTTCATAAGGATCTTCATTTAAGATATCAACTTCTTCTAAAACCTTTTCATTTACTGCAACAATTTTGCCTGAAACAGGCATAATTAAATCAAAAACTTCTTCAATAGTTTCTACGCTTCCAAAAATTTCTTCTTTTTCAAACTCTTCTTCCTCTTCTGGAAGATCAATTTCAACAATTTCCCAATTTTTTATGTTAAAATACTCTGTAATTCCTATTCTAACTATCTTTTTTTTCTTCTTCTTTATCCAGAGATGGGTTTCAGAATAAAGTCTATCTTCAGGTAATTTAAACATTTATAAAACCTCCTCTTAAATATTTTAGTGTTTTATATCTAGTTTTTGAAAAATAGCAAGAGTTAAAAAGAGAAATTTTTTAAAATTTTTTCTTTAAATTTTTGATTAACATCATAAGCCCATGCTAATATTATAGCTACAGCTTTGTATAATTCAGGAGGAATGGGATGATTTATTTCTAATTTATATAATTCTTTAACTAATTTTGAATCCCTTTTTATAGGTATATTGTGATTTTTAGCTATTCTTAAAATGAGTTCTGCTAAATATCCTTTACCTTTTGCAATAACCTTTGGAGCAGGAGTTTCTATTTTATATTGTAATGCTACTGCAAGCTTTTCTTCTTCATCCATAGTAATTTTAAAGTTTACATATTTTTGAGCCTATGCTATAATTTTTTATATTAATAATTTTCGGTAAAATTTAAAGGTTATAAAGAGGGAGGTGCCCAATGAAATTGACTTTATCTGTAATAAAAGCAGATATAGGAGGATTTGTAGGGCATTCTTCTGTATATAAAGAAGTAGTAGAAAAGGTAAGAGAAATAGCTGAGGATGGAAAGGATAAAGGCATAATAAGAGATTTATCCGTTTTAGTATGCGGTGATGATATTGCTTTAGTAATGACTCATACTAAAGGAGTTGATTCTTCAGAAATACACGAACTTGCTTGGAATGCATTTAAAGAAGGAACTGAAGTTTCTAAAAGACTAAAAATGTATGGTGCAGGACAGGATCTCTTAGTTGATGCTTTTTCTGGAAATGTTAAAGGGATGGGACCAGGAGTTGCAGAAATGGAGTTTGAGGAGAGAAGAAGTGAGCCTATAGTAGTTTTCTTTGCAGATAAGACCTCTCCCAGTGCTTGGAACCTTCCTTTATATGAGATTTTTGCTGATCCTATGAATACAGCAGGATTAGTAATTGATCCATCTATGCATGATGGATTTATTTTTGATGTAATGGATGTCTATAGTGGAATGGGTATTTTACTTAAAGCTCCGGAAGAAATTTATGATTTATTAGTGTTTATTGGAGCTACTAGTAGATATGTAGTAAGATCTGTCTATAGAAAATCTGATGGAGAAATAGCGGCTGTAGCTTCTACCCAAAGATTATCTTTAATGGCTGGAAGATATGTAGGTAAAGACGATCCGGTTTTAATAGTAAGAGCACAATCTGGATTTCCAGCCATAGGAGAGATTTTAGAACCATTTGCTCGTCCCTGGTTAGTAGAAGGTTGGATGAGAGGGTCTCATACTGGACCTCTTATGCCTGTCGCTTTTAAAAATGCTAAACCTACAAGATTCGACGGACCCCCTCGGGTTATTGCTGCAGGATATCAAATCACTGATGGATATCTTATTGGACCATCTGATCTTTTTGATGACCCTGCTTTTGATGAAGCTCGCAGACTTTGTAATAACATAGCTGATATATTAAGAAGACAAGGAATTTTTGAACCTCATAGGTTACCACCCGAAGAAATGGAATATACTACCCTTCCTAAAGTTCTAGAAAAACTAAAGGATAGGTTTAAACTTGTGGAAGCTAAAAAATGATGCACTCCTATGTGTTTGATTCCCAAGAATACACTTTAGAAGATACAATAAAATTTCATTGTTATAAAGGGATAATATGTTTTAATCAATGCTGTTATGATGTTAAACTAGTTCTTTCTCCATATGAATTTTTAAGATTAAGAAAAGCTCTCAACCTTGGAATACAAGAGTTTATTGAAAAATATGGCGAGGTTTATTTAGGAGAAGTAACCCAACTTCCTGTGATTTCCGTTAATATGGATCCCTATTCATTTGCATGTCCATTCCTTAATGAAAAAGAAGGATGTAAAATTTATAAAGATAGACCTGCCTCATGTAGACTTTATCCTTTAGCAAGATACTTAGTAAAAAATAAAGAGGGGAAAAATGAAGAAATATTTAAAGTGATAAGAGAAACTCACTGTAAAGGGCATTATGAAAATCGTCCAATTAAAATAAAAGATTATCTTAAAGAGCAAGACCTTGGACCTTATTTATTTTTTAATGATCTCTGGGGAGAAGTAGTAATTAAAAGACAAAAATTTTCAGATACTCCCTTAACCGAAGATATACTTGATTTAATTTTTACCTTAGCTTATGATTTAGAGGAATTTCGTATACTTATAAAAAAAGAAGAAATAAATGATTTTTTCTTGCCAGAAATGGCAGAATTACCAGATGAAAAATTATTAGAATTTGGATTGAAATATATTAGAGACAAAATATTAACTGAAGAAACTCTAATTTGAAAATGAAAATAGGAAAAGATTTACAAGGAGAAATAAATGTAATTCCTTTAGTTGATATAGTTCTTGTAATTCTTATTATTTTTATGATCACTGCTCCTCTTCTAACCTCTGGTATAGAAGTAGAACTTCCTAAAACTAAAGATACACCTTTGTCTCAAAAAGAAAATCAACCCCTTAAAATTACCATAACTCAGGAAGGAAAAATTAAAGTTTATGGAGAAGAAATTGGTTTAGAAAATTTGGTTTCTTGGATTGAAGAAGCTAAAAAAAATAATCTAATAAAAGAAATTCAAATTGAAGCAGATAAAAATTGTCCCTATGGAGTAGTAGCTAAAGTTCTTTCTGAATTAAAAAGAGCAGGTATTGAAGAATTAGGTTTGCTAACCCAGCCAGAAACCTAAAATATGTCCATTAAATATGAGATTTTTTCTTACTTCTTTTCACTTTTAATTAATTTTTTATTTTTATTTATTTTTTTTTCTGCTTTTCATTTTACAAAATCACCCGAAAATGTAATGAAGGTAAAAATTATTCCAAGGAGTGAAATTGTTTCTAAATTTCAAGAAGAATCTATATATCCTCAATTAAAAGAGATTAATCAAGAGAAAAAAGAAAAACTTATAGAAAAAAAAGAGGAGACGATTTTAACAAAAAGACTTACTCAAATAAAAGAAAAAGTTTCTTCCTATTCTTCTGTTAGAGAGGAATATTCTCTTTCCCAGGAAGAACTTAAAACTCTTAAAGAGAGAATGATAGCTTTTCAAAAAGCACAGTCCCAGGAAAGTTCAAAAGAAGGATCTCTTTCTGAAAATTTAAAAGAAAAATTAGGAATAGAATATCTTCTTTTAATAAAAAGGCAGCTGGAGAATCATTTTGAAGTTCCTATTTATTTAAGAAGTAAGAAAGAACTTTATGCTTTAGTAGAGATAGAAATTTCTCCTGATGGTAAAATCTTAACATATCAATTTTTAAAAGAATCTCCCAATTTTGAATTTAACAAAGCTATAGAAAGATGTTTAAAAGCTTCTTCTCCTTTACTTATAAATAAAAAAGCTAAAATAATAGTTGAATTTAAGGCAGAGGGAATAGGTAAGATAAAATAGGAGGAAATTATGGTTAAAATAGCTGATAGGGTTAAAAATTTAAAACCCTCGGCGACTTTAGCAGTTGATGCTAAAGCTAAAGCATTAAGATCTCAAGGTATAAATATCATAAATCTCTCTGCAGGGGAACCTGATTTTGATACACCTAATTATATAAAAGCTGCCTGTAAGGAAGCTTTAGATGAAGGGTTAACCAAATACACTCCCACTGCTGGATTTTTAAGTTTGAGAAAAGCTATTTGTGAGAGATTAAAGATGGATTATGGATTTAAATATATTCCAGAAGAAGTATTAGTTACTGCAGGAGCTAAACAAGCTATTTTTAATTTTATTATGGCAGTGGTTAATCCGGGAGAAGAAGTTTTAATTTTATCTCCTTATTGGGTGTCCTATCCATCTATAGTTGAGATAGCACAAGGAATTGCTAAGATAATTCCTTCATCCATGGAAAAATTTTTTGAACCAGATCTTTCGGAAATAGAAAAGTATATAACTCAAAAAACAGTAGGAATTATTTTAAACAGTCCTTCTAATCCAACAGGTCTTATTTACTCTGAAGAGTTTTTAAGGGGAATAGCAGAATTAGTAAAAAAATACGATCTTTGGGTTTTGAGTGATGATATATATGACAAATTAAGGTTTGATTCAAAGCCTCCTCAAAATATTTTATCTTTATTTCCTGAATTAAGGGAACAGGTGTTTATAGTAAATGGAGTTTCTAAAACTTATGCTATGACAGGTTGGAGAATAGGTTGGTTAATTGGGCCTCAGGAAATAATAAAAGTTTGTTCCAATATTCAAGGACAGAGTACCTCACATCCTACCAGTTTCGCTCAAAAAGCTGCAGAAATAGCCTTAACCTCTTCTCAAGATGAGGTTAAAGAAATCTGTAAAATTTTTTCTCAACGAGCAAATCTTCTGACAAACCTTTTAAAAGAAATTCCAGGGGTTGAGTTTATTTCACCTCAAGGAGCTTTTTATCTTTTTGCTAAAGTATCAGCCTACTATAATAAAGAAACACCAGATGGTAAAATAATAAAAGGATCTGTTGATTTTGCAGAATATCTTCTCGAATTTGCTAAAGTTGCAGTAGTTCCGGGAATTGCTTTCGGGGACGACAAATTTATAAGAATTTCTTTTGCTAATTCAGAGGAAAATCTTAAAAAAGCTGTCTCTCAAATAAAAAGTGCCTTAGAAAAACTTAAATAATTCTTAAGGACATACTAATTTTTTTTCTTCTTTTACTAACTTTCCATATTCATAGTATTGAACTGTAACCCATTCACATTTTCCTTCAGATTTAATGGGTTCTGCATAAACTTTTTGAATTCCATCTTCACTCACATAAGTAACAGGCTTTTTTGTAGTTGCAGCTTCTTTAGAAGCTCTTTCCATTATGTATCCAGCTGTTCCTCCAATTAATGCTCCTGCAGCAGCACCTATTACTGCTCCTCTCCAACGGTTATTTTTGTCTATTAAAGCTCCTAAGGCAGCTCCAGCAACTGCTCCAATAGCAGCTCCTTCTTTTGTTTTTTCCCCTGTTTGTGAAATACATCCTGTAAAAAGAGTAATACAAAATAAAAGTGTTGTTAAAAGTCCAATCCACTTTTTCTTAAAAATTTTTTGCATCTTTTTCCTCCTTGTTTTGGAATTTTGAAATCTTTAATTTTAATAATTTTAAGGTAAATTGACAAAAATGCAATGGATTATGGAATTTTTATATCAATTTATTTCAATTTTTGAAAAAAGTGGTTATTGGGGAGTTTTCTTTCTCATGGCTTTAGAATCTACTTTAATTCCTATTCCTAGCGAACTTATTGTGCCTCCTGCAGCTTATTTAGCTTATAAAGGGGAATTATCCTTATCAGGAGTTATTTTTTCTGGAACTTTAGGAAGTTTAGCTGGATCTCTGTTAAATTATTTTGTAGCTTTAAAACTTGGACGTCCTGCAACTCTTTATTTTATCAAAAAATACGGAAAATATCTTTTAATTTCCGAAAAATCCTTTTATAAAGTAGAAAATTTTTGGAATATTCATGGCCATATAAGTATTTTTACAGGGAGATTAATTCCAGGATTTAGACATATAATTTCTATTTTTGCTGGTTTAGCAAAAATGAATCTTTTCTTTTTTTCTTTTTTTACCACCTTAGGGGCTGGTATATGGTGCAGCTTTTTAGCATTTTGTGGTTATTTTTTAGGCCAAAATCAAGCCCTTTTAAAAGAAATTTTACAAAAAGGATCCTATGGAATTATAGTATTTTGTATAGTTTTAATATTTTTTTATGCCTGGTTTAAATATAAAAGGAGATAACTAATTCTCTGAAGAAGCATTTAATATTTTTGAATTTTTGGGAGGAATGAAGGTAAAAAGTTTATTATCTAATTTTGTATTATACTTCAAATTTTTAAAAAGGATCTTTATTTTTTCTCCGGAAGTATTTATGAAATAAAAATCCTTTACCTCTCCAGTTTCAATATTTACAGTCAAAACTAATTTTTCTATATAACTATCTTTAGTTAAGGGTAAAAAAGATATTTCCCATGTTTTTTCATCCAAAATCTTATAAGTTTCCACTTTTAAATCTTTTTTAATATCTCCTCTTCCACTCATAAATCCAAGTGCTAATTGAGAGGAGATTAACTTTCCAGAGGGATAAATCAAAACTTCTTTTTCTTCAGGATAATAAACAAAGATTTTTTTTCCATCAGAAATAATTAAAAATTTTTCTGGTGTTTGATATTCCCAGCGGAAATTTCCTGGCTGTTTTATCCAAAGTTTTCCTGATCGAACTTCTTTGCTTTTATCAAAAAAAATGGTTTCTTGAAAAAAGTCAGCTTGAATGGTTTGAATATTTTTATAAAAATATTGGATTTTATCTAATATAGTTTGCAAATCTTGAGCAAATAAAAATTTAAAGGGGTTTACGAGGGCCCAAAACAGGACGAGGGCGGATACCATCACTTGGACCAACAATTCCTTCCTCCTCCATTTTTTCTACAAGTCTTGCAGCTCTATTATATCCTATCCTTAATTTTCTTTGAAGCATAGATACTGAAATTTTACCATATTTATAAGCAATTTTCAATGCTTCTTGATATAGTTCATCATCCCAATCTTCAAAAGTTTCAGTAGCAAATTCTTCTTTTTCATCTTTATAAGTGGTTAAATCTGTTAAATACTCAGGTTCTCCCAGAATTTTAAGATACTCCACTATTTTTTTGACCTCTTTTTCTGAAACATAAGCTGCATGAATACGCTCTAAGTAAGAAGAACCTGGGGGTATAAAAAGCATATCCCCAGCGCCTAAAAGTCTTTCAGCACCTTGAGTATCGAGGATAGTTCTAGAGTCTACTTTCGAAGTTACTTGGAAAGAAATCCTAGCTGGAAAGTTAACTTTTATTACACCTGTTATAACATCTACTGAAGGTCTTTGAGTGGCAACCAAAAGATGTATTCCCGCTGCTCTTGCCATCTGAGCAAGTCGTGTTAAAAGTGTTTCAACTTCCCTTGAAGAAACTACCATTAGATCTGCTAATTCATCAATAATAACTATGATATAAGGTAATTTTTTATCAAAATTTTCATTATAGGAATCTAAATTTCTTACCCCTTTTTCTTCAAAAATTGCGTATCTTCTTTCCATTTCATTTACTAACCATCTCAGGGCTTTAGTAGCCATTTTGGGTTCTAAAACTACAGGATGAAGTAAATAAGGAATTCCATCATAAACAGAAAGTTCAATTCTTTTAGGATCTATCATTAAAAATCTGATTTCTTCAGGGGTACTTTTATAAATTAAGCTAAGAATTACTCCATGAAGAAATATGCTTTTTCCAGAGCCTGTACTTCCAGCAATTAAAAGATGAGGAAGTTTTTTTAAATCTGTTATTACAGGATTGCCAGAAATATCTTTTCCTAATGCTATAGTTAAGGGAGAACTTGAATTTTTAAAAACAGAACTTTGAAGAATTTCCTTTAAATAAACCCATTCTCTTTGCGGATTTGAAATTTCAATTCCTACTACACTTTTACCAGGTATAGGAGCTACAATTCTTACACTTTTTGCAGAAAGTCCAAGTGCTAAATCATCAACCAAACTTAAAATTTTACTGAGTTTTATTCCAGGAGAAGGTTTAAATTCAAATACTGTAATTACTGGTCCTGGATGTATTCCTACTACTTCTCCTTCTATACCAAATTCTCTTAACTTAGAAACAAGAAGAAGAGCCCGTTCTTTTAATTCTTCGGGTCTTATTTTATAAGAAAAACTTGGAGGATCATTTAAAAGCTCAATAGGAGGTGGAAGACTTATATCTTTAAATTTATAAGAAAATATTTTTTTTCTCTCTTTTTTTTCTAATCCTGTATCTCCAAGTTCATCCTTTACTTCTATTACTTTCCCTATAGTCTTATCTTTCTTTTTAAGCTTTAAAAAATTTGGCAAATTAGATAAAACATCTTTAAAGCTTTCAAAATTCAAAAATAAAATAAAAATTAAAACCAAAAAAAGAAAAAGAAAAAAGCCCGGGACCCCTAAAAAATTGAGTATAAAACAAGATAACTCACCTACTATCCCTCCATTTAAAGGATATCTTTCTAATAAATAAGAACCCTTTACTCCTAAGTTTTGAAAAAAATAAGATAATATAAAAGATAACCAAATAGTAAGGAGTAAAAACGAAAAACTAAGTTTTTTTAAAGGGGCTCTTAAAACAAAGAAAATAAAAAGCAAAAAAATAAGGGGAGGAAGAAACACAGCCACAAATCCGAATAAAAAGAAAAACAAAGAAGCTAAATAAGCTCCCAAGAGACCGCCTAAATTTTTAATTTCAGTAGTTCCAGTTACCCCAATTCCTGGATCATACGGATAAAAAGAATAGATAGTTAAACTAAAAAATAAAATAAGAATTAAAAGAAAACTCTCAAAAAGGAATTTTCTATATATCTCCATTTGAATATAAATATAGCAATAAGAAGAAAAAAAAGCAATTTTAAAGTTAAAGTTAAAGTATAAAGCTTATAACCAGTGACTATCACAATTAAGATAGCAAAAATTTGTTTAATCCGGTTAGTTGAGACATTAAGGCTGATAAGTTCTAGATCCTACAAACGAAAAAAATGCACCTGCTTATACTTAAACAAGGACCAGATATGGGTTTATAACTTAACTCTCAAAGCCCCAAAGGTCTACTAAACCATTTTTGGCAAAATTAAGCTAATCCCAAAAAGGGAATAGCACAAAAAGTCAATTCCAAAACCAGGTATTCCAGAACAAAAGAATTATCTATTTTCTTGGCATATTTTTATTTAAAATATCGGTGCGTTCCCCAAAAAGATCAATAGGGATAAATTGATAATTTTCTAATCTTTTGATTTCCAAAATTTCTGAAGGAGAAGTATTTAAGAGTTTTCTTATCAATTGTTCTGCCATTTTTTCAAGTGTATCAATGTCTTCTGGATCAACGGGTTTGCCTTCAAATCTGAGTTTTTTTATTTTAGCTTCAAGTTCACTCATTTCTTTTGGGAAAACTCCAGGTTTTAAATGAACTGAATAAGTTTCCCCAGTAGAAATTCTTTGAATTATAAATCCATCTCCTATAGAGTTATCAACCCTTAAAGTTTTAAAATTTATTCTTGCACCAGTCATATACATGGCTGCATCAATCCAACAAGGTCCATTCTTTGATACAACCCTCAAATCCGTCCTGTCAACTATTCCATCCGGAAACAATAAATTGAATACTTCTCTAATTTCTATGTATGCAATAACTAATCCATCACAAAGGTGGCCATGAAATTTTACTAAATCTTTAAGACCTATTTCTTTAGGTTTAAGTGCATATCTTCCTAAAGCACTTTCAGTATCAAGAACTTTTATTGTGGTGTTATATTTAGCCTTAGCTACCCATTCAGGATAATACCAATCAGAAGAAAAACTATCACAGGCCCTAAGCTTTAAATAAGATAAAAAAATCAAAAAAATTATAATTATCCCGACATATATTCCCTGCACTATTTTTATCATAAATTCCCTCATTTTAATTAGTTTAGATTTTTTAAAAGTATCTAATTATTTTATACTAGTTCTTTTAGACAATAACTCTTTTAGCTCTTCTACAGTAGGTACCTTTCCAGAAATTACTACTTCTCCATCAATTATTACAGCAGGAGTTAACATTACTCCTAATTTTGGAAATTCTTTAATATCATAGACATGAGTAAATTCTACATCAAGGCCTAGTTCTTCACAAGCTTTTTTAACATTATTTTCTGTAGCGATACATCTTGGACATCCTGGTCCTGCTACTATTATTTTCATCTTCTTTACCTCCACCTTTTAATTTTTAAAATATGAAATTTCCAAAAAACCAACCTACTAAAGTTCCTAAAATTATTATAGTTGGAATATATACTAAGGCCTTTTTAATTCCAAAAACTCTTGCTATAGCTAACCAATTAGGCAAACTTATGCCTGGGCCTGTTAATAATAAAGCTAAAGCTGGTCCTTTACCCATACCTAATTTCATAAGAGTATCTACAAATGGAGCCTCAGTCATAGTAGCAAAATAACTAATAGCACCTATAAGAGTTGCTAAAAAAGAAGCTGATAGATCTTTACCTCCCAGCCAAGATTTTATCCATGTTTCAGGTAAAATTTCCCCTATTATTCCTACTATGAAAACCCCAATTAAAAGAAGTGGGAAAATAAGTTTTACAAACCACCATGTCTCTCTAAGCCATTCTTTTATTTTTTCCTTAGGAATCCTTAAAAAAGCATAAAAAATCATCATTAAAGTAAAAAAAGCCCAAACCAATACTTTATGCCAATAAGGGCCACTTCTAACTAAATAATTAGGCCCGAGTAAAGAAAGAAGTATTAAAATTATAAGAGTTAAATAATTCTTAGGAATAATGGCTTTTTTTATATAAGGAGTAGTTAATAAAGGCTTTTTAGAAGTTCTTTCAAAAAATAAAACCATTACAAAGCCAACAATAAAAGCCATTAATATGGCAGCTACTATTCTTGATAAAACCATTTGATGTCCCAAAATAGCACCTGTATAAATAAGAGCTAAAATATTGGCTGCAGGAGCAACCCAAAGTATAATAAAAACAGCCCCAATACTTGCTCCAACATAATAAAGACCACTTGCTACAGGGATTACTGTACAAGAACAAGCAGCTAATAAAAAACTTGATATACTTGCTAAAGAAAAGGATTTTAATTTATTAGCCTCAGATCCCAAATACCTAAGAATTGTCTCTTTACTAATAAAAGTTACCATAGCACCAGCTAATAAAAAAGCAGGAATAAGACAAGTAATTACATGTTTAATAATATAATCCTCAAGTGCAAATATTCCTCCTGTTAATACTTCTTTAAAAAACATTAAAATTGACCTCCTCTAACTTTTCTTTTGAAAAGCTTCCTTCTAATTTTATTTTCTCCAGTACTGATAAAATTAAAAATCTTATAAAAAGATTCTCATCATTAAGGGAATAAAAGATACGAGTGCTATCTTTTCGTATTTTTACTAGTTTAGCATCCTTCAAAATATTTAAATGGAAAGACACTTTAGGTTGAGACATTTGCAGAAAAAAAACTATTTCACAAACACATAATTCTCCTTTTTCAAGAAGTTTTAATATTTTTAATCTTGTTTCGTCAGAAAGAGCTTTAAAAATTTTTATCAATTCTTGCATTTAAAATAATATAAAAATTTTTTTATAGATGTCAATATTATTTGTAAAAATTTTATTTAAATTAATCAAAAAATTTTTATATTTAAATTTTGAATTTAACTGGTAAAAATTTAAATTTATGTTAAATTTCATAAAATTTTTTAGTTTAAAAGTTTTTTT
>CAYPPW010000028.1:17153-19156 GCA_964412755.1 uncultured Thermodesulfatator sp.
GGTTTATTTTATTGATGTTTCATCTCTAAAAGGGGAAATAAAAGAATATACTATTCCTCCACATTTAGGTCCTGTTGATATTGGATTAAAAATCCATTTAGAAGAATTTGAAAGCTGGAAATATGATGTTTTTGATTCTAAAAATGTTTTATTTCTTGGTACTGGTCCCTTTGCAGGAGGTAAGATTTTTGGGACTCATAGATTAGTTGCAGTTTTTAGAAGTCCGGAGAGTTTTGGACTTCACATTTCTGAATTGGGAGGTGTGGGGTATAAATTTATAAGGTGTGGAGTAAATGGGATTGTTATTGTAGGTAAAGGGGATGAGCCATTTTTAATTTTTATAGAGGGAGAAAGGGGAACCGAGATAAAATTTGAAAAAATCTCCAAAGAAAATCTTGACAAAATTTACGAGAGTTATGGGAATTATTTTGGGGCTTATGCTTTAACTAAGTGGCTTCTTGATGTGTATCATGAATTTTTTTTAAAAAATGATGCAAGAGCTATAGTAGTAGGTCCTGGAGCTTGGGAAACAAGATTTGGTGCTCTTGTATCTATAGATGTAAATCCCAAAATAAAAGACTTGATCATTGGAAGTGAAGATTTTGCAGGAAGAGCAGGAGCAGGTTCGATCTTAGCTCAAGCTCATAATGTAGCAGGTATTATTGTAGGAGGAACGATCGGACCTGAGGTTCCAGAAAAGATAAGAGATTTAAAAACTTTTAATGAATTTTTTAAGAATTTAACAGGAAGGGATTTTATTGGTGCAGTTAATATGGCAACTACAAAATATCGTTTTGATCCTAAAATAGGAGCAGGCGGAACTTTTGGATGTAACTATCCTTTTTATAAGGAATGGCTTCCTTCATTTGGATATAATAGTATTTACTTAAAAAAAGAAATAAGAAAAAAAATTTCTGAAATAATTTTAAGGAACTATTGGGAACCTTTTAAGGAAGAAACATTTATTAAAACGAGAAGTTGGAAAACCTGCGGTGAACCCTGTCCAGTTGCTTGTAAAAAAATTTGGAAAAGAAAAAAAATAGATTATGAACCATTCCAAGGAATAGGTCCTCTAATAGGCATTTTTGATCTAAAAATAGCTTCTAAAATAGTTGAAATAATAGATAATGCAGGTCTTGATGCTATAACAACAGGGCATATAATTTCTTTTCTTCTGGAAGCAGTGACCAAAGGTCTATTAATGCCTGAAGAAATAGGTATTTCATCTTTTCCTAATCTTGATCCCTTAGTTCTAAACCCTGAAAAATGGAAAAGAAACGGACCTTTAGCTATGGAAATTATTTATAATCTTCTTAATAAAAAAACCTGGGTTTTAGAAAATATTGCTAAAAAAGGTATAAGAAAGGCTGTTAAAATTTTAAATGAAAGATTTGAGAAAAGAATAGAAATGATTGGAATTTCCTTTGAAGATATTATTTTATATCAGCCTTATGGAGAAGAAGGATATATGACTCCTAATTTTTACTGGACTCTTGGTTTTTTTATTCCTATTTTTGTATCTGGGAAATACTGGACTGAATACAGTTTAGTCTTTACTGATCCAGAGGATTTTGTAAAACTTGTTTATGAAAGAGCTATTAAAGAGCTGGCTATTTCTAATGCTGGTATATGTAGATTTCATAGGGGTTGGGTTGAGAATATTCTTGGTAGGCTTTACTCACTTTACAAAATTGAAATAAATGAATTTGAAGAAAAAATTAAAGAGATTTATAAAAATATAGCTCTTTATAACATAAAAGCAGGTTCTATACCAAAACCTTTAGAAGGAGAGAGAGCTATAGATATTTTTAACACCTTAGCTGAAGAACTCCAGATTCAAAGATGGATTGCCAAATTTTCTAAAGATAAAAGAAGAGCTTATCAAGAATGGTTTGAAAGATTTTTTATCACTTACCTTTATTATGTAGGAATTGATTTTTCATCTTTAAAATAATCTAAAAATTTAAAAAAAAAATTAATAAAAAACAAAAAAAAATTAAAAA
>CAYPPW010000029.1:0-8782 GCA_964412755.1 uncultured Thermodesulfatator sp.
TTTAGCTTTTTTAATAATAAAATAGCCTTTATATTTTTCTATTCTTGCATAATGTCCTGTTGCAAATTTTTTTATATTAAAATTTTTTATCATATATTCTAAAGCTTTTCCAAATTTTATTTCTTTATTACATAAAGCACAGGGGTTTGGGGTTTTTCCTTCAGAATAGGAATTTATAAAATTGGAAATAATGGTTTCATTAAATACATCTTTTAAGTCTAAAATGATGTGTTCTATTTTCAGTTTTTCAGCAATTTCTTTAGCTCTGTTAATATTTTCTTTTTGAGAATCAAAAAGTTCAAGCGTTATTCCTATAATTTGATAACCCCTTTCTTTTAAAATATAAGCACTAACTGCACTATCTATCCCGCCACTTATAGCTACTGCTACTTTCATTTTTTAAAACTGGATTTATAATAGCTAAAAATTAATCAAAATTATATTATATATCTTTTAAGTTAAAAATCTTAAAAATGGAAAACTGGATAAAAAAATTTTTAGAGCCTTCAAAAAAAGTTATTGCTGATAAAGCTAAATTTCCTGAGGAAACTGTAAGGGAAGTGGAAGAGAAACTTAAATCAGCAGATATGAAGATTTACAGGGGGCTTATAAGAATTGATAAAGGAAGGCTTGGCATACCTATATATTTAAGTCTTTATGATGTAGAAGGACAGAAAATTACAGGAAAATATAAACAAATGGGCAAAGGTGTAACCGAGGTTCTTTCTCAAGCAAGTGCTCTTATGGAATTGGTGGAAAGATTTTCCCTTTTTTCCTTTTATAAAGAGGTTCCCCGGACAGGTATTCTAAGCAGTTTTGAAGAATTAGGAGAAAAAGCTATATCTTTTGAGATATTTTTAAATTCCGTTAAAGATGAAGAGCCTGAAAGTATTAAAAAAATTGCAATCCAATATCTAAAGAAAATTCCTTTTTATTTTGTCAGTGCCTTTGAGGTAGAAACCAAAAAATCTAAACTTATCCCTTTTCACTGGTTCTGGCTTCTTTATGAATATAATGGTTCTGCAGGAGGAAATACCTATCCAGAAGCAAGTGTGCAGGCTATATGTGAGTTAATAGAAAGGCATGTAAATGCAGTCTCCATAATAAATAATTCTCTTATGCCAGCTATTAAAAGAGAATCAATAAAAGGAGAAGCAGAAAAACTGTTAAAATGTTATGAAAAACTAAATATAAATTTATGGATCAGGGATATGACTTTTGGGATGCCAGTTCCTACAGTTGCAATAATGGCTATGGATCCTTCCACTTATCCTAAAAGAAGTGAAATAGTTTATGCAGCTGGAACTGCTACTTCTCCTGAAAGAGCTATTATAAGGGCTTTTACAGAGGTTGCTCAACTTGCAGGGGATTTTGATACAGAAGGAAAATATGTGGAAAGCGGACTTCCCAAATTTTCTACCTTAGAAGAGGCTAAAAATGTAATTGAATATTCTCACGAAATAAATTTAGAGGATTTACCCAATCTATATTCTCAAGACCATGTGGAAGAATTAGTAAATTTAGCTAAAAAATTAAAGGAGCTAAATTATGAAGTATATTTAATAGATATAACTCATCCCAGATTGAATATTCCTGCAGTTTATGCCATTATTCCAGGTTTTCTTTTTAGGGAAAGAACTCATATTTCCTATCTTTATCAGATGGTAAGGACTTTATTTTTATATCTTCCTAAAGAAAAGATTAAAGAAATTATTGAAGAAATAATAAAAGAGATAGAGGATAGGTATTATCTCTGGGCTTATTTAGGAAATATTTATAAGGAATTAGATAAAGATCTCAGTGCTGTATCTTGTTATGAGAAGGCTTTACAATGTAATCCTCCTGAGAATGATAAAATAGCTATACTTTCCCATTTAGCGGATACTTATTTTAGAAAAGGGGAATATAAAAAGACTTTAGAAATTGCAGAAAGGGCTTTAGAAATTGGAGAAACATCCGAAATATATAATATAATAGGAAGAGCCTACTACAAATTAGGAGATTATTTAAAAGCTATGGAAGCTTTTTCAAGAGCTATTGATTTAAATCCTGCCTCAGCTATTGATTACGCTAATATAGGTTATTGTTTAAAGGCTATCAATTATTTAGGAGCAGCTCAAATATATTTTAAAAAAGCTTTGGAACTTGATCCGGATTTGACTATGGCTAAAAGAGGTTTAGAATATTGTAAAGCAATTTTAAATATAGAAAATTAAAGGAGTATAAAATGATATATAAAAAGGGATTGTATTTGAAATTTCCTCCTGAAATTGTAGATAAACCTATTGTATATAAACTGGTAAAAGAATATGATTTAGTATTTAATATATTAAAAGCAACTATTACTCCTGGTAAAGAAGGAATAATGATTATGGAATTGGAGGGAACTCCTGAGAAAGTAAGAAAAGGTTTAGAGTATCTTAAAGAGATGAAAGTGGAAGTTAGGCCTTTAGAGCAGCAAATAATTAAAAATGAGGATATCTGTATTCATTGCGGAAGCTGCACAGCAGTATGTCCCACTTCAGCTTTATATGTAGATAAAGAATCTTTTAAGGTTCTTTTTGATTCTCAAAAATGTACTGCTTGCGAATTTTGTGTGGCAGTATGTGTTACCAAGGCTATGGAAGTACATATAGAAGGTGGACCAGAAAAAATTTTATAAAAATTTTAAATATAGATTGACTTTAAAAAAATATTTTGGTATAACTTAATCCATTATGGTAAAGCTGGATCCTTTTTTTAAATTAATGGTGGATACCCAAGCTTCTGACCTTCATCTTTCAGCAGGAAATCCTCCTCTTTTAAGAATTCATGGAGATCTTCAAAGAGTAAGATATAAAGTTCTTGAAGAAGATGAATTGAGAGAGATGCTTTATGAAATTGCTCCGGAAGAGATAATAAAAAAGTTTGAAGAAGAAGGGGAAGTAGATTTTGGATATGAAATTCCTGGACTTGCGAGATTTAGAATTAACTATTTCCGTCAGAGGAGAGGTATAGCAGCAGCCTTTAGACTTATTCCTAATAAAATCAAAACTGTAGAGGAATTAGGACTTCCTTTACTTTTGAATAAGCTTGCACTTTTACCAAGAGGGCTTGTTTTAGTTACAGGTCCTACAGGTGCTGGTAAATCTACTACCCTTGCAGCCATTATAGATTATGCTAACAGAATGAGGTATGATCACATCATCACGATTGAAGATCCTATTGAATTTGTACATGAGCCTAAAAACTGTTTAATTAATCAAAGGGAAATAGGAGTTCATACAAAAAGTTTTGCAAATGCTTTAAGAGCAGCTTTAAGAGAAGATCCGGATATTATATTAGTGGGTGAAATGAGAGATTTAGAAACCATATCCCTTGCTATTGAGGCATCACTTACCGGACATTTGGTATTTTCAACTCTTCATACCATTGGAGCAGCTCAAACTATTTCCAGAATAATAGATGCTTTTCCACCCCAGGAAAGAGATCAAATAAGAGTTTCTCTTGCAGAAGCTTTAAGAGCAGTTATATCTCAAACCATGTTTAAAAGAATTGACAAACCAGGAAGAATAGTCGCAACAGAAATAATGATTGCTACTCCTGCTATTAGAAATCTTATTAGAGAAAATAAAATTCATCAGATTCCTGGTATGATTCAAACTGGTAAAAAGTTTGGAATGATGTCTTTAGATGATTGTATAATGGATTACTTAAAGAAAGGATTAATTGCTCCTGAAGAGGCCTTTATTAAAGCTATAGATAAAACGAGATTTTTACCCTTTATTCAGGATAGAGAAATTGCTGATTTTACTGAGATACCAGGTTAAAAATGTTAACTGAACTTGAAATAAAAGAATTAATTGAAAGATTAGCATACTTAGAACCAGGAATTTCAGATATTTTCATACTTTCGGGATATCCTCTTCAAATAATGGTTTATGGAAGATTAAAGTCTGTCTTTTTTGATGATTTTCCCATAGAAAAACTTACACCCTTTCAAACAGAAGTTATTGCCTTTAATATGTTAAGAGGAAGACCCCAAGCCTTTAAAAAACTTCTTAAAGATGGATATGTAGATCTATCTTTTTCTTTAGATGATGATACAAGATTCAGGGTAAATATTTTTTCTCGTCAAAGAACCTATAATATAATAATGAGAAAACTTGAAAGTAAAGTAAAATCAATAGAAGAATTAGATCTTCCTAAGGTTTTTTATAAAGTTGCTCAAGAAAAATTCGGGATAGTTTTAGTTACAGGAGCAACAGGACAAGGGAAAACCACTTCTCTTGCTGCTATACTTCACGAAATAAATAAAAGGGAAAATGTTCATATTATTACCTTAGAAGATCCTATAGAATATATTCATACTCCTATCAAAGCAACTATTACACAAAGAGAATTAGGTGTGGATTTTAGTTCATATGCTGAAGGCTTAAGAGCAGCCTTAAGAGAAGCACCTCATGTAATATTGGTGGGTGAAATAAGAGACAGAGAAACCATGGATATAGCCTTAACTGCTTCAGAAACAGGTCATTTGGTTTTTTCAACTCTTCACACCATAGGAGCTTCTCATACTTTAAATAGAATAATAGGCTTTTATGCTCCTGATGAAGAATATTCTATAAGATATAGATTAGCAGGTTGTTTAAGATGGATAATAGGACAAAAGTTGCTTCCAAAAATTGGTGGAGGAAGAATTCCTGTATTTGATATTTTATATAATACTTTAAGGGTTAAGGAAATAATAATGACAGGTGAAGGAGAAGGAAGGACTTTTTATGATGTAATGACTCAAGGAAGTGCTTTTGGAATGCAAACTTTTGATCAAAATTTAGTTGAGCTTTTTAGAGAGGGGCTAATAGAAGAAGAAATAGCTATTGCCAATGCTCTCAGAAAGGATAGAGTAGGAAGACAGATTGATATTATAAAAAAACAAAGGAGAAAAGAAGGAGAGGCTTCTTTCTTAGAATTAGGTGAAAAAGGAGTTAGATGATAGAAAGTTACAAAGACTACCTTTTAGAAAAACCTTTATGTTTAATTTTCTGGGAGCTTTCAAATTCTTATGATACTCTTAAAAGAATTTTTTCTGAAAGTTTTGAAATAAGGGAAATTAAAAGTTTAAAGGATTTGATCTACTGGTTTAAAATCACAGAAGTAAAAATAATAATTTTGGGAATAAAAGAATTGGAAACCCAAAAGGAAATAATAAATTATATAAATGAAAAACTTCCCATAGAAAAAAGAAGAAAAATTTTTTTAATTTTTATTTTACCTCAAACTAAAACTTTAGATCCCAAGGAAACCTTCAAATTGAGTGCTAATTTAGTTGTTGCAGAAGAACATCTTTCAGAGTTTGAGAAATTATATCAAAAAGCTTATCAATATTGGTCAATTCTTTATAAAGATTTTGATTTTGTTTTTGAAAGACTTAGAGAAGAATTTTAAGTTCTATCATTATTTCAAAAAAACAAAATAAAAGGGAGGTTCTCATGATAAGAAAAGCAGTTATTCCTGTAGCTGGACTTGGAACAAGGATGCTCCCTATTACTAAGGTTGTTCCCAAAGAACTGCTTAACATAATAGATAGACCTATTATAGAATATGTGGTAGATGAAATTATATCCTCAGGTATAAATACTTTGATATTTATAATATCTCAAGGTAAAGGAGGAATAATTGATTATTTTGATACTAATTTAAATTTGAGAAGCTTTTTAAGAGAAAGAAATAAACCTGATTTGCTAAAAAAGGTTGAAGAAGTAGAAGAAAAAATAGAACATCTTATAGAGGTAAGACAAAAAATTCCTGAAGGATTAGGGCATGCGGTTCTTATGGCTGAGATGGCTGTAGAAAATGAAGTCTTTGCAGTAGTATTAGGAGATGATTTAGTTGATGCAGAAGTCCCCTGTTTAAAACAATTAATAGAGGTTTACAATAAACTTTCAGAAAAAACCAAAAATCATAGCATTATTGCTTTAGAAAAGATCCCAAGAGAAAATGTTTCAAAATACGGCATCATAGATGGAGAACAGATAGATAAAAATTTAATAAAAATCAAAAAAGTAATAGAAAAACCTTCAATTGAAGAGGCACCTTCTGATTTAGCTATTATTGGAAGATACATTTTCAATCCTGTAATTTTTGAGTTTCTAAAAAAAATCCCTAAAAGTAAAGGAGGAGAATACCAGCTTACAGATGCTATTCAATTAATGATAGAAAATGGATATGAAGTATATGGATATTTATTTGATGGAATTAGATTTGATACAGGTAATAAAGAAGGTTTTTTCAAGACAGTGTTACATTATGCAGTTAAAGATAAAACTCTAAAAGAGGTGTTGCAGAAATTTGTGAATGAACGAAAATTTATTTAATGTATCTTGTTGAGGTAGTTTTACCCCTTCCTTTATATCAAACTTTTTCCTATTTAAGTAAAAATTTTATTTTGCCAGGTGTTAGAATAATTGTTCCTTTTAGGAATTCCAAATTAATAGGGATAGTAAAGGAATGTTTAAGTATTACTGAAAAAGATTTATCCTCAGAAATTGAATATAAAGAGGTAGAAGAGGTAATTGATTCTTTTCCTTTAGTATCTTCAAATCTTTTTTCTTTTTTAGAATGGACTTCTAATTACTATTTAACTCCTATAGGATTAACTTATAAAATAGCTCTTCCTCCCAATGTTTTTACCTTACCTCAAAAAAGAATTTTCATTACAGAAAAAGGTAAATTAGCTTTAAAAGAGGGTTATCTTCCCGAAGAATTTTCTCTGATCAAAAAGAAAGGATATAGTTTAAAGCAGTTTTTAAAAAAGACAAAAATTCCACTAAAAGAAATTAGAGAATTTGTTAAAAAGGAATGGGTTATTATTAAACCTCAATTTCCTGAAACCCGTATTCTTACAGAAACTTTTATAAGATTTAAAAAAAATATAGAAACTTTAGAAGATTCTGTAGAAAAGAAAATTTTAGAATATCTGGAATCAAGAATTGAAGTCCCTGAAAAAATCTTAAAAAGAGAATTTGATTCCAAAAAGATTAAAAGATTAATAGAAATAGGAGCTTTAGAAAAAGTGGAATATCCCAAAATCAGGAAAATCCTAATTTCAGTGGAAATACCCAAACAATACGAACTCACAGAAAAACAAAAGGAAGTGGTTGAGGGAATTAAAAAATTGATAGAAACTGAAAAATTTCATTCTATTCTTCTTTATGGAGTTACTGGAAGTGGGAAGTCCTTTATTTATGTAGAAATTATTAAGGAGATTTTAAAAAAGAACAAAAAAGTTCTGATATTAGTACCTGAAATAGCTTTAACTACCTATATGGAACTTTTGCTTTTAAACTATTTTAAAGGCAAAATAGGTTTATTACACAGTGGAATTCCATCTACTCAAAGACTAAATGAATGGATAAGAATATTAAAAGGTGAAGTGGATATAGTAATAGGAACAAGATCAGCTATTTTTGCACCAGTTAATAATTTAGGTTTGATTATTGTAGATGAAGAACATGATCCTTCTTATAAAGAAGAAAACCTAATTTGTAAATATCATGCAAGAGATTTAGCTTTAATAAGGGGGAAACTGGAAAATATTCCTGTTATTCTTGGTTCAGCAACTCCAAGTATAAAGAGCTTTTATTGGGCTAAAAAGGGAAAATATTCTCTTTTTATGCTAAAAGAAAGACCTTTTGTAAGTTTGCCAGAAGTAAATTTCATTGAAAATAGGGGATTTAAACTTATTTCTGAAGAGCTTAAAAAGGAAATAGAAAAAGTTTTAAGTGAAGGAAAATCTGTTTTTCTATATTTAAACCGGAGAGGATATGCTCCTTTGGTGAGCTGTGAAGAATGTCAATATATATTTTGTTGTCCCAATTGTGGGATTCCTCTTACCTATCATAAGGAAGACAATCTTCTGCTCTGTCATTACTGTAATTTTGAAGTTACATCCTTATTAATCTGTCCTCATTGCAGGGGATTTAAATTAAAGTTTCAAAAAGCAGGAACCGAAAAAGTTGAAGAGGAAATAAAAAATATTTTTCCAGGGATAAAAGTGGTTCGGTTAGATCGAGATAGTGTAAGTACTGAAAGGAAATTAATGAATACCTTAGAAAAGATTTATGAAAATGAACCTAAAATTATAGTAGGAACTCAAATGGGAGCTCATGGACATAACTTTCCCGAAGTTAATTTAGTAGGTGTTTTAAGAGCAGAAGAGGGGCTATTCATTCCCCATTATAAATCCAGTGAAAGAACTTTTCAATTATTAATTCAAGCTATCGGTAGAGCAGGAAGAAAAGAGGAAAAAGGTAAAGTAATTTTTCAGAGTGCCTTTAAAAATCATTATGCCATTCAATATGCTTTAAAACAAGATTATGAGATGTTTTTTGAAGAGGAAATAAAATTAAGAAAAATGTTTCTGTTTCCTCCATTTACAAGACTTGCAGTTATAAGAATAGAAGGAATTAAAGAAGAAAAAGTAAAGGAAAAAAGTATGGAAGCAAAAAATCTTTTAGATAAGCTTTTTTTAGACAATGAGATAAAAAATAATGAAATAGAAATATTAGGACCTGCTCCCTGTCCTTATCGAAAATTGAAAGGTTTTTATAGATGGCACATTATACTTAAAGCAAAAAAATATAAGGTGATAAATATGGTTTTAAGTGAATTTTTAAAAAAATTTAAAGCTCCTGGCTTAAAAGTAAGCTTAGACATTGATCCGGAGGAGTTACTCTAAATCTTACCTCCTGCTTTACCAATTCCTAATTTATAATTTAGAATTGAATGAGTTGACTGAATG
>CAYPPW010000029.1:8882-19135 GCA_964412755.1 uncultured Thermodesulfatator sp.
CTTAATATTTACTTTTTTGAAAAAAATCGTATATTAAGTTTTTGAAAAATGTTGAGAACTCCTAAATATAAAGTTGAAAGAATAGATACTTCAAAGGTTCATAAATTTTTTTATGAATTTAAACTCAAACCTGCAGAACTTGAAGCTTACTTAGACGAATATATAGTAGGACAAAAAGAAGCTAAAACTGTAATTGCTACCAAAGTATGTACTCATTTTCATAAAATAAAAAATTTCTTTTTAAAGGAAGGGGATTTTCATAAGACCGAATTTATAAAAAATAATATTTTCATTATTGGTCCTACTGGAGTTGGTAAAACTTATATGATAAAACTAATTGCAAAAAAATTAGGAGTTCCCTTTGTAAAAGGTGATGCTACTAAATTCAGTGAAACAGGTTATGTAGGGGGAGATATTGAGGATTTGATAAGAGACCTTTATTGGGAGGCAAATGGAGATCTTGAAAGAGCTCAATTTGGGATAGTATTTTTAGATGAAATTGATAAAATTGCTTCTTCTGGAGAAACTGTAGGGCCTGATATTTCAAGAACAGGTGTTCAGAGAGCCCTTTTAAAACCTTTAGAAGAAACTGAGGTAGAAATAAAAATTCCTCAAGAAAATTACAGTTTTTTTGAAGTTTCTGATCCTCAAGGGAAAATTAAAAAGAAAAAGATATACCTTAATACCAAGTATATTCTTTTTATAGTAAGTGGAGCATTTCAAGGTTTAGAGGAAATTATAAAGAAAAGAATAAAAAAGCAAGGATTGGGATTTATTTCAGAAATAGAAAGTAAAGAAGAAATTAAAATAAATTATTTAAAATTTGTTATACCTGAAGATTTAGTAAATTACGGGTTTGAAAAAGAATTTATAGGTAGATTCCCTGTAATTACTGTTTTTGACCCATTAACTGAAGATGAACTTTTTGAAATCTTAGCCAACCCCAATGACCCTATTATTATAAATAAAAAAAGAGATTTTAAAGTATATGAAATAGATCTTGCCTTTACTGATGAGGCTTTAAAAGAAATAGCTAAAATAGCCTATAAGGAAAGCACCGGAGCAAGAGCTCTTTCAAGGATATTAGAGAGAATTCTTATTCCCTTTGAAAGAACTCTCCCCTCTCTTAATATCCATTATTTAGGAGTAACAGAAGAATTGATAAAAGATTCTTCTAAGGTTCTATCTGAATTGATTAATTTACCTTATCATCCTAAATGGAAAAAAAATTACGAAAAAGCTCTGGAGGATGAAAAAAGAAGAGTAGAAACTTATCTAACCCATAAGCAAAAATCTTTTTCTGAAGAAAAACTAGAGATTACTCCTAATAGACTTAAGTTAATTTTTAAATTATACAAAGAAAGGGATATAGAAGTAAATCGAGCTTTAGAGGAAATTTTATACCTGTGGAGACAAATAAAAAGTTATGAAGTTGCTTTTGAGCGAAAAAATTTTATTAAAATAATCTTTACAGAAGATGCAATAGATAATATATTAGAAACAGCTATTAAAAAGGATTGGGGGATATTTAGTTATTGTGAAAAAATAATGTCAAAATTAGAATATACACTCAATTACTTAAAAGAAGCTACCGGAAAGGAGGTTTTTTATATTAATTCAATCGCTTTAGAAGATCCAGAAAAATTTGTAAAGGATTATTTATAAAATCTGATGATTTATTTAGCTCTTTCTGAAAGCTTATCTGATAAAATTAAGAAAATTTTAGAAGAATATAAAATAAAATATAGAGTTATTGAGGATGGAGAGACTTTACTTGAGTTGACCAAAAAAGAAAAGCCAAAACTTATTATTTTAGAAAAAGATTTACCCCTTCTTGATGGATATGCAGTAACTTTACTTTTAAAATCAAGTGAAAAAACTAAAGGGATTCCTATTTTAGCTATTTGCAAGTCTCGATACAAAGAAGAGGAAATAAAAGCTAAAGACTGCGGGGCTGATGAAATAATTATCTGTCCTTTTGAAAAAGAAGAATTAAAGCAAAAAATTGAAAAACTGATGAAGTTTAAAGGGTAGTTAAATGATTAGTATTTCAAAGCTTTATTGTGGAGTAAATGCTGAATTAGATCATTTAAGATACGGGAAAAAATTTTCTCCAGATAAAAGACCTGTTGTGGTGTGGAATGTTACCAAAGCTTGTAATTTAAGGTGCATTCATTGTTATGCCAAAGCTGATAACAGCCCTGCTCCAGATGAGCTTACTACTAAGGAAGGGTTTAAGCTTCTTGAGGATCTTTCTGAATTTGGATGCCCTGTAATTCTTTTTTCCGGGGGAGAACCCTTAATCAGGCCTGATATCTTAGATTTAATACAAAAGGGAGTTAAATTGGGATTAAGAGTAGTTATTTCTACCAACGGAGTTCTTGTTGATGAAGTAATGGCAAAAGAATTAAAAAAATTAGGAGTTTCCTATGTAGGTATAAGTTTAGATGGATGGAAAGAGGTTCATGATAAGTTTAGAGGAGTTAAAGGTTCTTTTGAGAAGGTAATTTATGCTGTTGAGGCTTGTATAAGAGAGAACTTAAAGGTTGGATTAAGATTTACTATGAGCAAATTAAATGCTAAAGAGATCCCTAAGGTTTTTGACTTGGTTGAAGAATTAAAAATTCCAAGGATCTGTTTTTATCATTTAGTTTATTCTGGTAGAGGATCAAAACTTATAGAACATGATTTAAATCATGAAGAAACGCGTTTTTGGGTAAATTATATAATTGATAGAACAAAAAAAATCTATGATAAAGGATTAAAAATAGAAGTTTTAACCGTAGATAATCATGCAGATGGTCCATATCTTTATTTAAGGATGAAAAGGGAAAATCATCCCAATGCTGAAGAAGTTTATGAACTTCTTAAAATTAACGGAGGTAATAATAGCGGGGTTGGTATAGGATGTATTTCATGGGATGGATATGTGTATGCAGATCAATTTTGGCGAACCCATACATTTGGTAACATCAGAGAAAGACCTTTTAGTGAAATATGGATGGATACTTCAAATCCGCTTATGGCAAAACTTAAAGATAAAAAACGGTATGTTAAAGGAAGGTGTTCACAATGTAAATTTTTAGATTTGTGTGCTGGAAATTTTAGAGCAAGAGCAGAGGCAATAAGTGGAGATATATGGGCTCCTGATCCTGCTTGCTATTTAACTGATGAAGAAATAGGTATAGCTTAATGGGAAAAATAGAAAGAACACTTATAAGTGTAACAGATAAGAGTGGAATTGTAGATTTCGCTAAAGAACTTCAGAATTTAGGTATTGAAATTATTTCCACAGGTGGCACTGCAAAGGTTTTAAAAGAGGCAGGGATTAAAGTAACAGAGGTTTCAGAATTAACAGGGTTTCCTGAAATATTAGAGGGAAGGGTAAAAACACTTCATCCCAAAATTCACGGAGGAATTCTTTTTAAAAGAGAAAAATTAGATCATTGGAAAACTTTGGAAATTCATCATATTAAACCAATAGATATGATCGTGGTCAATCTTTATGCTTTTGATAAAATAGTAACTTTAGAAACAGATTTAGAGATAGCCTTAGAAAATATAGATATAGGAGGACCTACTTTAATAAGAGCAGGTGCAAAAAATTTTAAAGATGTTACTGTAATAATAGATCCTTCAGATTATTCCAAAGTATTAGAAGAAATTAAAACATACGGAAATACTACTCTAAAAACAAGATTTGAATTAGCTAAAAAAGTTTTTAAGTTAACCAGTACATATGATCAAATGATTTATAATTACCTTTCTAATCTTCAAATTTGATGTTTTGTATCAGCTTAGCTGAAACCACCTATAAAGACCTTTATGAAAAAATAAAAAAAGCCTCTCGTTATGCTGAGCTTTTTGAATTAAGAGCAGATTATTTAAATGAGATAAATTCTAAGGAATTAGAAAATATTCTAAAACTTCCTTTTAAATTTATTTTTACATTTAGAAGTTATAAAGAAGGTGGGTTTAGAAAAGTTTCTGATAAAGTTAGACTAAACTGGATACTATGGGCATTAGATCAAAAATTTTATTTAGTAGATGTTGAATGGGATCTTTTTAAAAAGTTTTATTTTCAATTTAAAGGAGATAATTTCAATCGCATTTTAGTATCCTATCATAATTTTAAAAAGACCCCTTCAAATCAGTTTTTGAAAAAGTTTATAGGAAAGATGAAAGAAAGGGGTGTAAAAAAAGCAAAAATAGTGTGTATGTGTGAAAAATTAGAAGATTCTTTTCGTCTTTTGAGTCTTATTTTTTTGGCAAAGACAAAAGGAATAGAATTGATTAGTTTTGGAATGGGTGAAAAATTTAAATTTAGCAGGATTTTGTCTTTATTTTGTGGTGCACCTTTTACTTATGTGGTATTATCTAAAGAAAAAGCATTAGCTCCTGGGCAATTTGATATATATTCAGCTCAAAAAATTTATAAAATTTTTAAAAACATAATTGGATAAATCTTAATTTTAAAAACCAATGTATGAAGTATATGGAATAATCGGAGATCCTGTAAGTCATTCTCTTTCTCCTGTAATGCACAATGTAGCTTTTAAAGAATTAGGGATTAAGGCAGTATATGGAGCTTTTAGAGTAAAACCTCATGATCTGGCAAGAGCTGTAGAAGGAATAAAGGCTTTAAATATAAAAGGACTCTCTGTAACTATTCCACATAAAGAAACTATTATAGAATATTTAGATGAAATAGATTCTGTAGCTCAAGAAATAGGAGCGGTAAATACAGTAGTAAATAAGGAAGGAATTTTAATAGGATATAATACAGACTGGATAGGAGTAATTAAGGCATTTGAGGTAAAAAACATAGATTTGAAAAACAAAAAGGTGGTACTGATAGGAGCAGGGGGAGCCTCTAAAGCAATAATATATGCTCTCCTTAAAAAAGAAGTAAAGGAAATTGAAGTTTACAATCGAACTTTTGAAAAAGCCAAAATTTTAGAAGCAAAATTTAATATTTTAGCTAAACCCTGGCAAGAATTAAAAAATGCTTATGGAGATATAATAATTCAGGGAACAAGTGTAGGGTTAAAATCATGGGAAAGTCCGGTTCAAGAAGAAGTAATTTCGAGATTTAAAATTGCTATGGATATAGTATATTTTCCCTTAAAAACTAAGTTTTTAACTTCAGCAGAAAAATATGCCCAAATCATTGATGGATTACAAATTTTACTCTATCAAGGAATTGAACAATTTAAAATATGGACTGGTATTTCGCCTCCTATAGAAATAATGGAAAGGGTTATTTATGAAGAAATTAAAAAATTGGAAAAAGAAATTTTTGTATGAATATAAAAAAAATAAAACCTTTAAGAATTTTTCAAAAAATTGAATTAATACTTCCATCCTCTAAAAGTTTGACTCAAAGAGCTTTAATATGTAGTAGCCTTTCTACTGGGACTTCCCGGATAATTAACCCTTTAATAAGTGAAGATACGCTTTTGTTAAAATCAGCCTTGGAAAGTATAGGAGTTATGTTTAAGGAAGATAAAAATTTTTGGGAAATAAAAGGAAAATATCCTCCTCAGCTTTTGGGTCAAAAGGTTTATTTAGGGAATAATGGTACAGGAACAAGATTTTTTTTAGCTTTGTCTTGCCTTGGGGAAGGTTCCTATATAGAAATTTATGGAAAACCAAGACTTCACGAAAGACCGATGCAACCATTAATTGAAGCATTAAGAAAACTTTCTGCTAACATAGATTGTCTTGAAAAGGAAGGTTTTCTGCCACTTAAAATAAAAGAAGGTAAACTTATTTCTAAAAAGATTGTTCTTCCAGGAAATATAAGCAGTCAATTTATTTCTGCTCTTTTACTAATAGGACCTTACTTACCCCAAGGATTGGAAATGGAGATTGAAGGAGAATTATTCTCTAAAAACTATATAGATCTTACAATAGAAGTAATGAAATTTTTTGAGGTAAAGGTAGAACATTTTGATAATTTATTTAAAGTATATAAAGGAACTTATCAACCCAAAACTTATGAAGTTGAAGCAGATGCCTCTAATGCTTCTTATTTTTTAGCTATTCCTTTAGTTATTGGGAAGGGAGAAGTGATAATCAAAAATTATAACCCCTTTTCAAAACAAGGAGATGTGAGGTTTTTAGAATATATAACCAAAATGGGAGCAAAAATTGATACTTTAAAACCTTTAGGAATAAAGGTAAGTTGTAAAGGTCGTCCAAAGGGTGGAGAATTTGATTTAAGAAATAATCCCGATTTATTCCCTACTATGTGTATATTAGGAGCTGTGGCTGAGGGACAAACTGTATTAAAAGGAGCTCCTCATTTAAGATATAAAGAAACTGATAGAATAAAAGCCATGGCTCAAGAAATAAGAAAAGTCGGAGTAAAGATAGAAGAACTCCCTGATGGGATTATAATTCAAGGTACCTCTTCACTTACCCCAGCTATTATTCATACTTACGATGATCACAGAATTGCTATGTCCTTTGCTATTTTGGGATTAAAAATAGGGTTAGAAATTGAAAATCCTGACTGTGTTTCTAAGTCTTTTCCTGATTTTTGGGAATATTTGGAAAAACTCTATGAATAAAATAATCTTAATAGGATTTAGATGTACAGGGAAAACTACAATTGGTAAAGAGCTTGCAAAAAAATTAAATTGGAATTTTATCGATCTTGATGAAAAGATTCAAAAAAGGGAAGGTAAATCCATAAAAGAAATAGTAAAAGAAAAGGGATGGGATTATTTTAGAGAGATTGAAAAAAAAGAGATGAAAAACTTTAAAAACCTTAAAAATGTAATTATTGCTCTTGGAGGAGGTAGTGTGATTCATCAGGAAGAGATGAAAAACCTTTCAGATAAAAGTTTGGTTGTGTGGTTATATTCTTCTCCTGAAATTATTTTAAAAAGAATAAAAGAGGATAAAAAAACAGATTTCCAAAGACCCCCTTTAAAAAATACTAATTTAGAAGAGGAAATAGAAACAGTTTTAAAAGAAAGAAATCCTCTGTATGAAAAATTTTCTCAATTAAAAATAGATACAGATAAAAAAAGTATTAAAGAAATTACAGAAATAATAATTAAAGAGTTTTTAAGAATAAAAGGAGTTAATTATGAAAATTGAAAGATTAATAGTTGGTCCTTTTGAAGTATGTTGTTATATAGTTTATTCTCCAGTTAGTAAAGAAGGGGTTATAATAGATCCGGGAGATAAAGACTTTAGAATTTTATCTAAAGTGAGAGAACTTGATTTGAAAATAGTAGCAATTTTAGCTACCCATGCTCATGCAGATCATGTAGCTGGTGTAGATTTTTTAAGAGAAGAATTAAGGGTGCCCTATTTTGTTCATAAATTAGATGAAGAATTTTTTAAGGATCCTCAGAACTTTTCTATGTTTAAATCCTGGGGATTTTCAGAAAATCCTAAAGCTGATAAAGTTTTTGAAGAGGATGAAATAATAAAATTTGGAGAGGAATATTTAAAAGTAATTCATACTCCTGGACATTCTCCAGGGTCAAGCTGTTTTTATAATGAAGAACATAAAATTCTTTTTACCGGAGATACTCTTTTTGTGGAAGCAGTTGGAAGAGCTGATATAACTGGAGGTAATTATTTTCAGATGATGGAATCCATTCAAAAAAAGCTTTTAGTTCTTCCTGATGAAACTAAAATTTATCCAGGACATGATTATGGACCAAAGCCAATTTCAACCATTGGGGAAGAAAAAATAAATAATCCCTTTTTACAGGAATTTTAAGATCTTCCTATTCCAGAATAACTAAAACCAAGTTTTTTTGCTATAGAAGGATCATAAATATTTCTCATATCAATAAGGATTGGAGTTTTCATAACCTTTTTAATTTGAGAAAGATCAAGAAAACGAAATTCATTCCATTCTGTAAGAATTACAAGACAATTTGAATCTTTAGCGCATTCTAAAGGAGTAGAAGAATATTCAATTTCTAAGTTTGTGATAGTTTTTTTGAATTCTTCCATAGCTACTGGATCATAAACTTTAACTTTTGCTCCCTTTTTTAACAATGCAGGAATCACCACCAAAGCAGGACTTTCTCTTACATCACTTGTATTAGGTTTGAAAGAAAGTCCTAAGATAGAAATGGTTTTTCCTTTTACATCTTCTAAGAGGGTTTCTATTTTTTCTACTACTTTAAGTTTTTGTTTTTCATTTGCTTCAAGCACAGCTTCTAAGATCTTAAAAGGAGAACTTACTAATCTTCCGTGATAAACAAGAGCTTTTACATCTTTTGGGAAACAAGAACCTCCAAATCCAGGGCCTGGATTTAAAAATTTAGCTCCAATTCTTACATCAAGGCCCATGCCTTTAGCAACCACTGTAACATCTGCACCTACTTTTTCACAAAAATTTGCTATTTCATTAATAAATGTAATTTTAGTAGCTAAAAAGGCATTTGAAGCATATTTTATAAGTTCTGCTGTTTCAAGATCAGTTATAATAAAGGGAGTCTCTGCTAAATAAAGAGGACGATAGATGTCTTTAATAATAGCTATAGCATAAGCACTTTCTCCTCCTATAATTACCCTATCTGGATGCATAAAATCTTCTATAGCAGCTCCTTCTCTAAGAAATTCGGGATTAGAAATTATATCTATTGCTACATCCACTTTTTTATTAGCATCAATAAGAGACTTAATCCATCTATTTGTTCCTACCGGGACTGTGCTTTTGGTTACAATTACTTTGTATTCATCAATAACTTCGGCTAAAGAAAGAGCTACATCTTTTATTTGGGATAAATCTGCAGAGCCATCTGGATTAGAAGGAGTTCCTACACATATAAAAATTACTAATGAATTTTTAACTGCTTCTTCCAGATCAGTAGTAAAATAAAGTCTTTCAGCTTTAATATTTTTTCTAACCAGTTCTTCTAATCCTGGTTCATAAAAAGGTATAATCCCCTTTTTTAACATCTCTATTTTTTCTTTATCTTTATCTACACAAATAACTTTCATTCCAAAATCAGCTAAACAGGCTCCGGATACAATTCCTACATAACCTGTACCAATTACTGCAATATGCATTTTTGAATCACCTCTGCTATTAAGATTTGGAACGAATTTTATTAGTTTTAGCTAATGGGAATTTTTTAGACTTTTTTACAATCCTTTTATGATTTTTTTTAGAAACATAGAATTTTTTATGATATTTTTTAACATATCTTTTACTGCAATTCTTAGAAGAAAGTTTTTTACTCACTAAAATGTTGGTACTAGTTACTGTAGTCATATAAATAGGAGTAATTTTATTATTTATTACTAATTTAGCAAAATCAATTAAATTTTTGGCATCTTTCCATAAACTCTGTCTTGAAGGAGATCCCAAAATAGAAATAATTAATAATTTATTTTGAAGGAATACTCCATTTACCAAACAGTGCTTTGAAGCTCTTGTAAAACCAGTTTTTCCTCCAAGAATGTGATTACCTAATTCAGGATCATCTAAAAGTTTATTGGTATTTTCAATAATTAATACTCTTCCATTTTCAGAAATAATAGTTTTAATAGGAGTATTTATAATTTCTTTGATAAGGGGATATTTTAAAGCTTCATAAAAAATAATAGCTAATTCATAGGAAGTAGTATATTGATTAGAAGCAGGGAGTCCAGAAGAAGTGACAAAATGAGAGTTTCTAAGACCTAAACTATAAATTTTTTTATTCATTAAAACAGAGAAATTTTCTTCTGATCCTGCAACAGCCTCAGCTAAAGCTACTGCTGCTTGATTAGAAGATTTCATAAGCATAAGATAAAGCAAATCTCTTACAGTATAAATTTCTCCCTCATATAATTCAGGAGATACACTAGGTGTTTGTGAAGCATTTTTAGAAATTACAATCATTTTAGATAAAGGTAAACGATCTAAAACCACCATTGCAGTTACTAATTTTACTGTACTTGCAGGAGGTATCTTTAAATGAGGATTTTTAGCAAAAAGTATTTTGCCTGTGCTTCCATCTAAAACAACAGCAGAAATTGCTTCAATATTTTCAAAATTAGATGTAATCTCAGCTTTACTTAAAGAAGAATTTATAAAAAAATAAAATAAAAAAAATAAAAAAAGATATCTTAAAATATTATTCATCCTAAAAAAAGTAAATTTTTTTAAAAAATGTAAATTTTTAACCTAAAATAGCATAAAACTTTTTAAAAGTCAAGTAAAAAAAGAAAAGAAAATTTTAAAAATTAAATAAAATTATGCAAAAATTTAAGAAATATAAATTTTAATC
>CAYPPW010000030.1:0-18636 GCA_964412755.1 uncultured Thermodesulfatator sp.
CTTTTAATATTTTGGATAATTTTTAATTCTACATGTATTTTTCTTGCTCTTTATACCGAAGACTTATTCAAAACTTTGATAGAGATTTTTCTTGAGAAATTTTAAAAACTTTATTAAAATATCTCAAAATGTTAAAAGGTAAATATAAAAATTATGATGTTATATATATCTATACTTTTAAAAATTCTCATCCAGAATTAAGAAAACTTAAAGATGAAGATTTGATCGGAGTTTGGGAAGAAGAAGGTATAAATATTCTTTTTTTTCATAAACCTAAAGACGAACTTATTGAAGAATTAATTAAAAAATATCAGCTTTATCTGGAGGTTAAAGATGTGGTTCCTTATGAACATTGGAATGAAAAAAGAATTCCCAAGCCTTTTAAAATAGGTCCTTTTACTATAGCTCCTATTTGGTATAAAGGTAAATGGGATCTTATTTTTGATCCGAGTGTAGTTTTTGGAGAAGGCACTCATCCAACTACTTCCATGATCCTTGAATTGAGCTGGGAATTTTATCAAAATTTTGGAGTTCCTAAAAAAGTTCTCGATATAGGATGTGGGACAGGTATATTGAGTCTTTTTTGGGCAAAACTCGGGGCAAATGTTATAGCTGTAGATATTAATCCTTTATGTGTAGAGGTAACGAAAAATAATTTAGCTTTAAATAATCTCTCTGGAAAGGTTATAGAAGGAGATATAAAAAAGCTTTTACCAATCAAGGCAGATCTTGTGTTAGCCAATCTTTATAAAGGACTTTTAGAAGAATTATTTGAGTTTCCATCATTTTGGAGTAATAAATATTATTTAATTTCGGGTTTTTTATGTGAAATGGAAGAAGAACTTTTGAGAAAACTGGAAAGTAATAATAAAAAAATTGTCCAAAGAAAAGAAAGTGAAAACTGGGTAAGTTGGTTAATCCAAAATTTTGCTTGATTGGAGTGTAAGATGATTCTTACTGTAGATATAGGTAATACTTCTACAGTATGTGGAATTTTTGAAGAAAAGGGTAATTTAACAACAGTTTTTAGTTTTAAAACAGAGGTTCCTATTTCTTCTCATGAAGTTTTAGTAAAAATAAAAAGTTATTTAGATATTTATAAAATTGGGTTAAAAGATATAAAGGGAATATGTATAGCTTGTGTTGTCCCTCCAGTACTTTATTGGTGGGTTGAAATGGGCAAAAAACTTCTTGCAAGAGAAGTGATAATAGCAGATTATAAAACTGTTAAAATTGATATAGATTTATTATATCCTTCTGAGATAGGAGCAGACAGACTTGTTAATGCTTTAGCTGGTTGGGAAAAATATAAAAGTGCTTTAATTATAGTAGATTTTGGTACAGCTATTACTTTTGATTGTGTTTCTGAGAAAGGAGTGTATTTAGGAGGAGCTATTGCTCCGGGGGTTCTTATTTCTATGGAAGCTTTATTTAAGAAAACAGCTAAACTTCCGAAAATAGATTTAAGTGAAGCTCCTGAGAGAGCAATAGGAAAAGATACTATTTCTGCTTTAAAAAGCGGATTACTTTATGGATTTGCAGGGTTGACTGACACTTTAATAGATAAACTTTCAATAGAAATGGGTACTTCTCCTGAAGTTTTAGCTACAGGAGGATTAGCTCAATTTGTAGTACCTTATTCTAAAAAAATTAAAAAAATTGAACCTTATTTAACTCTGGAAGGACTTTATTATTTATGGAAAAAGAGATAAAAATTGCATTATTTTCACCAGCAAGCAATCCTTCTTTTCAAGCTTACAAAAGAGGTATTAATGTATTAAAAAAACATAAAATCCCTTTTAAATCCTTTGTTGATTTTTCTGATTCTTCACCCTCCATGAAAGCTTTTTTACTATATGAGCTTATTACCCAAAAAGAATATGATTTTATCTGGGCAGTAAGAGGTGGATTTGGGTCGATTAAATTAATACCTTATTTAGAAGATTTTTTTCTAGAAAATAAAAAAAATAAAATTTTTCCTTATTTAATAGGTTTTAGTGACATTACAGTCTTGCATATTTATTTTTATAAAAAATTCAAAAAAAAAGGAATTCATGCACCTATGATTGTAAACCTGCCTTTTTTAAGTAAAAGCGCTTTAGATAATCTATGGCAAGTTATTCTAGGGAAAGAAGACATATCTCTTAAAGGAAAAGCATATCAAGAAGGAAAAGCAGAGGGTATTCTTTTAGGAGGAAACTTAGTTACTCTTGCAAGCTTATGTGGGACTCCCTATTTTCCTTCTGAAGAATTTTATATCTTATTTATAGAAGATACAAAAGAAAAAACATATAAACTTGAAAGAGCCTTTTTACAGATAATTTTTTCCTTAGGATTAGATAAAATAAAGGGTATAATTGTAGGAGATCTTGGTAAAGAAGATCCTACAAAGTTTTTAAAATCATTGTCTCCTTTTTTACCAGAAAAAATTCCTATAGGATATGATTTTAAGGTAGGACATATTAAAGATAATTTAACTTTAATAATAGGAGAAAAAACCCAATTAATAGTAGAAAATAAAAAAGCTACACTTTTTCAAAAAAATCTCTTACTATGAATTGGCTGTTAAGGAGGTGATGGAGAGTGAATTTTGATGAAGATATTTTACAAGATTTTTTAGTAGAGGCAAAAGAAGGAATAAATAATCTTGAAGAGGGATTTGTGGAACTTGAAAAAAATAGAAAAAATGTAGAGGTATTGAAATCTCTTTTTAGAACTATGCATTCCTTAAAAGGAGCTTCCGGTTTTTTTGGTTTTAAAACCATGGAAAGTATAGCTCATTTTTCTGAGGATATTCTTTCTAAACTAAGAGACGGTTTAATAGAACCTGAAGAAGATGTGATAGACATTTTGTTAAAAGCAGTAGATTATATTAAATATATTATTAAATTCATAGAAGAAAATAAAACAGAACCAATAGAAGATAAAATTTTGGATTTTTTGGTAGAACTTTCCAATTTTAACGAGGTTCTTAATAAAAAAGTTAAAGAAGTTTCAGGGGAAAAAAGGTTTGAAGAAATAAAGGAAGAGATAGAGGAGAAAATAGAAGAAGAATCTGAACAAGAAAAATTGCTGGTAATAGAGAAAACAGAAGAAAAAGAAATAAAAGAAACTTCAATAGAACTTATAGAAACTCATGTAAAAGTAGATGTGAAATTACTTGATCAGTTAATGAATCTTGCAGGGGAATTAGTTCTTGCAAGAAATAGAGTGGTTCAACTTGCTCAAAGGATTATTGATGAAGATTTATCAAGAAGTGTGCAAGCTTTATCTATGATAACTACAGAAATACAAGAAACCATAATGAAAACCAGGATGCAACCTATTGGAACAGTGTTTAATAAATTTCCGAGAATTGTAAGAGATCTTGCTAAGTCTCTTGGTAAAAAAGTTAATCTTCATCTTGAAGGAACTGAGACTGAACTTGACAGATCGATAATAGAAGCTATTAAAGATCCCCTTACTCATTTAGTCAGAAATGCTATAGATCATGGAATTGAACCCCCTGAAGTAAGAGTTCAAATAGGTAAACCTCAAGAGGGGACTCTTATTCTAAGGGCTTATCAAGAAGGAGGACAAGTGGTAATAGAAGTAGAAGATGATGGTAAAGGAATAGATGTTGAAAAAATAAGACAGAAGGCAATAGAAAAAGGTCTTTTAAGTTATGAAGAAGCAATTTCTTCTTCTGAAAAAGAATTATTATCTTTAATTTTTAAGCCAGGTTTTTCTACTGCAGAAAATGTGACTCAAATTTCTGGACGCGGTGTAGGAATGGATGTGGTTAAGGCTAATATAGAAAAACTAGGTGGTTCTATAGAACTCAACACTATTTATGGAAAGGGTACTACAATTAAGATAAAAATTCCTCTTACACTGGCAATTATTCCAGCTCTTATAGTGACTTCAGGAGAGTATAGGTATGCTATTCCCCAAATAAATCTTAAAGAATTGATAATTATTCAACCTGAAAGAGAACTTCTTAAAATAGGAAATACTGAATTTTATAGATTGAGAGGAGAAGTAATTCCTGTATTAAGACTCTCTGAAATATTAAAAACTAATGGAAAAAAGGAAAATCAAAAAAATTTGGTAATTCTAACTACAGGAGAAAAATTTGTGGGGCTCTTAGTTGATAAAATTTTTGCTTCAGAAGAAATTGTAGTAAAACCTCTTGGGAAATGGTTTAAAAATATTCCTATTTATTCAGGTGCAACAATTATGGGAGACGGAAAGCTTGCGCTTATTCTTGATGTAGTTGGACTTTCTCAATTTGTGGGTATAAGTGTTGAAGAAGTAGAAAAAAAATATGAAGCTGCTACAAAGGTAAAAATTTCTACTGAAGAAAGTTACTTTATTTTACTTTTTGATATAGGTAAGGAAAGAATGGCTCTTCCCATAGCTTTAATTTCCAGACTTGATAAGGTAAAAGCTAATAAAATTCAAATTTCAGGAGGGAAAGAAGTAATTGTTTATAAGAATGAAGTAGTGCCTATTATAAGATTAGAAAATTATTTACCTATAGAAAAAATTCCACCTCAAGAGGAATATATAATTTTATTTTTTACAGAAAAAGATAAAACCTGCGGTATACTTTGTTCTCAAATTGTGGATACTATAGAGATAACTTTAAATGTAGAAGAGGGAATTTACAATTATCCCGGGATATTAGGACATAAAATAATAGAAGGAAAAACTGTTCTTTTTATAGATATTTATAAAATAATAGAAATGTATGATCCTGAATGGTTTGGTATAAAAAAGAAGGAAGAGATAAAGAAAAAGAAGATATTGCTGATAGAGGATTCTACCTTTTTTAGAAATATGATTAAGAATTATCTTCAAACTGAAGGATATGAGGTTGAAACTGTCCAAAATGGAAAAGAAGCTCTAGAAAAACTGGCTATTAATAAATACTTTGATCTTATAATTACAGATCTTCAAATGCCGGAAATGGATGGATTTGAATTTATAAAGATCGTTAAATCAACTCCTGATTATGAAAAAATTCCTATTATAGCAATTACTCCTTTAGCAGAGGAAGAGACAAGAAAAAAAGTTTTAGAATTGGGCGCAAATGGATATGAAGTGAAGTTAGATAGAGAAAAACTTATTACTCAAATAGAAAATCTTGGAGGCTAATGATGGAATTAGTAAAGAGAGAAGAAGGGTTTCTTGAAAAAAAAGAAGAAAAAAAATTATCTATTTCGAAGAGTTCAACTGTAGTAACTTTTTATTTAGGGGATTTTCTTTTTGGGATTCCTGCAGAAAAGGTGATGGAGATTAATAAAGATATTAATGTAACTCCTGTTCCTCTTTCTGAGGATTATATATTAGGAATAATAAACTTGAGAGGTCAAATAGTTACTGTAATAAATCTTGCCAAAAAAATAGGGCTTGATAAAGAAATTGTTCCTAAATTGGGATTAATAATAAAAAAAGAAGGGGAAGTTCCTATATCTTTTGCAATAGAAGAAATAGGAGAAATTCTTGAAATTCCATTATCAAGACTAGAAAAACCTCCTGAAAATATAGAAGGATTAAATAAGGAATATATAAAAGAATTATATCAATTGCCAGATAAGTTATTACTTATTCTGGATGTAGAAAAAATAATTGAATTTTAAAATATTCAATGGAGGAGGAAAAAAATGCAAGCTCGTAGTGTTTCAGATTCCATTGAAAAAGCAGTTAAAGAGGTAATAGGAACATATTTAAAAAAAGACCCCATATTAAAAGATGCTAAAGTTAAAAAAGAAGATAAGGGATTAAAAGACATTTCAGTAATAATAGGATTAGCCTCTGAAAAATTGGAAGGAGTTTTTATAGTAAGTTATGACAAAGAAATAATTTTTGATTTTATGAAAGAAGTTCTTAATGAAGATGCTAATGAGATTAATAAAGATGTTATTGATGCAAGTGGAGAACTTACTAATCAAATATGCGGAGTATTTAGAAGAGAATTTGAAAAAGCTGGAATCAGTTTACAAGGATCTACTCCTTCTATTGTTACTGGAGAAAATCATAGAATAGAAATACCTAGTAAGATACCTCGATTGGCATTTATATATCAAATAGGGAATTCCCAAAACTCTATTATAATAGAATTTGGTCTAATTAAGAAATAAAGGACCATCAAAAATATCAATAGGGGGGATTATGAAGGGATTTACTATAAAAAAGAGATTATTATTAAATATTTTGATTACTTTATTGGGTTTTATTTTTGTTACACTATTAAGTCTTTTCTTTTTGAGACATTCCATTTTTGAAGAAAAAAAGACTCAAATAAAACAACAAATACAAACAGCTTACAGTATAATTGAGAATTATTACAATCTTTATAGGGAGGGATTAATTTCTGAGGAAGAGGCTAAGGAAAATGCGCTTGCCCAGATAAAAAATTTAAGATATGCAGAAAATAATTATTTTTGGATAAATGATACTTCCTATCCTTTCCCAAAAATGATAATGCATCCAACAAATCCTGGCCTTAATGGTAAAATTCTTGATGATCCCAAATTTAATTGTGCCAAAAAAATGAAATTTGGAATCAGTGGAGAAACCATAAAAACTGATGGTAAAAAAAATCTTTTCCAAGCAATGGTAGAAGTAGTTAAAAAATCAAAAGAAGGATATGTTGAATATGTATGGCCTAAACCTTTACCTGGAGGTAAAGTAACAGAAGAGGTTTATCCTAAACTTTCTTATGTAAAACTTTTTGAACCTTGGGGATGGGTTATAGGAACAGGTATCTATATAGATGATATTAATTCAACTATGTTAGAACATTTTATTAAAGAAATAGCTATTATTTTATTAATTGTTTCTGTAATTGCTATTCTCTCCTGGATATTTATAAAAAATATTGTAGGAGGTATAAATGGACTTAATGAAAATTTTAAAAATGTAGTTGAAAGTTTAAAAAAGGGAGATTTTTCAGCTAAATTATATATAAAAAGGGAAGATGAACTAGGAATACTGGTTAATCTTTTAAATGAAACGTTAGAGAATATAAAAAAATTCTTTTCAGAAGTAAGAGCTGTTTCAGAGGCTCTTGCTTCTTCTTCAGAAGAGCTTTCGGTTATTACCAAGCAAATAACAGAAAGATTGAGATTTCAAGAAGAACGAAGTGCTCAAATAGCTTCTTCTGCAGAAGAAATGAGTATTACAGTTGTAGATATAGCTAAAAATACTAATAATATTTTGGAGACCAGTAAAGTAGCTGCAGATAGAGCAAGAGATGGTGAAAATATAACCTTAAAGACAGCTTCAGAAATAAAAATTATAGAAAAGGAAGGAGAAAAACTTCAAAATGTGATGAATATCTTAGAAGAAAGATTTAAATTAATAGAAAATGTAATAATTTTTATAAAAGACATTGCAGAACAAACTAATCTTCTTGCTTTAAATGCTACTATTGAAGCAGCACGTGCAGGAGAACATGGTAAAAGTTTTGCCGTTGTTGCAGGAGAAATTAGAAAACTTGCAGAAAGAACAAATAAATCTACTGAAGAAATAGGAAATATAATAAAAGAAGCTCAAAATGCGGTAAATGAGACCAAAAAAGCTGTTGAAGATATAAATAAAAGAGTAGAGTTAGGGGTTAAACTTTCTGAGGAAGCAGCCCAGATGCTTAATGAAATAGCAAATAAAGTGGAAAATCTTCAAGAGATGATACAAAATATAGCCAGTGCTACTGAAGAAATGTCTGCGGTTTCAGAACATATAGCTAAAGACATAGGAGGTATTGCACAAGCAATAAAAGAAATTTCTGAAAGTGTTACGCAAAATATACAAGCTGCGGAAGATATTTCTAAATCAGGACTAGAATTAAAAGAAGCTCTTGAGAAATTTAAAATTTAAAATGTTATGGGAAATTTTGGCTAAAGAATCTCCTTTATCTTTTGAAAAATATATGGAACTTTGTCTTTATCATATAGATTATGGGTATTATGCTAGAGCTAAACTTCCTAGTAAAAGAGGAGACTATATAACTTCTCCTTGTGTTCATAGGGTATTTGGAGCGACTTTAGGTAAACAAATAATGGAAATGTATCATTTATTAAATAAACCAAAGAATTTTACAATTGTAGAAGCAGGAGCAGGGCAAGGCTTTTTAGCTCTGGATATTTTGGAATATTTGGAAAGAAAAAAATATAATTCTGATTATTATATAATAGAACCCTTTCCGAAGATAAGATCAATTCAAGAAAATACTTTATATCCTTTTAAAAATAAAATTAAATGGATAAATAATATAGAAGAACTTCCAGAATTTAGAGGAGTATTTATTTCAAATGAACTTTTTGATTCATTCCCAGTTAAAGTTATCCAAAAAATCAATGGTGAAATAAAAGAAATATGGATAGAAATAAAAGAAAAAAAATTTATAGAAATACCGAGAAAGATAGAGGATGAAGGTATTTTAAAGAGATTAGAACCTTATTGGTTTTCATGGAAAGAAGGATATAGAACCGAGGTATGTACAAAAATTGATGAATTTTATCAAGTACTTTCTAAAAAAATGAAAGAGGGATTTATAATTACTATTGATTACGGATACCCTAGAGCAGATTATTATTCTCCTGAAAGAAATAGAGGTACTCTTATGTGTTATTACAAACATAAAGCTATTGATAATCCATATTTCAAACCCGGAGAAATTGATATTACTTCTCATGTGGATTTTACATTACTAAGAGAATTAGGAGATAAATACGAATTTTTAAATCTTGGGTTTACTCAACAGGGAGCTTTTTTAGTTTCTTTGGGTATTCATGAGGTATTATATGAGATTTCTAGACCAAATCTAAGAGACATAAATGCTTTAAAATTTTTAATTTTTCCAGAAGGGTTTGGAACCTCTCATTGGGTTTTAATTCAAGCAAAAATAAAAGAAAAGAACATTAAAAAGGAATTAACTGGTTTTGCTCTTAGTAATAGAATTTATCTACTTTATTAAAAAATTATTTAATGAAAGAAATTAAAAAAATTAATAATTATGAAGAGGTAGAAATTTATGTAGATGGTTCTTGTTTAGGGAATCCTGGACCGGGGGGATGGGCAGTTTTAATAAAAATGGGAAAGGAAGAAAAAATCTTAACAGGAGGAGAGCCGTTTACCACAAATAATCAAATGGAACTTAAAGCAGTAATTTCGGCTCTTTCTTATTTTAAGGAACCAAAAAAAATAAAAATTTATACAGATTCAGAATATGTTTTAAAGGGAATTACTCAGTGGTTAAAAATTTGGAAAAACAGGGGATTTAAAACTTATGAAGGAAAACCTATAAAAAATAAAGAATTATGGGATATTTTAGAAAAACTAAATAATTTTCATCAAATAACATGGGAAAAAGTTTTAGCTCACAGTAAAGATTTATATAATAAGAAAGTAGATAGACTTGCCAGAGAGACTGCCAAAAAATGGAAAGAAAAATCTTAGTAGGAATTACCGGAGCAAGTGGGGTTATATATGCTTATACTTTTTTAAGAGAATTAAAAAAATTACAAATTCCTGTAGAAGTTATTATCACAAAAGCTGGAGAAACAGTTTGGAATTATGAATTAGATAAATCTGTGGATGAAATTTTAAATTTTACCGAGAATCTTTATAGAGAAGATGATATTTTAGCTCCTCCTGCAAGTGGTTCATCTTTTTACTCAGAAATGGTAATTATTCCCTGTAGTATGGGAACACTATCTGCTATTGCTTCTGGTAGTGCAAAAAACCTATTACAAAGAGCTGCTGATGTAATGCTAAAGGAGAGAAAACTCTTGGTTCTTGTAATAAGAGAAACACCTTTAAACCTAATTCATATAAAAAATATGAGAATTTGTACTCAAGCAGGAGCAGTTATATTTCCTGCTATGCCAGGATTTTATCATAAACCTAAAACTTTAGAAGAACTTATAAATCAATTTGTAAAAAGACTTATGAATTTTTTGAAACTTAATCCACAAGGATTTCATTCCTGGGAAAAGATTTACGAAGAAAAAATGGAATAAAATAATTTCTAATTAATAAAAAGAGAAACTGGATTATTATTGACCCTGATCCCAGTATACCTAAATAATTTCCATATTTTATAAATAAAGTAGGTTGATAAAGTGGTATTATATAGTCAGAAATAATTTCTCTTGTTTCTAATTTTGATGCCTTAACAATTTTTCCTTTTGGATCAATGATACCTGTGATACCTGTATTAGCAATTTGAATAGTATATTTTCTTGCTTCTACAGCTCTTACTTTTGCCATTTGAAAATGTTGATAAGGAGCAGATGTTTTTCCAAACCAGGCATCATTGGTAGCAATTATTATCAGTTGAGAATTTTGTTTTAATCTCTTTTGAAGTATTTCAGAAAAAGCGCTTTCAAAACAGATAAGAGGAGTAATTACTATGTTTTTGTCTTTAAAAGGAATAACCAGATTTTTTGAAATACCAGATTTTAAAATTCCAAGCCCCACAGTAATTCTTTTTAAAAAAGAAAGATATTTTTCTAAAGGTACATATTCTCCAAAAGGAACAAGTTTTTCTTTGTCATAAAAATCTACAAAATCTTTACCATCCCATACAATTAAACTATTATAAACTTGAGGCTTTCCTTTAATATAACTCAGTCTAAAGGTACCAAAAACTAAAATAGGTAAATAGTTAAGATTTTTTGAATATTTTTGAAGGTTTTCCAATAAATTTAAAAATTCAATAACAGATTTCTTATCATAAGGAAAAAAAAACGGAAAAGAAGTTTCTGGAAAAAAAATAATATCTGGTTTTTCTTTTAAGGCTAGGAAGGTCATATTTTGGTATATTTTAAAAGAATATTCAATTTCACTTAATTCTTTCATTTCTTGAGGAATATTTCCTTGTAAGAGAGAAACTTTTATATTTTCTTTTTCCTTTAGTAAAAGGTTTCCCCACCAAATTTCTTTATAAATTCCGTAACTTAAAAGCAAGATGAAGAAGATAATAAAAAGCAGATTAGAAAGCAAAAAATTATAAGATTTGGCAGGTTTATAAGCGAGGAAAAAATAGTAAATAATAAAAAATAAATAATAATTAATCAATGCTAAAGTAAAAGATAATCCCCATATCCCCCAGAAGTCAGCAGATTGTAAAAAGAAAGAAAAATTGCTTAAAAGATATCCGATTTGACCCCATGGAAAACCAGTTAATAATTTACTTCTCAGATATTCAATTCCAGTAAGATTAAAAGCAAAAAAGAAGCCCTTTAAAAAAGAAGGATTTTTAAAAATTTCAAATATAAAATTTAAATAAAAAAAAAGTGCATAATATAAAGCTAAATAAAAAGACAAAAGAAATAAGAGAAAAGAGGCTAATGTTAATGAAATGTTTCCATATTTAACAAGAGTATAAATAAGCCAATAAAGAAGAGTTGAAAAATGTGTTGTTCCAAAAATTATAGAAAAAATAATTACATCTTTTTTTTCTTTAATGTTAATAAAAACAAACATAATAGGAACAAAAGCAAAAAAGCCAAAAATCCAAAAATTCCATTTAGGAAAGGATAAAGTCAAAAGAAAAGCTGAGAAGAGGACTGCAAGCCAATTAATAGGATTTTTCACTTTTATTAAGATTTAAAGGACGAATTTTTATGATATCTATTCTTTTTTCATCAGCCTTTATAATTTCAATTTCTAAAGAGGGAAGTTTAATTTTTTCCCCGGTCTTAGGGATTCTTTTAATATGGTTTATTATAAGACCTGAAATGGTTTCAAAATCTCCCTTTGGGAGATCAATTTTTAAACACCCTTCAAGATCTCTTATTCTATAGGTTCCAGGGATTAAAATCCAACCATCTTGGTCCGGATAGGGACATCTTATTTCAGTTTTTAATAACTCCTTTAAAATATCCTTTAGTCGTAAAATACCTGTTAATTCTGATAGCTCATCTATTACAAAAGCTATTTCTGATTTTTTTTCTACCATTTTTTCCATAGCAAATACTACAGAAATATTTTCAGGAATTACTATAGGGGGTTTTATAAAATGAGTCCAATTAAATATATTTTCATTAAAGCCTTTTACAAGATTCTTTAATGTTATATAACCTAAAAAATTATCCAAATTTTCCTTATAGACAGGATAAAAATAATAAGTATTATTTCTTACAGTTTTTTTGACCTCTTCCCAAGTTAAAGAAATATCTAAGCCAACTAATATATTTCTTGGAATAGTAAGTTCCCTGACCTTTAAGTCTTTTAAATCAAAAATTGCTAAGATTAATTTTTCTTCAAATTCGCTTAAAACTCTTTCATCTTTGAAATCTTCTAATACTTCTTTTATTTCTTTTTCTATCTGTGAAATATTTTTTGATCTTTTTTGAAAAAAAGATTTTATAAAATTCCATATGGAAAAATTATTCATAGAAATAATTATAATATTTCTCCAAATAAGTTACATAATTTTTTACTGCATCTTCTAGTTTCCACAAAGGTTTATTATAACCTGCTTTTCTTAATTTAGTAATGTCTGCTTGAGTAAAATATTGATACTGGTTTTTTAAATACTCTGGCATTTCTACATATTCAATATTTGGAGGAATATTTAAAGCAGAAAAAATAGATAAAACAACATCTTTAAAAGTTCTAGCTTCTCCGGTTCCTACATTAAAAATACCTTTAATTTGAGGATTTTCTAAAAAGAATAAGGTTATTTCAACTGCATCTTTTACATAGATAAAATCCCTTAATTGCTCTCCATCTTTATAGCCGGGATGATAAGATTTAAAAAGTTTTACTTTACCTTCTTTTTTGATCCATTCGTAAGCTTTTAATACTATGCTTTTCATTTCCTTTTTGTGGAATTCCCTTTCTCCAAAAACATTAAAATATTTTAGCCCTACAACTTTATTTAAAAGTCCGTTATTATAAAGCCATATATCAAAGAGCCATTTATAAAATCCGTAGGGATTTAAAGGTTTAAGATAAGGGAGTAATTTCTCTTCATCAGAAAATCCCATTGACCCATCTCCATAAGTAGCAGCAGAGGAGGCATAAATAAAAGTTATCTCATTTTCCAAAGCAAAAAGAGCTAATTTTTGTGAGTATTTATAATTGTTAAGATAGAGATAATGTAAATCTCTTACAGTTGTATCACTACAAGCCCCAAGATGAATAATGGCTAAAACATTCTTAAATTCACCTTTTTCAGTTCTTTGTAAAAATTCCTCTTTATCTATAAAATCTAAAAATTTTAAATCTAATAAATTTTTCCACTTTATTCCATCTTTTAATTGATCTACTATTATAATCTTATCTTCACCCCTTTGATTTAATGCTAAAACAAGATTAGAACCAATAAATCCTGCTCCACCAGTTATAACAATTTTGGTTTTTTTCATAAAACTTTTACGAGGCAAAAATTTAAAAAATCTTTTTATACCACTTTTATAAAAAGTCAATTCGGAAAAAAATAAAAAGTCCAATATATTTTTAATTCTTATAAATTAGATTTATTTTTATTTAAAAATCTTATTTGACTTTTTAAAAAGGTCATTAAAAAATTTTATATTTAAAGGAGATAATAAATGAAGAAGTTAGATTTATTAAAATCTCAAGAAATTAAAAATAAATATGTTAGCAGATATTTTCCTGACTATATAAGAGATTTAGTGGAAGATCCGGGGATAGATGAAAAAATAAATCTCCTTTCTCTGGAAAAAATAGAAAAAACTATAAATGGAGTATTAGGAAAACTTTCTTCAAGGGTTAGAGCTGCTATACAAACATGTATTCATTGTGGTCTTTGTTCAGATGCCTGTCATTCCTATTTGTCTAATGATAGAGATCCCACTTACGCTCCTGTTAGTAAAGTAAAGATGACCATTTGGGAAATGTTGAAAAGGAAAGGAAAAGTAGATAGAGAATTTATAAGACAGTGTGCTCGGATTGCTTTTACAGAGTGTAATATGTGCCATCGCTGCAGCTTATATTGTCCTTTTGGAATAGATATTGCTTTTTTAATAGGACAAGTAAGAAGAATTTGTTTTTTACTTGGTGTTGTTCCTTATATTTTAATGGATTATGTATATAGTTTAAGTGCTACGTTAACTCAGCTTTGGATTTCTCAAGCTGATTGGATAGATGCTCTTCAATGGATGGAAGAAGAAACTTCTTCTGAAATAGAAAATTTTCAGGTTCCTTTTAATAAAGAAGGAATAGATGTTTTATTTGTAACTTTAGGAACTGAACCTGCAAGAGCTCCTCAATACATTCAAGTTATTGGCAAAATAATGCATTATGCTCATGTTGATTGGAGTTATTCTTTGAAAGATTATGCTAATATGGCTATGTTTGTGCAAGATTATTTTACTATGCAAAGAATTGTAAGAGAAGTTTTTGAGGAAGCAATTAAATTAAGAGCAAAAAGAATAGTGGTTACTGAGTGTGGGCATGCTACTTTTGCTCTATGTAAAGCAGCTCCTCCTTTACTTGGCTATAAAGAATTGCCATTTGAAATTTTGCATGCTACCGAATTTTATTATGAATTAATAAAAAATGGAAAATTAAAAATAAAGAAAAAAATAAAAGAACCTGTAACTTTGCAAGATCCTTGTAATTTAGTAAGAAAAAAAGGAGCAGGGGAGAAAATTAGGGAAGTTGTAAGGCAGACTTGTGAAAATTTTATAGAGATGTACCCAAATAGGGAACACAATTTTTGTTGTAATGCAGGAGGAGGGGTAATTGCTGCAGGTCCTCCTTGGAAAAAAATAAGACTTCAAAATAATAAAATCAAAGCAAACCAAATAAAAGAAACCGGAGCAAAAATAGTAATTGCACCTTGTCATAATTGTCATGTAGGGATCCATGATATTGTCCATGCTTATGGAATTGATGCAAAAGTAAAATTTATGTGGGATATATTACTTGAAACCATAGAAATTGACTAAGGAGGTGTAAATATGGGAGGAAAATTAAGTAGAAGGGATTTTTTGAAGTTATCTATAGGTTCTTTAGTTTTAAGTTCTATAGGTATCAATTTAGAGCCTGTTAAGGCTTATGCAAAAGAGCTTAAGATTAAGGATGCAAAGGAAACAACAACTATTTGTCCTTATTGTTCGGTTGGATGTGGGATTATTGTTTATTCTAAGGGAGGAAAAGTAGTAAATACAGAAGGAGATCCGGAACATGTGATTAATGAAGGTGCTCTTTGTCCAAAGGGAGCATCTCTTTATCAATTAGCCAATAATCCTTATAGAGCTTTAAAACCCCTTTATCGCAGGCCTTATTCTGACAAATGGGAGGAGGTTTCCTGGGATTTTGCACTTGATAGAATTGCAAAGCTTGTGAAGAAAACAAGAGACAAGTATTTTATGGTGAAAAATGAAAAAGGGGAGAAGGTTAACAGGGTTGAAGCAATAGCTCATGTAGGTTCTGCAGCTCTTGATAATGAAGAATGTTATATCTTACAAAAGTTTTTAAGATCTTTAGGTCTTGTTTATATAGAACATCAGGCCCGTTTATGTCATGCTTCAACTGTTCCGGCTTTAGCAGAGTCATATGGAAGAGGGGCAATGACTAACCATTATATTGATCTTAAAAATGCTGATGTAATTCTGGTAATGGGTGGAAATACTGCCGAATGCCATCCAGTTGCTATGAAATGGATAATGAGAGCAAAGAAGGATAGAGGAGCAAAATTAGTTGTAGTTGATCCTAAATTTACAAGAACAGCAGCTAAAGCAGATCTTTATGTTCCCATTCGTCCGGGTTCAGATATAGCTTTTCTTGGAGGATTAATTAAGTATATAATTGATAATGAGTTATATTTTAAGGATTATGTAATTAATTATACAGACCTTCCATATTTAGTTGATCCTAATTTTAAGACAGCTGAGGATTTGGAGGGGGTATTTTCTGGATATGATGAAAAGGCAAGAAAGTATGATAAGGCAACTTGGAAGTTTCAATTAGATGAGAAGGGTGTTCCAAAGAAGGATTATACTTTAAAGGATCCCAATTGTGTATTTCAGTTATTAAAAAAGCATTATTCAAGATATACTTTGGATATGGTATCTGAGATAACAGGAGCACCGAAGGATAAGATATTGAAAGCATATGAGATAATAGCTTCAACAGGTAAACCTAATAGGGTAGCAACTGAGTGTTATGCTATGGGATGGACACAGCATACAGTAGGAGTTCAAAATATTAGAGCTATGGCTATTATTCAGCTTCTTCTTGGAAATATTGGGATGGCAGGTGGTGGAATTAATGCATTGAGAGGAGAATCTAATGTTCAGGGTTCAACTGACCAGGGACTTCTTTTCCATATTTTACCTGGATATTTACCTACACCTAAGGCATCCTGGGTTGATTTAAAGACCTATATTGAGAAAACCACTCCCAAGACAGCAGAGCCAAAGAGTCTTAACTGGTGGAAAAACAGGCCCAAATATATTGTAAGTTTACTTAAGGCATTTTATGGGGATGCAGCAACAAAGGAGAATGATTTTTGTTATGATTATTTACCCAAGCTTGATGATGATAAGACTTATAGCTGGTATGATTTATTTGATGCTATGTATAGGGGTAAGATAAAGGGATTTTTTGCATGGGGTCAGAATCCTGCTTGTTCAAGTGCTAATTCTAATAAGGTAAGAAAGGCATTAGCTAATCTTGACTGGCTTGTATGTGTTAATCTTTGGGATATAGAGACATCGTCTTTCTGGAAGGGACCGGGTATGAATCCAAAGAAGATAAAGACAGAGGTATTTTTACTTCCCTGTGCAGCATCTTTTGAGAAAGAAGGAAGCATTACCAATTCTGGAAGGATAGTCCAATGGAGATATAAAGCAGTTGAGCCACCTGGAGAAGCAAAACCTGATGCTGAGATTATAAATGAGCTTTATAGGAGGATAAAGGAACTTTATGCAAAAGAGGGTGGAGCATTTCCTGATCCTATTCTTAAACTTAATTGGAATTATGGAGATAAGCATGTTGATACGAAGCTTATAGCAAAGGAGATGAATGGTTATTTTACCTGTGATATAGCAGAGCATCCAGTTAATAAGCAGGCATATAAGAAAGGTCAGCAGGCTCCGAGTTTTGTGTTTTTACTTGATGATGGTTCTACAGCTTGTGGTAACTGGATTTATTCAGCGAGTTTTACAGATGCAGGTAATATGATGGCAAGGAGGGGTAAGGAGGATCCTACAGGGCTTGGGCTTTATCCTAATTGGGCTTGGTGTTGGCCAGTTAATAGAAGGATACTTTATAACAGAGCAAGTGTTGATCCACAGGGTAATCCTTGGGATCCTACAAGAGCGGTTATTAAGTGGGATCCTCAAGCTAAGAAGTGGGTTGGGGATGTACCTGATGGTCCACAGCCACCACTTGCTATGGAAGGAGGGGTATTACCATTTATTATGAAGCCGCTTGGAGTGGGATGTGTATTTGGAGCAGGACTTGCAGATGGTCCATTCCCAACTTATTATGAGCCAGTTGAATCACCTTTTGATAATCCTTTATATCCAAAGGTTAGATTTAATCCAGTTGCAAAGCTTTATGCTACACCAGAGGATATATATGTTGGTAAAGATCCAAGATATCCTTATGTTATAACAACTTATAGATTAACAGAGCACTGGCAGACAGGAGTTATGACAAGGCATATGGATTGGTTGCTTGAACTTGAGCCTCAGATATTTGCAGAGATAGATAAAGAACTGGCTAAGAAAAAGGGTATTAAGAGTGGAGATAAGGTTATTATTACAAGTCCAAGAGGCAAGATCTGGGCTATAGCTATAGTTACAGACAGGATAAAGCCGTTAGTTATCCAGGGTAAGACTTGTCATATTATAGGGATTCCATGGCATTATGGATGGAGATGGCCTGAAGATGGAAGTGGTGGAGATAGTGCTAATTTATTAACTCCTTCTGCAGTTGATCCTAATGCCTATATTCAAGAAACAAAGTGTTTTGTAGTTAATATAGAGAAAGCCTAAAAAGTAAAGGGAGAGCTTTAAGCTCTCCCTTATGATAAATTAGGAGGATATAAGATAAAAAGTATAAAAGGAGGGTTTAGAGATGCCAAGGAAGGGATTATTAATAACACCTGATTTATGTATAGGATGTAGGGCATGTCAGGTAGCTTGTAAATCCTGGAATGATTTACCAGCGGAGAAGACTAAAAATAATGGTACCCATGAGAATCCGCCTGATTTAAGTGCGTATACTTATAACAAGATAAGGTTTATAGAAAAATTGGATGGTAATGGAGAAGTTAGATGGTTATTTGTATCAAGGAGATGTATGCATTGTGGGGAGCCGGCATGTGTTCAGGTATGTCCAGTGGGAGCCATGCAGAAGGATATGGATACAGGTATTGTGTTTTATGACAAAGGTATATGTATAGGATGTAAGGCATGCGGGGCAGCTTGTCCATTTAATGTTCCAAGGTATGACAAGCAGGGAAAGATTAGTAAGTGTCATATGTGTATAGACAGAGTTAGAGCTGGATTAGTTCCTGCATGTGCAAAGACTTGTCCAACCGGAGCAATTTGTTTTGGGGATAGGGATAGTCTTATAGAGAAGGCAAAGAAGGAAGGATTTAAGGTACTTTATGGTGAGAAGGAGCTTGGAGGTTTAGGGGTTATTTTTGCTATTAATGAG
>CAYPPW010000031.1:0-17978 GCA_964412755.1 uncultured Thermodesulfatator sp.
ACATTCAAATGAGGCTTCTTCCTCTCAAACTTAGGCTTCGCCATTTTTTCCTCCTCTTTTTATTTTATATACCTTTAGTCTTTTTTATAATTTGTTCTGCCAAATTAGCAGGTACTTTTTCATAATGAGAAAATTGCATAATAAATGTACCTCTCCCTTGTGTTAATGATCTCAAAGTAGTTGCATACCCAAACATTTCACCTAAAGGGACATATGCTGTAATAACCCTGGCATTACCTCTTAAATCCATACCTTCTACTTTACCTCTCCGAGAAGAAATATCCCCCAAAACCTCTCCTAAATACTCCTCAGGTACTACTATTTCTACTTTCATAATAGGTTCTAGTAACATAGGATTAGCTTTTTTACAAGCCTCTTTAAAAGCTAAAGAGCCAGCTATAGCAAAGGCAAGATCAGAAGAATCTACTTCATGATAACTTCCGTCAATTAATCTTACTTTAACGTCAATCACTGGATAACCTGCCAGAACTCCCTCTTGCATTGCTTCTCTTACCCCTTTTTCAATAGAAGGAATAAACTCCTTAGGAATTACTCCACCTACAATTTCTGATACAAAAGTAAATCCTTTACCAGGATAGGGTTCCACTATTAATTTAACATGTCCATATTGCCCCCTTCCTCCTGTTTGTCTAATGTATTTTCCTTCAGCCTCAGCAACGGTAGCAATAGTTTCTTTATATGCCACCTCAGGTTTACCTACATTTACACCTACTTTAAATTCTCTTATTAATCTATCTATAATAATCTCTAAATGAAGTTCCCCCATTCCCCAAATTAAAGTTTGCCCTGTTTCTTTATCCACACTTATCCTAAAAGAGGGATCTTCTATTGCTATTTTTTGAAGCGCTAGAGATAGTTTTTCTTGGTCTGGTTTGGTTTTAGGTTCAACTGCTACAGAAATTACTGGTTCTGGAATCTCAAGTTTTTCAAGTTCAATGGGGTAATTTTCGTCACATAATGTATCTCCAGTGGTCGTAACTCTTAAACCAATAGCTGCAATAATATCTCCTGCAAAAGCTCCTGTAATTTCTTCTCTTTGATTAGCATGCAGCCTTACTAAACGACCAATTCTTTCCTTTTTCCCTTTAGTAGAATTATAAACAGAATTACCACTTTCCAATCTTCCGGAATAAATCCTTAAGAAAGTTAATGTTCCTATATAAGGATCTGTTACAATTTTAAAAGCCAGAGCTGAAAGTGGAGCATCAGGATCAGTAGGCCGTTCTTCTATATTGCCAGTTTCTGGATTAATTCCTTTAACCGCAGGAATATCCAGAGGAGAAGGTAAATAATCAATAATAGCATCAAGAAGAGGTTGAATCCCTTTATTTTTAAAAGCAGCTCCACATAAAACTGGAACAACTTTGAAACTTATAGTAGCTTCTCTAATTGCTTTTTTAATTTCTTCAGGATCAATTACCCTTCCTTCTAAATATTTTTCCATTATTTCATCACTTATATCAGCAAGTGTTTCAATCATTCTTGTTCTGTATTCTTCTGCTTTATCTTTAAGGTTTAAGGGTATCTCCTCATAATGATATTTGGCTCCTAAAGATTCTTCGTCCCAAATTATGGCTTTCATTTCTATCAAGTCCACAACTCCTACAAAACTACTTTCTTCTCCAATTGGAATTTGAATAGGTAGAGGGTTTGCTCCCAATCTTTGTCTAATTTGTTCAACTACCCTTTCAAAATTGGCTCCCAACCTATCCATTTTGTTGATAAAAGCTATTCTTGGCACTTTATATTTATTAGCTTGCCTCCAAACAGTTTCTGACTGAGGTTCTACACCACCTACTGCACAGAAAATAACCACTGCACCATCTAAAACTCTTAGACTTCTTTCAACTTCTATGGTAAAATCTACATGACCAGGCGTATCAATAATATTTATTCTGTGACCTTTCCAAAAAGTGGTAGTACAAGCTGAAGTAATAGTAATTCCTCTTTCTTGCTCTTGAGGTAAAAAATCCATAACAGCGGTACCTTCATCAACTTCCCCAATTTTGTATGTTTTCCCTGTATAATAAAGAACCCTTTCAGTAGTTGTAGTTTTCCCGGCATCAATATGAGCTACAAATCCTATATTTCTTGTTGCTTTTAAAATTTTTAACTCTTCAGATTTCATAATTTATCCTTTAAAAAGCATAAAATTATTTTTTTATTTGCTCTTCCTTTGTTTAAACCTCTAAAAGAGAAGAAAATTACCAGCGGTAATGAGCAAAAACTCTATTGGACTCAGCCATTTTATGAGTATCGTCTCTTTTTTTAATAGCTGCTCCTTTTTCATGGTACGCATCCCACAATTCGTTAGCTAATCGATCAACCATAGTTTTTTCCGGTCGAGCTTTGGCTGCATTGATAATCCATTTTATAGCTAAAGATACTTGTCTTTCTGGTCTTACTTCCACAGGTACTTGATAATTTGCTCCTCCTATTCTCCTTGTACGAGTTTCAAGTAAAGGTTTCACATTTCCCACAGCTTTTTCAAAAATTTTTAAAGGATCTTCACCTCCAGATTTTTCTCTTAATTTTTCTAATGTAGAATAAAAAATCTTCCGAGCAATATTTTTCTTTCCATCTCTCATTAAATTATTGATAAATTTTTCTACAAGAACACTCCCAAATTTAGGATCAGGAGGAATTTCTCTTTTTGGTACTGGACCTTTTCGAGGCATAAAAATTTCTCCTATTTATTATTTAGGTTTAGGAGCTCCATATTTAGATCTTGATTTTCTTCTATTTTGCACTCCAGCAGCATCCAGAGTTCCTCTAATTACTTTATATCTTACTCCAGGCAAATCCCTCACTCTTCCTCCTCTGACCAAGACCACTGAGTGTTCCTGTAAATTATGTCCAATTCCTGGAATATATGCAGTAATCTCAATTCCATTAGTAAGTCTTACTCTTGCAACTTTTCTTAAAGCAGAATTAGGTTTTTTAGGAGTAACAGTATAAACCCTTACACATACACCTCTTTTTTGAGGACATCCTTGCAATGCAGGGGTCTTAGACCTTTTAATTTTTTTACCTCTTCCTAATCTTACTAATTGGTTAATAGTTGGCATAAATTACCTCTTATATCTAATCTTCAAAAATTAGCAAAGCCTTTATATACTACTTTTTATTATATTGTCAAGAGAGTTTCTAAATTTTAACCTTTAAAAATTTAAAAGTTTTAATATTATACCATTTATATAAAAATTTGTTAAGTCTGTTAAAATTTACTATTAAATTATGAAAGAACTTTTTCAGATTCCTTTAGCAGAAAGATTAAAACCTTTAAATTTTTCAGAATTTGTAGGTCAAAAACATTTAGTAGGTAATGAAGGCATTTTAAAAAATTTATTAAAAACTAACCGAATTTTATCTTTTATTTTATGGGGACCTCCGGGTACAGGAAAAACAGTATTAGCTCATTTAATCGGAAAAACTTTAAATGCAAATTTTGTCGCTTTAAGTGCTGTAGACACATCTTTAAAACAGTTAAAAGAGATTATTCATCAGGCTCAGAAATTGAAATCTATAGGTAAGTTAACCATTATTTTTATTGATGAAATTCATAGGTTCAATAAATCCCAACAATCTTTTTTACTTCCCTTTATAGAAAGAGGAGAAATTTATCTTATTGGATCAACAACAGAGAACCCTTCATTTGAAATAATTTCTCCTCTGCTTTCAAGACTGAAAGTATTCATATTAAATCCGCTTTCCCAGGATGAAATACTTATTATTTTAAACAGAGCTTTAGAAGATAAAGAAAGAGGATTAGGTAGTCTAGAAATAGAAGTGGAAAAAGAAGTTCTTGAAAAAATTGCCTCTGCAAGCTCTGGAGATGCCAGATTTGCTTTAAATACTTTGGAATGGTTAGTGGAGATCAATCTTGCTCAAAATAAGAAAAAACTTACTCTTAAAGATCTTTCAGAGGAGTTATTATTTAAACCACTTCATTATGATAAAGCTGGAGAAGAGCATTATAATCTTATTTCAGCTTTTCATAAAAGTATGAGAGGAAGTGATCCGGATGCTACTCTTTACTGGATGCTAAGAATGTTAAAAGCTGGGGAAGACCCTCTTTATATTGCAAGAAGAATTATTATTTGTGCTGCTGAAGATGTGGGATTAGCAGATCCTATGGCTTTAGTAATAGCTACTGCTGCTAAATATGCTTTTGAGTTTCTCGGTGAACCAGAAGGAGAATTAGTTTTAGCTGAAGCAGCGCTTTATGTAGCTTGTGCACCCAAAAGTAACTCAGTTTCTTTAGCTTTAAATTCAGTTTCTGAAGAAATAGAAAAAACCAAAAATCTTTCAGTTCCCCTTCACTTAAGAAATCCCGTAACAAGGCTTATGAAAACCTTAGGTTATGGAAGACACTATAAATATCCCCATAATTTCGAAAGGGGTTTTGTGAATCAGAATTATCTCCCAGAAGAAATTAAAGATAAAATTTTTTATAGACCCAAAGAAATAGGATTTGAGAAAAAAATAAAAGAACATTTAAGGAGTTTGTGGAAGGAAATCAAAAAATGGGATTAAAAAAGATATCTTTAGTTATCCCTGTTCATAACGAAGAAGAAAATATTCCTATAGTATATGAGGAAGTAAAATCAATATTAGAAAAACTTTTTCAAATGAAAGGTTATAACTATGAAATAATTTTTGTAAATGATGGAAGTACAGATAATACTTTAGAAATTCTTAAAAATCTTAAACAAAAAGATCCCTTTTTAAGAATTCTTAATATGGACAGAAATAGAGGTCAAGCTGCTGGACTTAGTGCAGGATTTTTTTACGCAAAAGGAGATATCATAATTACTATGGATGGAGATGGACAAAATGATCCTAAATATATTAAAAATCTTATTGAAAAAATAGAAGAAGGATATAAAGTAGTAACAGGATACAGAATAAAAAGAAAAGAACCTTTTATTACAAGGGTTTTACCTTCAAAAATTGCAAACTGGTTAATAAGTTTAGTAACAGGGCTTAAAGTTAAAGATAATGGATGTTCTCTAAAAGCTTATCTTTCTTCAATACCTAAAAAATTTCAAATTCCTCATGGATTTCATCGATTTATTCCTGCTTTATTTGGGGTAAAAAATAAAGATGTTTTTGAAATTCCAATTATTGACAGGCCAAGATTACATGGGAAAACTCATTATGGTCTAAAGCGCACTTTTGAAGTTATAAGAGATTTACTTACTATAAGATTTATTTTATGGGATTCTATAAGATACGAAAAAATATTTAAGTACCTTTTTATTACTTTTATAGCTTTATCCTTTATTGGAATTATTTCTTTCATTGTTCTTAGAAAGACCCTTTTTTTCTTTTTAAATTCTTTTTTATGGATTCTATGTATATGTAGTTATATAATATGGAAAAACTTGAAAAGATTTAACCTTGCTCAAAAAGAGAAAGTTTTTAAGGTAGAGGAAATTTTCTAAAATTTTGATAAAATTGGAGAAAACAAAAAGGAGGAGGCAAATTTATGAGTATGTTAATCCTTAAGCTCAAATGGCAGAGGCTTGTGGATGACAAAAAAAGGACCTGTCCGAGGTGCAGTGGGACTGAAGGGGAACTGGATAGGGCTTATTTAAAATTAAGAGAGGCACTGTCACCACTTGGTATAGAAGTTGTTCTTGAGAAAAAAGAATTGACCCTTGAGGAATTTAAGGCAAATCCTTTAGCCTCAAATCAACTCTGGATTGGAGATAACACACTTGAGGAGTGGCTCGGTGCTATGACGGGAAAGAGCAGATGCTGCGATGTGTGTGGTGATAATGAATGCAGAACAGTAGAGATAAGAGATCAGGTTTATGAAACCATACCTGCATCAATGATTATAAAGGCAGGGTTGATGGCAGCAGCAGAGATGCTCCCTGTTGAAAGACAGGTAGGAACATTTATCAGATTTAAAAATATTTCAAAGGAGTCAACATAGCTATATTATAAACTAAAAAATTGCAGGAGGAATTTATGTTATCTTTAAAAGAAATTGATCCTGAGATTTGGGGATTGATTCAAAAGGAGATAGACAGACAGGAATATCAATTAGAGATGATAGCTTCCGAAAATTTGGCAAATCTTGCTATAATGGAAGCTGAAGGATCTTGTTTAATGAACAAATATGCAGAAGGTTATCCTTATGCGAGATATTATGGAGGCTGTGAAAATGTAGATGAGGTAGAAAGACTTGCTATAGAAAGAGCTAAGCTTCTTTTTAGAGCTGAGCATGCCAATGTCCAACCTCATTCTGGAACCCAGGCTAATATGGCAGTTTATTTCGCTATTTTAAATCAAGGAGATACTATTCTTTCAATGAGTCTTTCTCATGGTGGTCATCTTTCACATGGATCAATTGTAAATTTTTCAGGTAAATTTTATAAAATCGTACATTATGGGGTCTCTAAAGAAACAGAAAGAATAGATTATGAAGAAGTAAGAGATCTTGCTTTAAAATATAAACCTAAATTGATTATAGCTGGAGCAAGTGCTTATCCGAGAATTATAGATTTTGAAATTTTCTCTCAAATCGCTAAAGAAGTAGGAGCATATTTAATGGTAGATATGGCTCACATTGCAGGTCTTATTGCTGCAGGTATTCACCCTTCACCCGTTTCATATGCTGATTTTATTACTTCAACTACTCACAAAACCTTAAGAGGCCCAAGAGGAGGGTTTATTCTTTGCAAAAGTGAATACGCTAAAATAGTAGATAAAATGGTTTTCCCTGGTATCCAGGGGGGACCTCACATGAATATTATTGCAGCAAAAGCTGTATGTTTTAAACAAGCTTTACAACCTGAATTTAAATTATATCAACAACAAGTAGTTAAAAATGCTCAAGTAATTGCTCAAGTTTTTAAAACTGAGGGATTTAGAGTAGTTTCTGGCGGAACAGACACACATCTAGTTTTAATAGATGTATCTAGTAATGGATTAACAGGTGCAGAAGCTGAAAAAATTTTAGAAGAAGCTGGAATTGTAGTAAATAAAAACACTATTCCCTTTGATCCTAAACCACCTAAAATTACAAGTGGTATAAGAATAGGTACCCCTGCTATTACCACAAGAGGACTTAAAGAAAAAGAAGTGGAAGAAGTAGCTTATTATATGTGTGAGATATTAAAAAATTCACAAAATGAAAATTTAAGGAAACATATTAGAGAAAAAATTAAAAAAATTTGCGAACAGTTTCCTTTTTATATAAAATAAAATGTCTGAAAAAGTTCATAGACCTGATTGGCATGAATATTTTATGCTTCTAGCTAAAATAGTAGCCTTACGCTCTGGATGTAATTCTCGTCCTACCGGTGCGGTAATTGTAAAAAATAAAAGAATTTTAGCTACAGGTTATAATGGCCCTATGCCAGGAGCTTGGCATTGCACTGATAAAGGAGCTAATTATTGTTTTAGAAGGGAAAAGGGAATTTCAGATATTGATAAGTATAACTTTTGCAGATCTACTCATGCTGAAGCTAACGCCATTGCTCATGCAGCTAAATTTGGTATTTCCGTTGAAGGAGCAAGCATTTACTGTACTCTTGCTCCCTGTTACATTTGTTTAAAACTTTTGGCAAGTGCAGGAATTAAAGAAATATATTATGAATATGATTATGAAAGTAGAGACTTTGAAAGAGATGAGTTTTGGAAAAAAGCTATAGAAGAAGCAGGAATCAAAGTTTTTAAACAAATTAAAGTATCTGAAGAAACTTTTAAAAAGCTTTTAGAAATAGTTTCTTATCCAACTTCAAAAAGAAGATTACCTCCTACTGATTAAATGTTTTTCTTGATTTTTCTTTTTTTAGAGATTATTTTTTATATGGTAGATCAAAGGAGGTGATTCTCTATGCCAAAAGATTATTATGAAATTCTTGGAGTTTCTAGAAATGCTACTCAAGAGGAAATTAAAAAGGCTTATAGAAAACTTGCTATGAAATATCATCCAGACAGAAATAAAGGGGATAAAGAAGCAGAAGAAAAATTTAAGGAAATAAATGAAGCCTATGCAGTTTTGTCAGATCCTGAAAAAAGAAGACTATATGATATGTATGGTTCTGCAGAATTTGAAAGAAGATATACTACCGAAGATATTTTTAGAGGTTTTGATTTTGAAAGTGTATTTAAAGATTTAGGTATAAATTTAGGAGGATTTTTTAAAAGAAATAAAAAAGGAGGAAAAACTTTTATTTTTGATTTGGGAGATCTTTTCAGCAATTTATTCGGTACTTATTTTGAAGAAGATTTTTCTCCTTTTGGTGAGATTTACGAAACTATTCAAATAGATTTACCTCTTACTTTAGAAGAAGTTATTAAAAAGGGAGAAAAAGAGGTAATTTTACCTGGCACTTTTGAAACTATAAAAATAAAAATTCCTCAAGGAGTTAGAGATGGACAAATTTTAAGAGTAAAAAGAAAAGAAGGAAGAAAAATCAAGGAATATTTGTTTAAAGTAAGAATAATTTCTCAAGCTGGATATAAAATAGAGGGAGGAAATATATTTATAGAGAAAGAGATTCCATTAACGAGTTTTCTTCTGGGAGACGAGATAGAAGTAACCACTCTTGATGGGAAAAAAATTAGAGCTAAAGTACCTCCTCTTACCAAACCAGGAGCTAAACTGAGACTCAGGGGTCTTGGGCTACCTTTAGAACATGGAAAACAAGGAGATATATATGTTGTTCTTTCTGTTAAGATCCCTGAAAAATTAACTTCTGAACAAAAAAATCTTATAGAAAGACTGAAAAATACAGGCCTTTAATTTCTCAAGAATTAGGAGGTTTTATGGTAAAAGAAATAATGGCAAATTCATTAGCTACAGAAGAAAAAGGAGTAAAAGTACTTTTTGGAGAGTTTATAAATATAGATTATTTATTTGGTTATATAGGAAGAATAATTTATGGTGAATCTGGAGTCCAAAATATATATATATTAGAAAACAAATTTTGGGGGAGAATGCTTTTTATAAATAATAATCTTCAATTTACTTCAAGGGATGAATTTATTTATCATGAAGCTTTAGTTCATATTCCAGTGCAAGCTTCTCCTGAAGGAAGCATTAAAAAAGTTCTTATATGTGGAGGCGGAGATTACGGGGCTGCTCGAGAACTTTTAAAATATCCTCAGATAGAGGAAGTGGTTATTGTAGATATAGATCCTAAAATTCCTAAAATTGTAGAGAAATATTTTCCTCAGCTTTTACCACAAAATCCCAAAGACAGCAGGTTAAAGCTTATAGTAGCTGATGCTTACGATATTGTAAAACAATATAAAAAAGAAAAGCAAATTTTTGATTTGATAATTATAGATTCTACTGATCCAGACATAAGTGAGACAGGAATAACTCAAGAACTTTCTCATGCCCTTTTTGGTGTAGAATTTCATCAAATGGTCTATGAAATATGCCCAAAAGGAATAGTAATTCAACAGTGTGCAACACCTTTTACTATGAAAAATATTCTTATAGAAGCTTATAAAATTTTTAAAAAAGTTTATCCAGAAAATGAGATTTATTGTTATAGGGCCAATGTTCCTTCATTTGGGAGTGACAATGCCTATTTAATGAGATGCCCTTATCCTAATCCAGAAATACCTAAATGGAAAGAAATTCCTAATACTTATTATTATTCTCATGAAGTTCACAGAAGTTCTTTCGGTCTTCCAAAATTCTGGAGGGAGGTTTTGAAATGATAAAAATTCTTGGAATTTTAGGTTCTCCTCATAAAAATGGAGGCTCTGCTCAACTTTTATTTTCAGCTTTAAAAGCTGCTGAAAAAGAGGGTGCTAAAGTAGAATTAATCAGCGTATATGATGGCGAAATTAAGCCATGTATAGGATGTATTCAAAATGAAGAACCTAAATGTAAATTTCCTTGTATTTTTGAAGATTACGGGAAAATAATATTAGAAAAAATTTATCACTCTGAGGGATTAATTTTTGCTACTCCAGTATATTGGTTTTCTCCTTCTGGTCCTTTAAAAACATTAATTGATAGAATGACTTGTTTAGAAAACATGATAAGTTTTGGAGAACCAAGTTATATGGAAGGAAAAGTAGTAGGAGCTTTAGCTGTAGGAGCTGATGGAGGAGGTATTACCACCTGTGGTTATTTAATTACCACCTTAAATTCTATGGGAGCTATAATCCCTCCATGGGGAATAGCTTATTCTTATAAAGGAAAATCATCTATTTGGGATAATAAAGCAGTTATGGATGCTATAAATATAGGATTGCTTGTTACAAAAACGATAAAAATTTTAAAAGGAATGAAGGCATCTTTAACTTATAGAGAAGATTATGAATTATTAGAAAAAATAAGAAATGAGGTATTAAAGGATTTAAAATTATTTGAAGGGATAAAGAGAACGGATGAAAGAACAACAATTTCAAGAAGCAATATTTAAAGTTATTTTAGGAAGAAGAAGTGTAAGAAGGTATCTTGATAAAATTCCAGAAAGGGATAAGATTTTAAAGATTTTAGAGGCTGGAATATGGGCTCCTTCAGGCCATAATAATCAACCTTGGAGATTCGTAATTATTTGGTCTCAAGAAATTAAAAATAAACTTTCAGAATTAACTATTTATAAATCCTTAATTAAAGAAGCTCCTCTTTTAATAGGAATATTCTTAGATAAAAAAGCTATGTATAATCAAATAAAGGATCACCAATCTGCAGGAGCTTGTATTCAAAATATTCTGCTTTCTGCTTATGCATTGGGATTGGGTACTTGTTGGATTGGTGAAATTTTGAAAAAAGAGGATAAAGTAAAAGAAATTTTAGAATTAGAAAAGGAAAGATATGAAATGTGTGCTCTTATTGCAGTAGGATATCCTGACGATAAAAGCCCACGCACAGGAAGATATCCTTTAGAACATTTCTTATTAAAGGAATTATAAAATCTAAAATTAAAAGGAGGGCACATGAAAAAATTTCAAATTTTAAGTCTTAAATTTTTTATTATGTTTTTAGCCATGCTTTTTGTCTTTAACTCTTGTAAAAAAGTAAGTTCTTATTCTGAAAATTGTCCTAAAAAAGAAGTTATCCAAAAAAATTTAGATAATATCCAGCCTGGAATTATCATTGAAAAAATTGAAAAATCTCCTATACCTGAACTCTGTGAAGTGATAATTAAAATTTCAGAAACTCAAAAAGGAATTTTTTATGTAGATTCCAAAGGTAAGTATATAATAAGTGGAAATATTTTGGAATTTAACTCATTAAAGAATTTAACCCAAGAAAAACTTCAACTTATTAATAAAAGATTTCTTACGAAAGAACAAATTTCTAAGCTCGATAAAATAACTGATATAATTTATGGAAATTCTAAAAATATAATCTACTTTATCACTGATCCAGACTGTCCCCATTGCAAAAAATCTGAAATTATTTTGGATCAATTAGTAAAAGAAAATAAATTAACTATCAAAGTAATTCTTTTCCCTATAGAAGCCTTACATCCTGATGCAAAGCAAAAGGCTATCTCTTTAATATGTGATAAAAAAGGATTTAAAGAACTTATGGAAGGATATAAAAGTTCTAATCAGTGTGAAGTGGGAAAGAAAAAAGTTGACCAAAATATTAATTTTCTTTTTAATGAGTTAAAAATAAATGCTACTCCTACTTTTATATTTCCTGACGGAGAGGTAAAAACAGGAGTATTAAATGAAAATTATATAATGAGCAAATATTAAACAATTAATGCTTACAAAAGAAGAAAAAATTTATTCTTTAAAATTAGCAAGGGAAACTTTAGAAAATCATTTTTTAGGAAAATTTGAAACTAAAAAACCTCCCAAAACATTAAAAAATCTTTGGGAAAAAAGAGGAGTATTTGTAACACTTTTGAAACAAGGACATTTAAGAGGATGTATAGGGGTTTTAGAACCTATTTATCCTCTTTATGAAGCTATTCAAAAAATGGCTTTATCTGCAGCTTTTGAAGATCCAAGATTTTCTCCTTTAGAAGTTAACGAATTACCTTTGTTAGAAATAGAAATATCTGTTCTTTCTCCTTTAAAAAAAGGTAGCGTAAAGGAGGTAAAAGTAGGCAAACATGGAATTTATTTAAAAAAAGGTATTTATAGAGGGGTTTTGCTTCCTCAGGTTCCAGTAGAATACAATTGGGACAAAAAAACTTTTTTAGAACATGTATGTATGAAAGCAGGCCTTCCTCCAGACTGTTATAAAGAAGCCGACACAGAACTATATCTATTCACTGCTGAAGTTTTTAAAGAAAGCGAATATTTTTAATGAATAACCAGATAAAAAATATAATTGAAAAAATACAACGGAATGAAATAACTGAATACTTCATCTATAACCGACTTTCTCAAATAGAAAAAGATCCTAAAAATAAACAAATTTTTAGAAAAATTGCAGAGGAAGAATACAAACATTATACTATTTTAAAAAAGTATTCTCAAAAAGAATTTTGTCCTAATAAGATAAAAATATTTATTTACTTATTACTTACAAAAATATTTGGCTTTACTTTTATTTTAAAATTAATGGAAAAAGGAGAAGATAAAGCTATAGGAAATTATCAAAAAGTCATTTCTTTTCATCCTGAAATTTTTGAGATTTTAGAAGAAGAAAAAAATCATGAGCAAGAACTTTTAAACATTTTAGATGAAGAAAGATTAAAATATGTAAGTTCTATGGTTCTTGGACTTTCAGATGCTTTAGTTGAATTAACAGGTACTTTAGCTGGACTTACCTTTGCTTTTAAAAACACTAAACTTATTTTTCTTTCAGGGTTTATTACAGGAATAGCAGCATCTTTATCTATGGCGAGTTCTGAATACTTGTCTATTAAGACTGAAGAAACTTCAAGAAATCCTTTCAAAGCAGCTATCTTTACAGGACTTACTTATATTTTGACTGTTTTAATATTAGTATTGCCTTATCTTTTAACTTCTAATTATATAGTTGCTTTATTTCTCGCAATAGGCTTTTCAATTATTTTAGTAGGTATTTTTAATTTTTATATTTCTATTGCAAAAGAACTTGAATTTAGCAAAAGATTTTGGGAAATGATAGTGATAATTTTTTCTGTTTCTCTCTTAACTTTTATTATAGGATTTTTTATAAAAAAATTTTTAGCTATAGAGTAAAACAAAATTTTAGCTTTTATTACTTATAAAAGCTGGTTTCCTCAAGCTTTCTAATTTCTCTTAAAAGAAATGATAAATCTCTATCAATCATTTTATAAGGCTCACAGAATAAGAAAAGAAATGAACAAATTTAAGATCTTTTTATCTTTTCACATAGCTGAACTAAAAATCTGGCCTAATCCATAAACATGATCCTTAACAAATACTGTCTCACAAAATTTAACCCTTTTTATATTTATTTTTCCTTTAATAAAGGATTTTCTAGAAGAAGTAACTCTTTACCTGAAATAAAAAATCTATACAAATTTTTAGCAAACCCAAAATAAATTTTTATAACTTGCTGAAAAAAGCTTATCAAATTTTTTTCAATATATTTAGCTAAGGCTTCTTTATAGGACTTGCCTCTTACGCACTTTTGCTACATTTATTTTAGCTGTGTTATTTAGAAATTTAGAATTCCGTCTTCTTTTGGCTGTTGCTGGTAATAAAATTTTTTAAAATTTTGGTTTTAGGAAGATGCAACTTAGGTTTGAATATTGCTTTCTTTATCCGGTAGTTATTAATATTGGTGTTTATGATAAGAAATTAACTATTAAGTCTGATAATTTTTCTGCTTTTAACTCTTCAAGTAGAAAATATTTTCCCTCAAGCCAGTTTGCTAAATCTTTTGCAAGCTCCATTTTTAAAAAATTTTGTTTTATTTCACAATCAATCACTATTTTATCCAGATAATCTAAATTTCTTATCTCATTGCAAATCCTTCTAACCTCTTGAAATGGATCTTCTCCAGATTTTAAAGAAACATTAGCTCTGCCATCGGTAAGACAAACTAAAATTATCCTGAGTTCTGGATGTTTAAGATGAAATTTTTTTGCAAGTTTATATGCTTCCAAGAACCCCAGAGAAAGAGGGGTTTTACCACCTGTAGGAAGATCTTTTAGCTTTTTATAAGCTAGCTCAACTGAAGAAGTCGGTGGAAGAACTACTTCAGCTTTATTTTTTCTGAATATTATCATGCTTACCTTATCTCTTTTTTGATAGCAATCTGTAAGAAGAGAAAAAATTGCTCCTTTTACAGCTTCCATTCTTTTTAGCACTCCCATTGAACCAGAACCATCAACTAAAAATATTATCAAATGTCCCATTTTTCTTTCCTTTTCCTTGTACCTAAAATCTTCTCTTTTAATAATAAGTCTATCCTTTTTTCCTCTTAAAATCTGAAATGGAGCTGCAGCTTTAATTGTTCCAAAAAAATCAATATCTTTGTCTCTACTAAAAATAACACTTCTTAAAAATCTCCCTCCTTTAAGTTTGGTCTTACTTTTGGTTCTTCTCCCTATAATATTTCTTACTACACGGTCTTTTTTAAAAATAAGTCTTTTAGGTTTAAAGATTTCCCCTATTCCAAAAATTTCCTCCTTTCCAGCTGAAGAAAAAGTCACCTCAAGTTCTGAAAGCTCCTGCCTTTCTCCTTTAGAAAAATCTTCATCTTTTAAAGATCTATTTTCAATATTTTTTTGAGATTGAGAAAAATTTTTAGTAGATCCTTCCTGATTTTCCTTTTTTTCTTGCTCCTTCTCTTCAAATTGAGGTTTTTCTTCCATGTTTTTTTTCCTGTGAAGAATTACAAACGGAGCTACTTCTCTTATATATAAATCCTTTACAAAAGTATCCCCTTTAAAAGCTGTATAACTTAAAGAAGCATAAAATAGAAAAATTTCAGCTCTGTGAGAAAAAACAGATTCTCTAAAAACGATTTCCGTTATTTCGTCTAAGGTATTTTCGTCAAATTTAAGCTTTGTTTTCAAAACCCTTTGCATCTGAAAATATTTTACAAAGTTTTTATAGTCCTCTAAATAAAAATTTTCAAAATCATTAAAATTTTGGTAGATCTTTAGAAATTTAAATTTTTCCTCTGATTTTTTTAATTCTTCAGTTGTAACGCACATACCGAACCTATCAAGAAAATGAGAAGAAATAAAACCCTCTTCAGGATTTAAAGTAGCTATAAGAGTAAATTTTTCTGATTTTTCAAAAATAAGGCTTAGATATTCATCAGGAAAAAGATTTATATCATCTACAAGAACAAAACCACCTTCAGCTTTTTCTAAAAGTCCTTTTTCATAGATTCTTTTCCCTTTTTCTATGGTTTTTTCTATATCAATTCCACCTGTTAAAGTTTCGTATGTTACTCCAAGAGGAATTTTTATGTAAGGAAAATTACCTATTCTTAAAAATTTCTCAAAACATTTAAGCAAGAGAGATTTCCCTGTTCCTTTTTCCCCAAGAATTAAAACACCCCCACATTTTGGTTCAATTAAATTTAAAGTAAGAGCTAATTTGGCAGAAAAATTTCCCACAACTTCTGGAAAAGGAAGTTTAAAGGATTGATAGAAATTCATAAAGTTTTTTTACCTCACTTTCTGGCTCTTCAAAAGGGGCCCTCTTAAGCCTATGCCTTAAAGAAAAAAAAGCTACTTTTTTAATGTCTTCTTTTTTAACAACTTTTCTTTGTTCAAATGCTGCATAAGCCTTTGCAGCCTTCAAAATCACTATATCCCCTCTATGACCATCTAAACTAAGCTGTGAAGTAAGGGTTACAACCGTTTCATAAATTTCTTCAGGAATTTCAACATTTGGTAAAAACTCTTTAGCCTTAATTATTCTTTCTCGCAATTTTTCCTGTTCAGGCTTCCATTTCTCTAAAAATTTCTCAGGATAGCTATCAAATTCTATTTTCCTTTTAAGAATCTCTTTTCTCAAATTTTTATCAATCAAAGCTCTTACCTCCACACAAAGTCCGAATCGGTCTAAAAACTGAGGTCTTAATTCTCCTTCCTCAGGGTTCATAGAACCAACAAGAATAAATTTTGCCGGATGAAAAAATGAAATACCCTCTCTTTCAACTCTATTTACTCCCATAGCTGCTGAATCAAGAAGAAGATCAACAATGTGATCTTCAAGAAGATTTACCTCATCTATATAAAGAAAATTTCTATTTGCTTGAGCTAAAAGACCAGGTTCAAAATGCCTTTTTCCATAAGAAATAGCATATTCTATATCTATCGTTCCAACTACCCTATCTTCTGTTACCCCTAATGGAAGCTCAATCACCTTCATTTTCTTTTTTTCTATTTCTAAAGGTTCTCCGTTTTTCTTTTTTTCTAAACATTCTATACAGAGAAATCCATTTGGATCGCAGTTAAAACGACATCCTTTTACAACCTCTATCTCCGGAAGAAGGTCCGCTAGAGCTCTAACTGTAGTAGATTTAGCAGTTCCTTTTTCACCCATTATAAGAAGTCCGCCTATAGAGGGATCTATTACATTAAGAATAAGGCCAAGCTTCATTTCTTCCTGATCGACAATAGCTGTAAAAGGAAAAATCATTTTAAAACCTCATCCATCTTGGTTTTCCAATATTCTATTTCTTCAGCAGTCACTATATCTATACTTCCGCCCTGAAACTCTCCTTTTATCTCACCAACATCCTCTTCCAACCAACCCTCTATCTCCAGATAGATCATTTTTAACCTTTCTTTTACATCTTCTGCAGGCCTCCATAATCCCCTTCCCCAAGCCTCTAAAAGCCTTCTTGCAATTTCCTCTAAAGCCCAAGGATTATTTTCTTTAAAGAATCTTTTATTTTCTTCATTCATTAAAAAGGTTCTTGCAATATCATCAAAAATCCAGTCATCAACTTCTTGGGTGGTGGCTTCCCATCCATATATTCTTCCTATTCTTTTAGAAATGTCCCCAGCTCCTTTATAACCATGTCTTTTCATTCCTTCAATCCATTTAGGGTTGAGAAGTTTAGTCCTGACAACTCTTCTTATTTCATCTGCAAGATCTCTTACTTCTACATGGTTTGGATCCCTAGTATCTCCATAATAGGTTTTAACAGGCTTTTTAGAAAAATATCTTGCAGCAGTTGTCATACCTCCATGGGTTCCAAAATAACAGCAACAACCAAAAAGATCGTATTCATCAGAAACTACTTTGTTATAAGTAATATCTATACTTTTTAAAATATTTGTAAATTCCTTATGTTTAGCCTCACCCCAAATTCCTTTTCCATAGGCATATCCGTTCCAATAAAGAAAAACCTGAGCTAAATCTTTTTCTTCCTTCCATGCAGATGCATAAACTGCAAGCTGAGTCCCTGCCTGATAGGTTCCTGGCATAGAACAAAAAATTCTTAAAGTTGAAGACCTAAAATCTTCCCCATTATTTAAATTCTCTAATGTATGTTTTCTTACAAAATTCATATCCTCTGGTTCATCAAGACTTGCTACAGCTTGAATTACCTCATCTATAAGCTCTATACACATAGGAAAATTATCTCTTGTTATTCCTGAAACTCTTATGGTTACATCTATTCTTGGTCTCTTAAGTTCTGTAAGAGGAATAATTTTAAAACCTTTTATTCTTCCATTTGAAAGCCAAACAGGTTTTGCACCAACAAGATACATTATTTGAGCCATTCCCTCTCCATCTGCCCACATAATATCATTTGCCATCCAAAAAATACCTACATTTTCAGGATACCTTCCCTCCTCTGATAAATATTTTTCTATCAATTTTTCAGCAAGTTTTTTACCTACTTCATAAGCTGCCTGAGTGGGAACTCTGTGAGGATCAAGAGAATAAAAATTTCTTCCTGTAGGTAAAACATCATCTCTTCCACGAGTAATTAACCCAGAAGGGCCTGCGAGAATGTATTTTCCTTCTAATCCATTTAACAAAGCTTCTATCTCTTCTGATTCTTCAATCCGCCTATTTAAATCCAGTATTTTTTCTCTTATTTCCCTCCAAGAAGGCTCATCCCAGTTTATTTGATC
>CAYPPW010000032.1:0-17511 GCA_964412755.1 uncultured Thermodesulfatator sp.
TTGATATATTGTAAAATCAAAAAAAGAATTTAAAATTTTTTTAAGATTATGAAAAATAAAGAAGTAGCTGAAATTTTTAATAAAGTAGCTGCGCTTTTAGAAATAAAGGGAGACAATCCTTATAGAATAAGAGCTTATCAAAAAGCAGCTCAAACTGTTGAAGCTCTTACAGTAGATTTGGAGAGTTTAGCTAATCAAGGAAAGCTTGAAAAATTGCCAGGAATTGGGGCGGATTTAGCAAGTAAAATCAAAGAAGTTTTAAAAACAGGAACACTTAAGCTTTATGAAGATTTAAAAAAGGAAATTCCCTTGTTTTTACTGAATTTTTTAGAAATTCCTGGTTTAGGACCTAAAAAAGTAAAGATTTTATATGAAAAATTAGGTATTACAAATATAGAAGATTTAGAAAAGGCCTGTAAAGAACATAAAATAGCAAAACTTCCTGGTTTTGGATGGAAAACTGAAGAAAATATCATAAAAGGAATAAAACTTTTTAGGGAAAAAACCGGAAGAAAACCATTAGGTGAGGTCTTAAAATTAGCTGAAGAAATTATAGAAATTTTAAAAAAAGAGACTCCAGTAGAAAATATAGCAGTAGCTGGAAGTATAAGGAGAAGGAAAGAAACAGTTAAGGATATAGATATTCTTATTACCTCCTTTCAGCCAGAAAAAGTAATGAAAAAAATTACAGAGATTCCATTAGTAGAGGAAATAATTGCTTTTGGAGAGACTAAAACCAGTGTCAGGTTAAAGCCCGGAATTCAGATGGATGTTAGAGTAGTAGAACCTGATTCTTGGGGAGCAGCTCTTGCTTATTTTACAGGATCTAAAGCTCATAATATTAGAGTAAGAGAATTAGCTTTAGAAAAAGGACTAAAAATAAATGAATATGGAGTATTTAGAGGAGAAGAAAAAATTGCTGGAAAGACTGAAGAAGAAGTATATGCTTCCATAGGGCTTCCCTTTATTCCTCCGGAATTGAGAGAGGATAGAGGAGAAATAGAAGCAGCTCTTCAAGGAAATCTTCCTAAATTAGTAGAATATAATGAAATTTTAGGAGATGCTCATGTTCATTCTAAATATAGTGATGGAACTGCAAGCTTGGAAGAAATAATTTCTAAAGCAGAAAAATTAGGTATTTCTTGGGTAGCAATATGTGATCATTCTCAAGGTTTAAAAGTGGCAGGAGGGGTTCCGGTAGAAGACCTTTTAAAAAAGAAAAAACACATAGAAGAGCTAAATAAAAGGTCTAATAAAGTAAAACTTATTTTTGGAGCAGAAGTAGATATTCTTTCTGATGGGACTTTAGACTATCCAGATGAAATTTTAGCCGAAATTGATTTTGTAATTGCAGCAATTCATACCGGATTTCAGCAACCTGAAGAACAAATTACTAATAGAATTATTTTAGCCTTAAAACATCCTTTAGTTCATGCAATTGCTCATCCTACAGGAAGAGTGATAGGAGAAAGAGAACCCTATGCAGTTAACATACCCAAAATTTTAGAAGTAGCAGCTCAATATGGAAAAGCTTTAGAAATTAATGCCTATTATAAAAGACTTGATTTTAATGATATAAATTCTAAAGCAGCTAAAGAAAAAGGAATTCCCCTTATTATAGGAACAGATGCTCATTTTATAGATCAGATAGAATATCTTCCTTTAGGAGTAGCAGTAGCAAGAAGAGGTTGGTGCGAAAAAAAAGATATTTTAAATACTCTGTCTTATGAAGAATTTATGGCCTGGCTTAAAAAAGTAAGAAATCAACTCTTAAAACCTTGAAATACTTAGAAATTAAAGAAGTCTTTACTCACAATTTAAAAGGTTTTGACTTAAAAATTCCTTTAAATTCTTTGATAGTTATTACAGGACCTTCTGGATCTGGCAAAAGCTCATTAGCTATAGATACCATTGCTAAAGAGGGAATTAAAAGAATTTATCAGATATTAAACTATTCTCAACAAAGTACTTTAAATGATTCTACCCAAGCCAAGTTTATTTCTCCTATTCCTCCAGTAATAGCACTCTCTCAAGGAATTAAAGATTGGGATCCCTATAAAACTGTAGGGGAATTTCTTTCTATATATCAAACTTTATATTTACTTTTTCAAGAATACGGAGAATATAAATGTATAAAATGTGGAGAGTTTAATAAAGTTAATGAAATAAATCAAGTAATAAAATGGTATCAAAATTTAAAAGAAGGGCAAAAATTTTATTTTCTTCTTCCTCTTGTTGAAAGCTCTCCCAAGGCTTTAGAATTTTTGGTTTCTCAAGGTTATACCAAATATTTAATAGACGAAAAAGAAATAGATTTATCAGAGGAAAAAATACCTTCCCAATTTAATAAAATTTATCTCATTCTTGATAGAATGATTAAAGAAAAAGGAGTATTAGAGAGATTTGTAGAAAATTTAAGAATGAGTTTATCTTTAAATCAAGGAAAAATCTTGTTAAAACTGAAAGAAGAGGGAGAGTATTTTTTTAATTTAAAACCACAGTGTTTAAATTGCGGAAGTCAGCTTCAAATTAAATGGATAAAATGTAAATCTTGTAGAGGATTGGGATATAAGGAAAAAAAGGAATGTAGCGAGTGCAAGGGTTTAAAGTTAAATCCTATCATATTAGAAAGTAAAATATTCAATAAAGTTTTAAAGGAAATACTGAAATTTACTTTAGAAGAATTTTATAAATTTTTAAGTGAACTAAAAACTCCCACGAAGTTAGAACTTTGGAAGGAGGCTATATTAAACAAATTAGAAAAAGCTCTATTTTTAGAAATAGGAAAACTTAAAGTGTCTGAGCCTGTTTTTAAACTTTCGGTAGGAGAAAGAAAACTTTTAGAACTTCTTTTTATTTTTACTACCAATTTAAATAAAATTATCTATGTTTTAGATGAACCTACCCTTGGCTTAGATATTAAAAGAAGACAAAAATTATTATTTCTTTTAAGAGATCTTATTAAAAAAGACAATTCTATAATTGTGGTAGAACATGATCCTTTTATTATTTCCAATGCAGATTTTATAATAGAACTTGGCCCAGAAGGAGGGGAAAGTGGAGGTTATCTAATAAAAGCAGATTTTAAAGAAAAATTTTTTAAAACTCAAGACTCTCTAACATCCAAATATTTAGAAGGGAAACTCAAAATCAAAACTTTCTCCTCTTTAAAGAAAAAAGATGAATTTATTAGTATTGAGGTAAATGGGCAAAAAATAGATTTATTGAGGGGTGATGCGAATCTTATCTATGGTGAGACAAGTGCTGGTAAAACAGCTTTTTTAAAAGATCTTTTAGAAGCTTGTAAAAAAAGGGGTGAAAAAGTTTTATTAGTTGAAACTACCTCTTTAGATAAAAAAAATGAATTACTCATTAGCTATACAGGGATATGGGATGATTTAAGAGAAATTCTTGCAAAACTTCCAGCAGCAAGAATAAAGGGTTTAGAAAAAAAACATTTCAGTTTTTATAATAAAGAAGGGGTTTGTTCGGGATGTAAGGGGAAAGGAGAAAAAATTTTAGAAACTGAGAATATAAAGCTGATCTCTTTGTGCGAAGAATGTTTGGGGAAGCGGTTGAATCAGGAGGTGTTAAATTTGATCTATAAAGGATTTAAAGTTTCAGAAATATTTGATTTTACTTTAGATTTAGCCTTTCCATTATTTGTTAATATTTATTCTATAAAAGAAAAGATTTTACAACTTAAAGAACTTAATCTTTCTTATTTAAAGTTAGCTCAAAATATAAGAGAACTTTCTGGAGGAGAAAAAAGTCGTCTTTTTTTGGCAAAAAAACTTTCTAATAATAAAGATTTTAATTTTTTATTTTTAGAATTTCCCTTACAAGGATTACATTTGAAAGATATTGAAAATTTCATAAAATGGTTAAAGCATCTTAAAACAAAAGAAAAGACAATAGTGATTTTAGAAACTAATCCTTTGGCTATATTTTTATGTAACTGGATAATTGAAATTGAAGACGGAAAGCCAAAATTTATAGGAGAACAAAAAAAATGGATAAAAGAAATAAAAAATAGAATAATAAAAAAAAATTTAATTTTTTATCAAAAATTTTTTAACTAAAAAGTTTAAAAACAGGTTTATATACTCTTGACTTTTTTCATAAATTTTTAAAAAATTCATAATTTAAAAATTAGGTAAATTATTTTTTTTACTTTTTAAGGGAGGAATTTTCGGATGAGTCAAAAAGAAAGTTGGGATTGGGATACTAAAAATAAAGTAATAGCAAATATTAAGGATTGGCAGAGTAAATATATTGATATAAGAGAACTTACTCCTTCCCCTGATGGAGAAAAAATAGCAGCAATTGTTCAGCCAGAAACTCGCAAATTTACTTTATGTATAAATGGAGAAACTTGGGAGGATCTTTTTGACAGAATGTATTCACTCAAATTTAATTTAGAAAATGAACCTATTTGTTTAGGATATAGTGATTATCAGTGGACAGTAATTATAGGAGATAAAGGGGAAACTAGGTGGGAAAATACTTTTGATATGATGTGGAATTTAACTTTAAGTTTAGATACTAAAAGTATAGCAGTTAATTTTAGAACTCCTGAAATGGCTCAAGGAGTTTGTTTAAATGATCAGCCTTGGGAAAACCTTTTTGTTGAGGTAAGAGATGTTATTATGAGTCCTGATGGGCAAAGAGCAGCTTCTCGTGTTCAAATAAATCCGAGAAGAGAGTTAGATATTTTTTGGTTTTATGAAAAAAACTATACCATAGCTATAGATGGTAATGCCTGGGATAATTCTTTTATGAGTATTTATGGAGGTATTTTTAGTGATGACGGAAATCATGTAGCAGCTTGTGTAATGACTGATCTTGCTAAATATACTATAGCTGTAGATGGTAGACCTTGGGACAAAGAATTTAGCGGATGTTGGGAGCCTATATTTGTTCCTGGTAGTAGCGATGTTATTGCTCCTGTTCATACTCCTCAAGGATGGACTTTAGCTAAAAATGGAGACCCCATATGGCCATATTTTATGCAAGTATGGAAACAAAAATTTAGTCCTGATGGTAAAAAATTAGCAGCAGTAGTGGCTTTAGCTCCTGGAAAATGGACTGTTGCAGTAGACGGAATACCCTGGAACATTACTTTTGATCAAATGGTATTAGATCCTATTTTTAGTCCGGATAGTAAAAAAATAGCAGTGGTAGTAAAAAATAATAATAAATGGAGTATAGCAGTTGATGGAATTGCTTGGTCTGAAACATTTGATAATGTTTGGGATCCTGTATTTTCTCCAGCAGGAGATAAAATTGCAGTAAGAGCTGAAAGGGATGGAAAATATTATATAGTATTAAATGGGAAAATAGGTAAAGAAGCTTATGATTGGTTATGGGATCCTCAATTTAGTCCAGATGGTTCAAAAATTCTTGTAAGATGCATAAAAGATGGAAAATATTGTAGAAAAATAATTTCTGTTAATGAAATATAAAATAAAGAGGGATGAGTTATGGGGTTTTTAGAAAGTGTTGCTCTATACAGCTTTTTAAGAGGTCCGATGGTATGGGTGGCCTTTATAATTTTTATAGTGGGAAGCATATATAAAATATACAGCTTAATAAATTTAGCTAAAAAAGAAAAAGTAGTTTTACCATTTATTAATGTGAAAGCTGCTATAAAATCCTATCTTCATTGGTTAATTCCTTTTGCTTCAAGAAACTGGAGATTAAAACCCTATTTTACTATCTTTACTTTTCTCTTTCATACAGGTTTAATTTTTGTACCTATTTTTCTTTATGCACATAATGCTTTATGGTATGAATCTTGGGGAATTTCTTGGTGGACTTTATCTGAAATAGTAGCAGATGTTTGGACAATTTTTGTAATAATTGGTTGTATCTTTTTTATTGGAAGAAGAATATTTGATCCCACTGTTAGATTTGTAACAACTTATTCTGATTTTATTTTTGTTTTTATCTGTCTTTTTACTTTTTTGACAGGATTTTTAGCTCATTATCAGTGGGTATTACCATATAGAGCTATGTTAAATCTTCATATATTATTTGGAGAAATAATGCTTATTGCTATTCCCTTTACAAGGCTTACCCATATGTATTACTTTTTCTTTACAAGAGCTTGGATAGCTTCTCAAGCAGCTATGTGGAAAACAAAAGATTGGTAAAAATAAGGAGGGAATAAAATATGGCAGTAAAACCAAAAATTTCAGAGGAAAAGGAAATATATGTAAGTCCCTATTTTCCTGAATATGTAAGGCCAAAGATAGAAGATCCAGGCCTTGATGAAACTATAAAAAGATTAACTCCTGAAAAAATAGAAAAGGCTTATCAAGCAGTTTTTGGAAAAGACACTGCAAGAATTAAAGCTATTATAGAAACTTGTATTCATTGTGGACTCTGTGCAGAAGCATGTCAGTGGTATTTATCTTATGATAAAGATCCAACCTATGCACCTGTTGCCAAAGTAAAAATGACTGTTTGGGAATTGATGAAAAGAAAAGGTAAAGTAGATCCAGGTTTAGTATATAATATTGCTAGAGTAGCCTTTACAGAATGTAATATATGTCATCGGTGTAGCTTATATTGTCCTTTTGGGTTAGATATTACTTTTATTATTGGACTTGTAAGAAGATTCTGTTTTCTTCTGGGGGTTGTACCACAAAGAATGTTTGAGATGAACCAAGCTTTTATGGCCACTTTAAATCAGGTATGGATGTCTCAAAGTGATTATATTGATACACTTATGTGGAGAGAAGAAGAGGGAATGTATGAATTAAAAAATTTAAGAGTTCCCTTAGATAAAGAAGGAGTAGAAGTTATATGGTATCCCTTGGCAGCTGAGCCAAAAGCAGGGGTATATCATATAGATCGTATTGCTAAGATATTTCAAGTGGCTGGTGTTGATTGGACTATGGTCAGCTTTAATGATGCCTGGGATAGTAGTAATATGCCTATGTTTACTAGAGATTTTTTTACCATGCAAAGGATTGTAAAAGGTCTTTATGAAAATGCGGCCAAACTTCGGGGGAAAAAGTTAGTTTTAACAGAATGAGGACATCCCAGGTTTGCCACAAGTTTTGTGGCACCACAGATGTTAGGATATAAGGAATTACCTTTTGAAATTATGCATCCAGGGGAATTTTATTATGAACTTTTAGTAAGTGGAAGGCTTAAAATAGATCCAGCCAAAAAAATAAAAGAACCCGTAACTTTGCAAGATCCTTGTAATATTATAAGAAGAGCAGGGGCTGCTGAAAAGTTTAGATATATTGTAAGGCAGACCTGTGAAAATTTTATAGAAATGTACCCAAATAGAGAACACAATTTTTGCTGTAATGCAGGAGGAGGGCTTGCAGTATTAGCTCAATGGCTCTCTCATAAAGCAAGAGGAAATAGAGTAAAAGTAGAACAAATTATGGCAACAGGAGCAAAAATAGTAATTACTCCTTGTCATAACTGTAATACAGGGCTTAAAGATATTATAAGTTATTGGAAAGTTCCTGTAAAACTTATGTTTCTTGATGAATTATTAGTTAATACTATGTATATCCCAGAAGAATTATTACCTGAAGAAGGATAAAAGGAGCATGGTATGAAAAGGGAAACCATAATTTTAGTAATTTTAGGGCTTCTTTTTTATGTAATTTTAATAATTTATGGAATAAATAAAGTATATACAGCTCCCGCTATACCACCCTCTAAGGAAATACTTATTACTGAACCTAAAGAAAAAATTGCTATAGCTCATACTGAAATATTTGGTCCTCTGGAAAGACCTCAGGTTATTTTTGATCATAAAAAACATGTGGAAGCTATTAAAAAGGAAGGCAAAAAAGAATGGGAAACCTGTGAAGTTTGTCATAGACCCAAAAAAGAGGAATTAGTAAGAATTAAAAAGGAAGATGAGTTAATAAAGGAGAAAAAGATAGAAGAGAAAGATGCTTTGGTTTTTGAATTTCCTAAAAAAATAGTGAAATTAGAAAAAGAAGCTTTAAAAAAGGCTTATCATGATGAATGTATGGGTTGTCATAAACAGAAATTAAAGGAGAAGAAAAAATCAGGTCCTATTACCTGTGGAGATTGTCATGTTAAAGAAAAAGAATTTGTTAAGATAAAATATCCTTTAGTAGAGTTTGATTTCAAACTACATTATGATCATGAAACAAAACTCAAAGAAAGAGTAGGAGAAAAGGATTGTGGTCTTTGTCATCATGTTTATGATTTAAAGGATAAAAAATTAGTTTATCAAAATGGAACTGAAGAATCTTGTTATTATTGTCATGATATTAGTAAGAAAAAAAGAGGTCCAGAACTTTCTCAAATAGTTAAAGTATCTTCAGAAAAAAGATTAACCTATCAAAAAACTGCTCATCAAAGGTGCCTTAGTTGTCATATAAAAATCAATAGAGAAATGGAAATTAGTAAAAAGGAAGGAGAAAAAGTTCCACCTTTGGAGTGTGGAAAGTGTCATACAGGAAAATATAAAAGTATAGAGGAACTTGAAAAGGTACCCCGTCCTGATAGAAAACAAAAAGAAACTGTATTAATAAGTGCTGGAGAAAATACAAAAATGAAAGAGGTGGGTTTTAATCATAAAAATCATGAGTATTATCATAAAACCTGTAGAGAATGTCATCATGAAAGATTAAAGGCTTGTAAAGAATGCCATAAATTAGAAGGAACTCTTGAAGGAGGTTGGGTTAATGTAGTTGATGCTTATCATGCTCCTTTTTCAGCTCATAGTTGTGCAGGATGTCATAATAAAGAAAAATTGGAAAAAAATTGTGCAGGGTGTCATAAATTTATTCCTCTATTAGATATTAAAGCAAAAGAACCTAAAAAAGAGATCTGTGATAGATGTCATACAGGCAAAAAAGAAGTTATTTTACCCTCTCCGCTTTCCACAGCCACACTTGATCCTAATATAGTTAAAAAAGATATTAAAATAAAAGTATTAGAAAAAGAGTTTGAGCCTGCAGATTTTCCTCATCGTAAGATTATAGATAAATTGGTAAGTATTTCTAATGAAAGTAAATTAGGAAGATATTTCCATAATGAATTGAGAATACTTTGTGAAGGGTGTCATCATCAAAGAAAATCCTCTGCTGAGGCTAAAAAAGATACTCCACCGTCTTGTCAGAATTGTCATCCAAAATATTTTAATCCTGTTAATCCTAATAAATTGAAATTACAGTCTGCTTATCATGTGCAATGTATTGGTTGTCATGATTATATGAAACTTGAAAAACCTACCCACAGATGCACAGATTGTCATAAAGAAAAGAAAGTAAGACCTATTCCAAGGGATGTACTTGGAATAAAAAGATAGAGAAGGAGTTGAAAGATGTATATATTTGAGCAACTTTTTACAGCTCATGGTTTTGAATATGTAGTTGCTGTGACAGCAGCCTTTATATTTATATTTATTTATTACCTTCTTAGTACAGAGCGGAAATATTAAAAGGGGGGCTATTTATGAAATTAAGTAGAAGAAATTTTTTAAAAGGAATGGGAGCGATAGTTGGAACTCTAATAATTACTAAACCTTCAATTTCTAAAGCTTATAGTAAAGGAGAAGCCCCTTCTATTTATGCTACCGGGAATAAAGCTAATGCAAGAAATTGGAAAATTTATGAAGAGAGAAAGAAAAAACATATTCCCCCACCTGAAGAGCCTTATGGGGTTTTGGTTGATATTTCCAAATGTATAGGATGTAGAAGATGCGAATGGGCATGTAATGAATGGAATCAAAATCCTAATAAACCTTTAAAAGAATTTGAGGCTTCAGTTCATCAAAAACCTTCAGTATTTGATAAAATAAGAAGACCTCATGCTGGAAATTTTACAGTGGTAAATAGATTTTTTACAAAAGATGGGACTGCTATTTATGTAAAAAGACAATGTATGCACTGTGTACATCCTGCTTGTTATTCTGTGTGCTTAGTTGAAGCTTACAGAAAAACTCCAGAAGGGCCTGTTATTTATAATGCGAGTGTATGTGTGGGATGTAGATACTGTATGTTAGGATGTCCTTTTGATATACCTGCTTATGAATATTATGATCCTATTACTCCTCAGGTGACAAAATGTACTATGTGTTATGATAGGATAGTAGAGGGTAAGGTTCCTGCATGTGTAGAAATTTGTACAGCAGGTGCTTTACTTTTTGGTAAAAGAAGTGAACTTTTAAAATTAGCTCATGAAAGAATAAATAACAATCCTGGAAAATATGTAAATCATGTATATGGAGAAAAAGAAGTAGGAGGAACAAGTTGGCTTTATATTTCACCGGTTCCTTTTGAAGAAATAGGTTTTCCTGTTAATGTAGGAGAAACTCCCATTCCTGAATATAGTGAAAAATTTTTATTTGCAGTAAAGCTTTTTGAGGTAGTAGGAGCTTGGCCTTTAGTTTTTGGAGCTTATTATCAAATTTCTAAGTCTCGAAGAAAAAGACACTCTACAAATGAGAAAAAAGGAGAAAGCCATGGCTAAAAGTAATAATTCCTGGTTTAAAGAAAAAATTTTAATGGGAAGAAGTGGGAATGAATTTATAAGAGACAATATCACTATAGGGAATATTATAGCCTTAATTATCCTAATTTTTGGAATTTATGCTATGGTATATAGACTTATTTATGGGTTAGGACCTGCTACTAATCTTTCTGATGAATATCCATGGGGTTTTTGGATTGGATTTGATATTTTAGTAGGTATTGCATTAGCTGCACCTGGGCTTACAGTAGGGACTGCAATTCATTTATTTGGAATTAAAGAATATCATCATTTTGCAAAATCTGTGGCTTTATCAAGTCTTCTTGGTTATATTTTTGCAGTGTTTGCTCTTTTATTTGATTTAGGAAGATATTATAATCTATATAATCTTTTAATATGGTCTTGGGGTTTTTCTTCTATTCTATTCTTAGTAGGCTGGCACTTTTTTCTTTATATTATTATTTGTATGATTGAATTTGCTCCGGTATTTTTTGAATGGTTAGATTTAAAAAGGGCTCGTGACTTTTTTGCTAAACTTGTTATATGGGCAACCATTTTTGGTGTGATTATTGCTGGTGGACATCAGTCAGCTTTAGGAGGATTATATTTAGTTGTACCCTCCAAGCTTCATATGCTTTGGTATTCTGTATTATTACCTCCTTTTTTCCTCATTTCTGCTATTTTTGGTGGTATTTCTATAGTAATTTTGGAGGGTACCATTACTCATAAAGCTTTTAGACATCAAATAAAAGATTTTGATCCCCAAGATTTTGATAGAAAATTGATTGGTTTAGGGAAAGCTGCAGCATGTGCTTTATATATTTACTTTATTTTGAAGCTTCTTGATTTTGCTCATTATGAAAAATGGCATTATTTAAAAGGATTTTATGGTTGGTGGTATCTTTTTGAATTAATTGGATTTGTACTTATTCCTGCCCTTATCTTTACTTCAGCTGTTAGAAATAATAAAGCATGGCTTGTAAAGTTAGGAGCAATTCTCACTGCCTTTGGAGTAATTGTTAATCGTTTAAATATAAGCCTACTTGCCTATAAATGGTATGTGCCTTTTTCTCAAAAATACTATCCTGCTTGGACTGAAATAGCACTCAGTGCAGGAGTAGTTACCATGTTAATTCTTGTTTATAGATTTGTTCTTAATAGAATGCCTGTGCTTTATGAGCATCCTAAATATAAATCTGAACATTAAATTTTAAAAGCTTTAATTATTATATAAGCTATAAGGATAGCTCCAGAAATCCTTAAGACCCAAAGATACCAAGGACTATGTTTTAAATAATTTAAAACAAATTTTCTTTTACTCATTTTTTATAACCTCTTTTATCTCTGGTAAATGTCTATAATTCTCTGCAAAATCAAGTCCATAACCTACTAAAAATCCTTTTTCTATTTCAAATCCCTTATAATCAATGGGAATATTAACTTTTCTTCTTTCTTTTTTATCAATTAAAGCACAAATTTTAAGACTTTTGGGATTAAATTTTTTAAGATGTTCATAAAGAAATTTTAAAGTAATTCCTGTATCTACTATATCTTCTATTAAAATTACATTTTTTCCCTCTATTGAAATTTCAAGATCCTTAGTAATTTCCACTTTTTCAGAAGAAGTATCTGAAGTCCCATAGCTTTTTACCCTCACAAAATCAATTTGGATATTTGGATTTTTAAGAAAGCGTACTAAATCAGCAAGAAATATAAAAGCACCTTTTAAAGTTCCAATTAAAACAATAGGTTCATTCTTATAATCTTTGTCAATTTTTTGGGCTAATTCTTTAACTTTTTTAAGAATTTCTTTTTTAGAAATGACCTCTCTTAACATAGAGTTAAATATCTAATTCCCTGTACTCCAATGCGTGCCGTGAGATAAATTCTTTACGAGATTCTACATTTTCTCCCATAAGAATAGAAAAAAGTTCATCAGCTTTTTCTGCATCATAAATGGATACTTTTTTTAAAACCCTTTTTTGAGGGTCCATGGTAGTTTCCCATAGCTGTTTAAAGTTCATTTCTCCCAGTCCCTTATATCTTTGAATAAAAATCCCTTTTCTTCCTTCTTCCCGAAGATATTCAAGAACTTCATTTAAATTAAAAAGCCAGTTTTCCCACACTTTTATTGAATCTTTCCATAAAATTTGTAATTTATAATTTAAAAATTTCTTTAAATTTTCAAATATTTTATAAGCTTCGCGATAATCTTTTTCCAATATGATTTCTGGTCCGATTTGAGAATTCATAAAAGTTTCTTTTTCTGAGTATATAAAAAATTCATAGTATTTCGGATTATATTCACTGGGTTTTATTTTAGAAATTTTAAATCCTAATTTTAAACATTCTTGAGCAAGGTTTTCCATAACGGAAAGATTTTCAAACATTGAGAGATTATTAAAACCAGCTTTTAAAAGAATTAAAACTACTTGAGGGGGATAAGTTTTCTTAAAAAGATTTAAAAGAATTCGTTCCATTTTTGCACAGGTAAGAAAGAAAGTTAAAAAATCTCTAATTTCTATTCTTTCTTTAGGTAAGTCTTTTATAAAATAAGCTTTTACGTTTTCAGAGATTTTTTTAAGAATATATTTATCTAGTTCTTCATCATTTTTTAAATAGATTTCTTTTTTTCCATCAACTATTCGGTAAAGAGGGGGTTGAGCAATAAAAAGCCATCCCCTTTCTATTATCTCAGGCATTTGGCGATAAAAAAAGGTAAGAAGAAGAGTCTTGATATGAGCTCCATCTATATCTGCATCAGTCATGATTATTATTTTATGATATTTACATTTTTCAGAATTGAAATTATCTGGTCCAATTCCTGCTCCCAAAGCAGCAATTATACTTTTAATTTCTTCAGAGGCAAGCATTTTCTCGATGTTAGCTTTTTCTACATTTAAAATTTTACCTCTTAAAGGAAGAATAGCTTGAAATCTGCGATCACGGGCCTGTTTGGCAGAACCTCCTGCTGAATCTCCTTCTACAATAAAGAGTTCTCTTTTTTCTGGATCTTTCTCGGTACAATCAGCTAATTTCCCTGCAACCAAAAAGTCTTCTATTTCACTTCTCTTTCTAACAAGCTCTCTTGCTCTTCTTGATGCTTCTCTTGCTTTTGCTGTAATAGTAATTTTTTGAAGAATTTTTTTGGCTTCTGTTGGATTTTCTTCAAGGAATTTAAGTAATCCTTCGTAAACAATAGATTCTACCAAAGGTTTTATTTCACTATTTCCAAGTTTCATTTTCGTTTGTCCTTCAAATTGAGGATCAGGGACTTTTAAAGAAATTACCGCACATAGCCCTTCTTTTACATCTTCTCCCTCAACTTTTATTTTAAGTTGCTTGGGGATTCTATCATCTGAAATATATCTGTTAATAGCTTTAGTTAAAGCACTTCTGAATCCTATTACATGTGTACCTCCTTCTTTTGTATAGATATTATTTACGTAGCTGTAAAGAGTTTCGGTATATCCTGAATTGTATTGAATTCCTACTTCCACTTTCACATTATCTTTTTCTCCGGTAATAAATATTACCTTTGAATGAATAGGATTTTTTTTGAGATTTAAATTTTTTACTAATTCTACGATTCCTCCTTTATAATGATACTTATCTGAAAATCCGATACGTTCATCAATTAAATAAAATTTTATATCTGGATTTAAATAAGCTAATTCTTTTAATCTTTTTTGAACTGTTTCTAAATCAAATTCTAAATTTCCAAAAATTTTAGGATCTGGCTTAAATCTTACAAGGGTTCCTCTTTTTTTGGTTTCACCTACGATTTTTACAGGCCCATCAGGAATTCCTCTTTTATAGCTTTGTCTATAAACTTTGCCATCTCTATAGACTTCAACCATTAACCATTCTGAAAGGGCATTTACTACCGAGACTCCTACTCCATGAAGTCCTCCAGAAACTTTATAAACTCCGTGATCAAATTTAGCTCCAGCATGAAGTTTTGTCATTACTAATTCTAAAGCAGAAATTTTTTCTTCTGGATGTATTTCTGTAGGAATTCCTCTTCCATTATCTTCACAACTTGCAGAGCCATCTTTATGTAAAATAATTTTAATTTCTGTAGCATGACCAGCTAAAGCTTCATCAACAGAATTGTCAAGAACTTCCCATAAAAGATGATGAAATCCAGAGATATCTGTTGAACCAATATACATTGCCGGACGTGCTCTGACTCCTTCTAATCCAGAAAGAACTTTTATACTATAAGCTTGATAATTTTCTGAAGAGGAAGCTTGCATATTAGATAACCATAGGCATTACAAGATAAAGAAATCCTTCGTCTCTATATCCTGTAATTACCGCGGGGGTTCTTTCTTCTCCTATTTTAATTTCAACCTCTTCTGATTTCATTATTTCAAGAGCATCTAAAATATAATCAGCATTATAATTTATAGATAGAGGTTTGCCCTCATACTGAGCACTTAATTTAATCTGAGCCTTTCCTAATTCACCTTCTTGAGAAGAAAGAATTAATTCATCCGGTTTAAGATCAAAGGTAACCGGTTTAAATCTTTCAGGAATAACTAAAGAAACTCGTTTTAAGGCATCTATTAAAAGTTTTCTATCTACTTTTAAAATATTTTCATAAGAAGAAGGAATAACACTTCTATAATCAGGATAAGTTCCTTCTATTGGTCTTGCAAAAAAGAGAGAATTAGAAGTCCATATAACTACATAATTGTTTATATATCCTAGTTTCACTATTAATTCATCTTCAGCAATTTCTTCTATTTGTTTAGCTGCTTTTCTTCCTACAATAAATCCTTCATTAAAATATATATTTTCTATCCCTGCTACTTCTCTATCAAGTTTAACAAGTCTATGACCATCTGAAGCAACAGTTCTTAAAATTCCCTGATCTTTTATAGGTTCAAAATAAATGCCTCCTAAAACAAAATGACTTTCCTCTTTAGAGGTGCAAAAAATGGTATCTGAAATAAGTTCTGCCAGGATTTTACCAGGGATTTCTATAGCATTTTCCTCTACAAATTCTGGAAGATTTGGAAATTCCTCACTATCTGTAATAGCTAAATTATAAATAATTCTTTCTTGAGCATCTTTTATAATTAATCTATTATCTTCTTTAATAAGATATACTTCATCTTCTGGAAAATTTTTAATAATTTCGTAAAATTTTCTTGCAGGTACACAAAAGGAGGTTTCTTCTCCTTTTATTTCAGCAAAGATTTTTCCTTTATATCCTATTTCTAAATCTGTAGAAATTAAATGCAAGTAACTTTCAGGGGGTTTATATTCTACTAATACCATTGATAAAATTGCCATTGAAGCTTTTTTATCAGCTACTCCTTCAATTTTTTTAAGAATTTTTTCTAATCTTGAGGTATCTATTTTAGCTTTCATTAGAAAATCCCCCTTTTAATTAATTTTTTAAATTATATCATAAATTTTAAGAACTAACTACTTCTTTTTATTATTTCTCTTGCTATTATAATTCCTGACACTGAAGCTTGAATAAGTCCTCTTGTGATACCTGCTCCATCTCCTGCAGCAAAGAGATTTCTTATTTCTGTCTCTAAAAATTTATTTAATTTTAATCTCATACTATAGAATTTAACTTCTACTCCATAAAGTAGAGTATAGGGAGAGTTTATGCCAGGAGCAATTTTATCCAATACTTCTATCATTTCCAAAATATTAGTTAAGTATCTATAAGGCAGAGCAAAACTTAGATCTCCAGGAGTTGCAATTTTTAAGGAAGGTTTAACAGGGTTTTTAAAAATTCTTTGGTCAGTTGATCTTCTTCCTTTTTTAATATCTCCCAATCTTTGAATTATCACACCTTTTCCTAAAAAATTGGCTAGTTTGGCAATGTTTTTTCCATAAAGAATAGGTTCTTTAAAGGGCTCAGTAAAATAAGTGCTACATAATATAGCAAAATTTGTATTATCAGTTTTTTTGTATTGATAGCTGTGTCCATTTACAGTCCATATTCCATCCACATTTTCTATTATAACTTCTCCATAAGGATTTACACAGAAAGTTCTTACTAAGTCATCAAAGGTTTTGGAATAGTAAAGGAATTTGGGTTCATAACAAAGGGAGGTTAATTCTTCCATTACTGAGGCTGGGACCTCAACTCTTACACCTATATCTACTGGATTAATTTCAGTGGTTAATTTAAGTCTTTTTGCTTCTTTTTCTAACCATTCACTTCCTGCTCTTCCAGGAGCAATTACTAAATATTTTGTTAAAACTTCAGTTCCATTTTTTAACAAAACCCCTTTAACTTCTTTTTTAGAAACCAAAATTTTCTCTACCGGATTTTCAAAAAGAATATCCACTTTCTTAGAGATATGATCTTTGATATTCCTTAAAATTTCCTTACATTTTTCTGTCCCGATATGTCTTAATTTAGTAGGGACAAAAATTAATCCATATTTGGAAGAAATTTTTTTAATTTTTTCAATACTTTGAGGATCAGGTTCAAAGACTTTATTAGGGGCTCCGAAATTTACATAAATTTTATCTACATAATCAATAAGTTCTATTAGCTTATCCTTTGATAGATAAGAAAGTAAAAATCCTCCAACTTCAGGAGAAAGGTTTAATTTTCCGTCACTGAATGCACCTGCACCTCCCCAACCATTAAGCATATCACAAATTTTACAGTTTAAACATTTACCTAATTGTTTTGCTTGACATGTTCTTTTATCAATATCTTTTCCTTTTTCTAATATTAAAATTTTTAGATTTTTTTTAGAAATAAGTTCTAAAGCTGTGAATATTCCTGCAGGACCAGCTCCAACAATTACTACATCATAATATAAGGTTGAATAACTCATGAAATAGCAAAATAATAATATCACTTTTATATAAATTTTCAAAGCTATTTTTACTTTTTAAGTGTGAACTTGTAAAATTTGGGAAATTTATTATAATAACCTTTGAAAAGGATTAGTATAAATAGTGATAAAAAGCGGGCGTAGCTCAGGGGTAGAGCACCAGCTTCCCAAGCTGGGGGTCGCGGGTTCGAATCCCGTCGCCCGC
>CAYPPW010000033.1:0-7542 GCA_964412755.1 uncultured Thermodesulfatator sp.
GAGTATGAGTTTAATAAAGAGAAAATCTCTAATATTTCAGATGGGATATTGTGTAAAAGGGTTATAGAAAAAAGAAATAATAATTTTTTAAACTCACCACTTTTAGAATCTGAAAAGCAAAATAAAGGATTTGATTTAATTTTTCACATTAATAAAAAATCCTTAGAGAAATTTGACAATTTTCAAAGACTTGGTAATCAAGATTCAATTAATTCTTTTTTAAATTTAAATAATAATTTTGAAATACAGTCTCAATTAAATGTAGAAAAAATAAATATTAATTTTCAAAATTTTCGTGAAGAGATTGTTGAATTTTTTAAAAATATTTTCTTAGAGTTACAGCCTGAAGGAGTGAATAGAGCTTTAATAAAACTTAATCCTCCTGAGATGGGGATTTTGGAATTGGAGATCAAAGTAAAAAATAAAGAAGTAGAAATAGTGGCTAAGATAGAAAAGCCAGAAGTTTTCCAAGAAATTAGACAGAATGTAAATAATATCAAAATTGTTTTAGAAAATTCAGGAATGGTATTGAAGGACTTTCAAATGTTTTTACTTACAAATTTTCACAATGGCAAAATGAGTAATGATGAGTTTGAAAAAGAAAATAGAAAAAATAATGAAAATAGATATCGAATTGAAAGTGTTAAAAATACTTCTGATAATATTGCTTTGCAAAATAATCAAGTAGAAAAGATTTATAATAAGAATGGAAGGTATTATTACATTGTATAAGGAGGGAAAGGATTATGGTTTCTCAGGTAAATAATATTAATTATGGGATTAATTTTGAAAGAGTTCCTAAAAAATCTTTAGAAATGGAAGATTTTATAAAACTTTTTATCACGCAACTTCAATACCAAGATCCTATGAATCCTATAGAGAATAATGAAATGGCTATTCAATTAGCATTATTTAATCAAGTGGATCAACTTTTTAAAATTAATAAAACTCTTGAAAATTTATTAAATATGAGCAAATCTTTAGATCTTGCTTATATATCCAATCTTATTGGGAAAAAGGTTAAATTAGAGACCAATATTGGAAGAGTGGAAAATGGAGAATTTTTAGGAGGAGAATTTACTTTAGAAGAACCTGTAAATAATTTAGAAATTTTGATAAGAGATAGTAATGGAAATATAGTAGATAAAATAACACTTAATGGACTTAAGGAAGGAACTTATAAAATTGAATGGAATGCAACAGATAAAGAGGGAAATAAAGTTCCTGATGGAAATTATATCTTTATTATACTTATTCCTTCTGGGAATATAGCTCAAAATATTACTCCTACTATGGTAGCAAAAGTAACAGGAGCTAAATTAGGAGATAATACTCAAATAATTATAAATGAAGAATATCCTATTTCTCTAAATAATATTAAAGAATTAATAGGAGGGTAAAAATGGGAATTTTTGGAAGTATTTATACTTGTTATAGTGGAATCTGTGTTACTACATTAGGAATGCATGTTACTTCAGACAATATAACTAATTTAAATACCACAGGATTTAAGGGTAGTAGATGTGAATTTATGGATAGAGTAGCTCATGCTTCCGGAGAACTTTTTGCAGGACAGAAGGGTTTAGGAAGTTTTGTTAAGGATATAAGAACTTTATATACTCAGGGAAGTATCATTACTACAGATATTCCTACAGATTTAGCTATTTTAGGTAAGGGATTTTTTATAATTTCTGATCAAAAGGGTAATTTTTTTTATACCAGAGATGGACAATTTTTTATAAATGAGATAGATGAAAATAATTTTACCTTACAAAATAATCTAGGTTTATATCTTTTAGGAGCGGATCCTACTGTTTCAACAGCAGATTTAACTTCTCTTAAGCCTTATCTTATTCCTAAGGTTATGAATCCTAAGAGTACAAGTGAAATCACTCTTCAATTAATTCTTGATAGTAGAGAGCCGGTAGAAGAAATAGATGATCCTTTATGGAAAAACTATGATGGTACTAAAGAAGTTCCTTTAAATGAAGGAAAATATGATTTTGTTTGGGATTTACCTATTTATGATAATTTAGGAGAAAATAGGTATTTAAAATTTTATGTTGATAGAACAGCTAATCCAAATGAATATGAAATCTTAGTAGCTCTTGATAATCCCACCCTTGATGGAAGAGGTACAGGAATTTATCAAGGAGCTTTTCTTTACGGGATTCTTACTTTTGGAGGAAATGGAGAGATAGTAGGAGCTAACTTTTGGGAGATTAATGATTCTAACACTTTTAATCCTCAAACTAATACCCCTCTTGATTTGACCACCTTACATAAACCTCAATTTACTTTAAATATTGAGGGCAATATTCAATCAATTACTCTAGATCTTGGATTTAAGATAGAAAGTGATGGAAGTATTACTAGAATGGCTTATTCAACAAAACTTTTAGCTAATCCCTTTGTTCAACTTTATTATAATCAAGATGGATATCCCCAAGGATTATTTGATAAAATAGAAGTAATAACAGAAGAGGGGTTAATAAAGGCTTGGTATACTAATGGAGAAAATATAGAGGTTGCTAAGATATTTTTAGCTGATTTTATGGGTTATGAAGATTCTTTAATGAGAATAGGAAATAATTTATTTCAACCTAAAGAAGGGATAATGCCTTTTGTATTTGCTCCCGGACTTTATGAAAGAGCAAGACTCATTTCCGGTGCTTTAGAAGGCTCAAATGTAGATCTTGCTATGGAAATGATTAATTTAATTGTTTTACAGAGAAGTTTTCAAAGTAATGTGAGAGCTCTTACTACTTTAGATCAATTATTAGAAGATTTTTTTAATAAGACATAAAAAACCGATAAAATAAAAGGAGGTGATTAAACATGGGTTTAACTGATGCCCTATTTACAGGAACAAGTGGGTTAAGAGCTCTTGGACACGGAATGAGTGTAGTAGGAGATAATGTAGCTAATCTTAATACTACTGCCTTTAAAGGTTCAAGAGTATCTTTTAGTGATATAATGGCTCAAAGTATTAATACAGCTGCTGGTTCTGGACAGCTTGGAAGAGGAGCAACTCTTCAAGCTTTATATCCTATTTTTACTCAAGGTTCTTTTGAATCTACAGCTAATCCAACAGACCTTGCTATAGCAGGGAATGGATTTTTTATAGTGAAAGACCCGAGAACTGTAGGAAATATCTTTTATACAAGAGATGGACAATTTATGATTGATAAAGAAGGTTATTTAGTAAATGCCGCAGGTTTGAGGGTTCAGGGATGGAAAATAGATGAAAACACAGGTGATATTATCGGAGCTATTACAGATATTCGTATTGACAGAAGTTCACCTCCTGTTAAAACTAGTTTAATTGATGTTATCACTAATTTAAATGCTGAAACAGAAAGAACTGTAACTATAGATACTACTCAAGTAAATTTTGCTGATAATTCAATAATAGATACTGATCCTCCTAGTACTCTATGGGGTAAATGGGATGCTACTTTAGAAACACCTCTTGCTACTACAGATTATCACTATAGAACCTCCTTATATATATATGACTCTCTAGGAACACCTCATGAAATTACTATTTATTATAGAGCAGCTAATTTATTAAATGGAACCACTACTACCCCGGTATATGAATTTTTGGTAACTTGTAATCCGGAAGAAGATATGAGAATAAATTTACCAGATAATACGAAAAAAGGAATATTAATGTATGGATTACTTCAATTTGATACTCAGGGAAATATTAAAAATTTATTTAATGTATATAGATATGGATGGGATGCTACAAATAATCAATATCAATTAGTAAGAATAGTTAATGATAATGGAATACCTCAAATTCAAAATTCTCAAGGAAATTATTTAGATGATTTTGCAGATAGTACTTATTTTAGTACGACAATAGGAGCTCTGGGTCCAAATGGTTATCCCATTTTAATGGCAGATTTTTTAGGTATTGATGTAGCTTCAGAAGGAAGTGCAGCTACTCGAAATTTACAACCTATAGAGCTTAATTTTGGTTATTACTATGAAGCATCCTGGAGACCTGAGGCTATCAGAACTACTCAATATTCAGCTCCTTTTGCAACTTTATTTTATGATCAAAATGGATTTGGTCCTGGGACTTTAGAAAGTATTGCTGCAGATAACGAAGGAAGAATTACTGGATATTATTCTAATGGAAGAGTGATACCTCTTTGGATGGTTGCTCTTGCTAATTTTAATGCTCCGGAAAGGCTTCAAAAAGTAGGAGGTAATCTTTTCAAAGAAACTACCCATTCAGGACCACCTGTTACTGGTAAACCAGGGACTAATGGACTTGGAACAATTGCTCCTAATTCTATTGAACAATCTAATGTAGATTTGGGAGAACAGTTTGTAAAGATGATAATATTTCAAAGGGGATTTCAAGCTGATGCTCGAATAATTACTATTTCTGATTCCATGCTTGAAGAATTAATAAATCTTAAAAGATAATATAATTTTAAATTATTTACCAGCGGAGGAGGGCTCCTCCAAAGGTGAACCCTCCTCCGAAAGCTATAAGTAAAACAAAATCTCCTTCTTTAAGTTTCCCTTCTTTATTTGCTTCATATAAAGCTAAGGGAATACTTGCAGCAGAGGTATTTCCGTATTTTTGAATATTTACAAATACTTTTTCTTTTGGAAGTCCTAATCTTTCCCTCAAATATTCGATAATTCTCATATTAGCTTGATGAGGAACCAAAAGATTAATATCTTCACTTGTTAAATTATTTCTTTTAAGAAGTTCAAGGGCTATTTTTTCCATCATTCTTGTTGCAATTTTAAACACTTCTCTTCCTTGCATTTTTATATAATATTCTTCCTTTGGTAATCTTTCATCAAAAGGAGGAAAGCAAGACCCTCCGCCTTTTAAAGTAAGAAGTTCCCAATAGGATCCATCTGCTCCTATTATAAAATCTAAAATTCCTTTTTGTGGGTCTAAACTTTTTCCTATTACAGCGGCTCCAGCTCCATCTCCTAATAATACACATATACTTCTATCTTTCCAATTAGTTTTTCTTGATAAAGCCTCTGCTCCTACCAACAAAATTTTCCAATCTGGATTGTTTTTAATAAATTGGTCTGCTACTGCTAAACCATAAATAAAACCTGAACAAGTTGCAGATAAGTCAAAGGCTCCTGCGTTAGAAGCTCCTATCCCCTGTTGAATTAATACTGATAAAGAAGGAATTAAATAATCAGGAGTAAGAGTGGCGCATATAATAAGATTAATTTCCTCAGGAGTTATATTTGCTTCTTCTAAAGCCTCAATACTTGCTTTTATAGCATATTTACTTATATTTTCTCCGTCTTCTAAAATTCTTCTTTCTTTTATTCCTGTTCTTTCTGTTATCCATTCATCTGAGGTATCTACTAATTTTTCTAAATCAAAATTAGTGAGAATTTTAGAAGGAACAGACATTCCCATTCCAAGAATAGTTGACCGTATTTCACTTAGGTTCATTCTTTTTCCTCCATCTTTATCATTTCAGAAATGGCTTTACTTAAACGGTCAACTAAATTAATTTTTATAAAAGTCATAGCTACTTTAATAGCATTTTCTATAGCAACAGCATCTGATCTTCCATGTGCAATAATAATATTTCCTTTAACTCCTAGAAGAGGAGCACCACCATGTTCTCTCCAATCAGCTTTCTTTTTAAAATTTTCGAGAGCTCCTTTTGCTAATCGCATACCCAATAAATAAAGAAAAGAATTTTTAACCTCATTTTTTAACATCTCTAAAATTACTTCAGCTAATCCCTCTGATAATTTGAGACATATATTTCCGATAAATCCATCGCATACTACTACATCAGTTTCTCCCCAAAAAATGTCTTTGCTTTCTATATTTCCTATATAATTAAGCTTAGAATTAAGAAAAAGTTCGTGAGCCTTTTTAACAAGGGTATTTCCTTTTCCGCTTTCTTCTCCTATTGAGAGAAGGGATATTTTAGGATTTTTTCTTCCCCAAATTTTTTCGAGAAAAACGCTTCCCATTACTCCAAACTGAAGTAAATCAAAAGGCTTTGAGTCTACATTAGCTCCTGCATCAATTAAGACGATAGGTTTTTTTAAAGTAGGCATAAGGGTGGCAATAGCAGGGCGTCTTACTCCTTCAAGTCTGCCTAATATAAAAATAGCTCCTGCTACAATTGCTCCTGAATTTCCAGCAGAAACAAAAGCTTGAGCCAATCCTTTTTTAACAAGTTCAATACCTTTAAAGATAGAAGCTTCTTTTTTTTCTTTTAAAGCTGCTTTCGGGCTTTCATCCATTCCTATAGTTTCTTCAGTATAATAGAGGGATACCCTCTTTCTTCCTTCCCAGGATTTTAAAATAGATTCCTTTCCAACTAAAAGAAGATAGAGATCAGGAAATTTTTTAAGAGCTAATTCAGCTCCTTTTAAAGTGGAGTGAGGAGCATAGTCACCCCCCATTACATCTAATGCTACTTTATACATTTTTAACGATTATGTTTCTTCTTTTTCTATAAAAGCTTTACCTTTATAATAACCACAAAAAGGACATACTCTATGAGGTAATTTAGGAGATTTACATTTAGGACATAATGAAAGAGAAGGAGAAATTAAAAACTGATGAGCTCTTCTTTTTCCTCTTCTTGATCTTGATGTTTTTTTCTTTGGAACAGCCATAAAATATTAACCTCCTTTTTCTAAGTTTTTATTTAAAAATATATTTTTTAAAATAGAAAAAGGACTTTCTTTTTTATAACCCTTGCAATTACAGGGATTTTCATTTAAATTAGCTCCACATATAGGACAAATCCCTTTACAATCAGGGTTACAAAGGTTTTTATAAGGTAAATTCAAAAAAATTTCCTCCTTTAATAAATCATAAAAGGAAATCCATGAGTTTTCATAAAAACTTACTTCCATTTCCTCTTCCGAAAGTTCTTTCTCTTCCTCTAGATTAAGAGAAGCTAAAGGTTTTATATCTATATTAAATTTATGCTCAATAGGAAAATCATAAAGAGCTAAACACCTATCACATTCTAAAGTAATAACCCCTTTTAAAAAGCCTTCTAATTTTACTTCAATTCCTAATTTTTTCAATTTAAAATATCCGGAAAAGGGTTGCTTTATATTTAAATCCTCTCCTAAATTAGAAATATCTTGAAATTCAATTTTTAATCCCTCTGGAGGTATTTCTTCTAATAAAATTCCCCAATTTTTAAGATCTTTCATTTTTAACTCCTTTAAATTTTGTTTAAAAATAACTCCAAAAAGGATTTTGTCAAATAAAGATAACTAGATAATTAAACGAAAAGGATAGTAATCTCCATGACCAAGCAAAATCACCAGTTCTTTACCTTTTTTATTTGACAGTCTATTTTGTGAACGAGCTTTTTTAATTAATTCCATTTCTTCTCAAAATACCTTCATCCTCACTTAAACTTGGTACATAAAGAAGATAATCACCTGTAAAAAATAAACCTGATTCATCGGATAAAAAATACATATCCAGGTATATGTTCTTCCTAGACTTTCTAATACTTTAAATTCTATTTCTTCGAGTTGAAAATAATC
>CAYPPW010000033.1:7642-16370 GCA_964412755.1 uncultured Thermodesulfatator sp.
GTTGAAAATAATCTATAATAGGAAAACTTTCGTAAAACCCTTTTGGCTGGATATTGAAGGATTTCCAATTTTTTGGAAATTTAGATTGAGTTCAAATGAAAAAGAGAGGTCTCAGTTTCCATAGGCATGATTTTCATTTTCAATAATTCCTTTAGAAGAAGGATGAAAATATATCTGGGTTTCATACTCTTCTTCAAAGTATCAAGTTACTCCTGCGTGATCAGCATCTGCATGAGTAATGTAAATTTTTTTAATTTTAGAAGGTTCAATATAATGTTCTTTGAGCATTTTTTAATATCTTCATAATAAATTCCATATGAGCTGTCGTCATTATAGTTTCTGTTTTTCCCTTTAAAATATAAAATATTACCTCCTGTAGGAAGACGAAAAAGAATGAAGTAAAACATTTTCTATAGGAAGAGCAGGGATTCTGGAAGAAATAGCAAAAGTTAGGATACTATTAAATATTTGCCCAATTTCTAAATTTTTTCCTGATTCTTTATTTCTAAAAATTTTTTGAAGTTATTACAATTTCTTTTAGTTTTTCTGCTTCTTTTTCTCCGATTATTTTTAAAGATTTTAAAAAAATCTTTCAAGGAAGTTTATCTGCAAAATCTAGCTAAGGAACCTGGTTTATTTTCAAGATAAACTGAAATAAAAAAATTTTTAATTAATTCTTTGTTAAGAGCTTCAAAAAAACTCTCGCTTCAGTATACTTTCCCTCAATAATTACTTTGTTTGGGTGTTCAGAGAGATTATAATAAGTATTTACTAAAAAGATTAGCTAACTTAGCAAGGGATCCAGGTTTATCCGGGACATAAAGAATTGTTTTATATAAAAAGATTTGATCAGTTAAGGAATACTATAGTTGAACATACTTTTATTTTAGCTTAAAATTTTTAAGTATAAACTTCCAATAACCGAAATCCATAAATTATCTCTTTTAGTAAAAGCCTCTGTTATAGTAATTGATAAACAAAATATTAAAATATAAAAATCAAAGGAGTTAAAATATAAAAGACAAAGGATTAAAGTGGTTATTAAAAATGTAAAACTTCCCTCTAAAGTTTTATTAGTTTTAAATTTTCTTTTTCCTATGAGAGAACCTATTAAAGAAGCAAAAGTATCGGAAAAGGTTAAAATAAGGAGTATTAATTGAAAGTATTGCAATTCTAGTAAAAACCAACTTATTATAACTCCTGTAATAAAAAACCAAGCATCACTTATTTTTCTTTTTTCTTCTTCTTTTAATAAAGGTTGCCAAAGACATTTTAAAGGAAGATAACCAGGATAGAAAAGGCGAATTATTTCAAAAAGAGATATAAAAAATAATAAAAGAATTAAAATTAGGCTAAAATATAATGAAGAAATATAAAAACTTAATAAAAAAAGAAAAAGTCCCCAAAAGATATGAAAAAGTTTTCTATATAAATTTACTCCCATTCAATAGTAGCAGGAGGTTTTGGGGAGATATCATAGACTACTCTATTTACTCCAGCAACTTCATTTATTATTCTGTTAGATAGAGTTTCTAATAATTCATAAGGAAGTTTTACCCAATCTGCGGTCATTGCATCTTGACTTTCCACACATCTAATAGCAATTACATATTCATAAGTTCTTAGATCTCCCATTACTCCCACTGTTTTCACAGGAAGAAGAATGGCAAAGCACTGCCACACTTTATAATACCAATTAGATTTAAGCATTTCTTCAATTACAATAGCATCTGCAGCTCTTAATATATTAAGCTTTTCTTCTGTTACTTCTCCAATTATTCTTATAGCTAATCCTGGGCCAGGGAAAGGATGCCTCCAAACTATGTGTTTTGGAAGACCTAAAATTTCTCCGATTTTTCTAACTTCATCTTTAAAAAGTTCTCTTAATGGTTCTATAAGCTTAAGATTCATTTTTTCTGGTAGTGCACCCACATTATGATGAGTTTTTATTGTGACCGAAGGACCTCTAAAAGATGTACTTTCTATAACATCCGGATAAAGAGTTCCTTGGGCAAGATATTTTACATCTTTTATTTTTTGAGCTTCCTTTTCAAAAATTTCAATAAAAGTTTCTCCTATAATTTTTCTTTTTTCTTCTGGATCTGTAATTCCTTTAAGACGATTTAAAAAAATAGAAGAGGCATCCACATAATGGATTTTAAGGCCTAAATTGTTCATTAAAGAAAGCACCTCATCTGCTTCATTTTTTCTTAAAAGACCATTGTTAACAAATATGGGAATAAGTCTATCTCCTATTGCTTTATGAATTAATAAAGCTGTTACTGTAGAATCTATACCACCAGAAAGAGCACATATTACTTTTTCATTTGATCTTACTGTTTTACTAATTTGGTCTACAGTATGTTCTATAAAAGAGGGCATATTCCAATCAGCTTTACATTTACAAATTTCAAAAACAAAATTTTTTAGTATTTTACTTCCTATTTCTGTATGTATTACTTCTGGATGAAATTGAACTCCATAAATAAACTTAGTTTTATGAGCTATTCCTGCAAAAGGAGAATGTTCAGTCCTTGCTAAAGCATAAAAATCAGGAGGAAGCCTTTCTATTTTATCACTATGACTCATCCATACTTTATATTTTTTATTTTTTTTAAGTCCCTTAAAAAGTTTATTCTTTTCTAATATTTCAATATAAGCAGGACCAAACTCTCTTTTTTTACTTTTTCTAACTTTTCCTCCGAAGATATGACTTATCAATTGAGCTCCGTAACAAATACCTAAAATAGGTAAGTCTAAATCTAGTATTTCTTTATTTATTGAAGGAGAATTTTTATCATATACACTGCTTGGTCCACCAGATAAAATAATCCCCTTAGGTGAAAAATTCTGAATTTCCTCTTTTGTAATTAAATAAGATCTAATTTCACTATAAACCCCTAATTCTCTAATTCTTCTGGCAATAAGTTGAGTAGTTTGAGAACCAAAATCAAGAATTAAAATTTTATTTTTAGTTTCCATTTATTTCTAAATTTTTTTTGTTTTTCTTAAAATAATTAATCCTGCTAATAAAGCAAGGATGAGTACTCCTATCACCACCAGTTCTAAAAGACTATATTTTACTTTTTCTGCAGAAAATGTTTCAGCATGAGAAATACTGAAACTTAAAATTAGAAGCCTTCTAACTAATGCTGTAATACCTACTAAAAGAAAAGGCTCTATACATTTGACAGCACTTTCTTCTAATAAGGCTACCTCAACAGTATAAAAAATTTCTAATAAAATTATAGCAATTAAAATTTTATCAAGAAATTTAATTACAAGAGGAGTTAAATCTTGTTCAAATTGAGAAGCTAAAAATAATGTTTTAAGCCCGTCAAAAATAATTAATACAAAACCTATGATTAATCCTAAAGCAACTAAGTAATAACCGATTTCTTCAGCTTTTAAAATAAATTGTTTTTTAATTATAGTAGAAAAATTAAATTTTTGAGAATTTTTCATCCAAAAATGGTTTAATTTAAAGAATTATATTTATTCATACTTTTAAATAATCCTATATTTAATATATCTTCTAAAGCGGATACTGCAATTTTTGCAATCTTTAATACCTTTGGAATTTCTTCTTCAGAAAAGGGAGATAATACATAATTTGTGATTTCTTGATTTATTGGTTTTCCTATTCCTAATCTCATTCTTGGAAAATTTGAGTTACCAAGAGAGTAGATTATAGAAAGCATTCCTTTATGACCTCCTGCTCCTCCTTTAGGTAAAATTTTTATTTTTCCAAGAGGTAAATCCACATCATCATAAATGACTAACAAGTTTTCCAAGGGTATGTTTTCTTTTTCTATCCATAATTTTACCGCTTTTCCTGAAAAGTTCATATAAGTTAGAGGTTTTAAAAGAATGGCTTTATCTTCATATAAAGCTACCTCGCTTTCTAAATCTTTGTAAATATTAAAGCTAAGATTATATTTTTTAGCAAAAGTATCTAAAATTAAAAAACCAAAATTATGACGAGTATTTTTATATTTTTCTCCTGGATTTCCAAGGCCGCAAAAAAGCCACATTTAAAAAATTTTTTATTCAGTGGTTTTTTCGGTTTCTTCTTCTATGAGTTCTTCAACAGCTTCTGTCACAATAGTAACTACTGTTTTTTCTAAATCTTCAGCTATTCTAATTCCCTCAGGAACTTTAATATCTTTAACATGTAAGACATCTCCTATATCAAGATTTGTTATATCAACTTGAATTTTATCAGGTATATTAGAGGGTAAACATTCAATACTTAATTCATGTAAAAGGATTTCTAATACTCCACCCTTAGTAATTCCTATTGGTTTTCCTATGAATTCTAAAGGAACATCTATAGTAATAAGATTTTTTTCATGAATTGCTAAAAAATCTATATGAATGATTTTATCAGTTATAGGATCAGTTTGATATTCTTTTAATATAGCTTGAATTTTGAAGGATTCTCCATTTATTATTTCTAAATTAAAAAGTAAAGTTTCTCCTTTGTGTTTATTTAATATACTTTCTAATTCACTAAATTTAACAGAAATAGGAATTGGATTAATATGAGGTCCATATATAATTGCAGGGATTAATCCTTTTTTTCTTAATTTTTTAGCTATTTCTTTTCCAGTTTTTTCTCTTCTAAAAGAGGTCAAAACAACTTGTCTCATATTTTTCTCCTCCCTTCTTTATTTTATTTATTTAGATAAATAAAGAACTTATAGATTCATCAGTATGAATTCTTTTTATAGCTTCACCTAAAAGTTCTGCTACCGAAAGAACTTTTATTTTATTTAAAATTTTAGCTTCTTCTTTTAAAGGAATTGTATCACTTACCAAAAGGGCCTTTAAAGGAGATTTTTTGATTTTTTCTATAGCATTACCTGAAAGTACAGGATGAGTAGCCATTCCGTAAACTTCAATAGCTCCTCTTTCCAAGATTGCTTCTGCTGCTTGACACATAGTTCCAGCAGTATCAACCATATCATCTATTATAATGGCAACTTTATTTTTAACTTCCCCTACAATATTCATTATCACACTTTCGTTAGGTTTTTCTCTTCTTTTATCAACTATAGCTATGGTGGTATTTAATCTTTTAGCATATTCTCTAGCTCTTTCTACTCCTCCAGCATCAGGAGATACAATTACAATTTCGGTATCTCGAAAAGTATCTTTTATGTATTTAAGAAAGACAGGTAAGGCATAAAGATGATCTACGGGTATATCAAAAAAACCTTGTATTTGACCTGCATGTAAATCCATAGTAAGAACTCTCCTTGCTCCAGCCATAACTATCAAGTTAGCTATTAATTTAGCTGAAATTGGAGTTCTTGGAGCAGTTTTCCTATCCTGTCTGGCATATCCATAATAAGGGATTACTGCTGTAATCCTTCTAGCAGAAGCTCTTCGAGCAGCATCTATCATGATTAAAAGTTCCATTAAATGTTCATTTACAGGTGGGCAAGTAGGTTGAATAATAAAAACGTCAGCCCCTCTTACATTTTCTTTTATTTCTACAAAAAGCTCCCCATCACTAAATCTTCTTATTATACACTCTCCTAAAGGGACATCTAAATAATTACAAATTTTTATAGCCAATTCAGTATTAGCAGTCCCTGAAAATACTTTAAATTGATTAATTGGCATAAAAAATCCCTCCTCTTTGATTAGTTTAAGTTTTTTGCTAAAAATATCCTTCCTTTTTTGATAAAAGAATTTAAGGTATGATAAATCGAAAAAGGAAATTCTTCAAATATGCCAAATAAGCAAGATCCTGTCCCACTTAAACTCACAGCTTTTGCTCCTAAATTTTTTAATAATTTTTCATAGGATTCTAATATTTTATATTTTTCAAAAACTAAAGGTTTAAAATCATTAATAAGTCCTTGAGATTGATTCCACGGAGCAATATCGCTCCTATAATAAACTGGATTTTTTAAATTTGTCAATCTTAAATTTTCATAGGCCCACTTAGTGGAAATTTGAAAATTTGGATAAATAATGATATACCAAGCCGGAAAGTTGGGGAAAGGTTTTAAAATTTCTCCTATTCCTTCTCCAATAGCCGAAGGATAGGGACTTAAAAAAAAGGGAACATCAGCTCCTAATTCTTTGGCAAGTGGATAAAGAAGATTTAAATCAATTTCATAAAAATAAGCTAACCCTTTAAGTATTGAAGCTCCATTACTACTTGCCCCCCCAAGTCCAGCACCAATGGGAATATTTTTTTTAATTTTTATTATAAATTCATCTTTTATTTTGAAGAATTCCTTAAATTTTTTATAAGCTTTATAAGCTAAATTTTTATTAAGAGGAACTCGAAAATTACTAAAAAATTCCAAAGAAAAACCTGTTAAGGTTTTTTTAATTTCTATTTCATCCCAAAGATCAATTTTTTGAAAAATGGTGTATATTTCATGATAATTGTCATTCCTTTTTTTTAATACTTGAAGGGTAAGATTAATTTTAGCCGGAGAATAAAGAAAAATACTTTTCATAAAAGAAATTATTCAACTAATTTTAAAAACTTCAGCTTGAGTTCATATAAAATAGTTTGTAAGAGTTTAGCTTCATCTGAAGTAAGATTTCCCTTTGTTTTTTCTTTTAACATTTCTAAAGTATCAATAGTTTGTTTTGCAAGAATTAAATTGACTTCTTTTTTGTTAGTTAAGGGATCAGGAATTTCTCCTAAATGAACCAAAGCAGCTGTATTCAAGGAGAGAATGAAAGTACTAAAAGTTATAAGGTTAGAAAAAAGTTCTTCTTCCTTTTCTTTCATTTTTATTTTTCCTTCTTTTTAGTGACTACCAGTTCTGTTTTGCAAATATACCCACCTTTTACAGGTTTTTTTTCTGCTAAAGTATCATGTAATTTTTTGATCCTATCTGTAGGATAGAAATCTTTAGCTTTTTCTAAAAATTTTTTAGCATCTTTAATTTTTCCATCTATTAAATAATCTCTTGCTCTTTTTAAGATAGCTTTTTCTCTTACTTGAAGTTTAGCACTTTTATCTTGAAATCCAAAAAGAGAGGGTAATTTAATTACATAATTAGAATTACATTTGGGGCAATTTGGAAAATCTTCTTCCATTTTTTGTAGCACTTCAAAGATTTCTCCACAGATTTCACACCTAAATTCATAAATAGGCATATTTTTATTATAATCTCTCTTTTTTACTTTACAATAAATCTTTAAAATTTAATAAAATACCTTATACTACAAAAATAAGAGTATGAATGGTTTTTATGAGAAATTTTTTCAAAATCTGGGTGCTTGGGTTCTATTAATTTTGTCTTCTATCATAATTATTCTTTTTCTTTATTTATTAAGTCCTCTTTTTTATATTTTTTGTTGGGGTGCAATTTTAGCTTTTTTTATATATCCTATATATAGTTTTGTAAACAAAAAATTTAAATATAGAAGAAGATTTTCTGCTATTACAGTAATAGTTTGCTTTTTAATTTTTATAATAGGTCCTTTGAGTCTACTTCTTTTTAATTTTTATTCTCAAATGTTAGGATTTTTAGAAAATTTGCAACCTCTTACTCAAAAAGATATTGAAGAATTTATAAAGGGTCTTCAAAATTATCCTTATCTTTATAATTTGATTTCTAAGATACTTGATCAATTAAATCCATATTTACCTCAGCTTCAGGATAGATTAAGTCAAATACTTTCAAAAGTTTTCCAAGATACTTTTACCATATTTAAAAATTTTATTAAATTTGTAGTATCTTTTGGATTTAAATTAGCTTTTACTCTTATTACTTTATATTATTTTTTAATTGATGGAGAAAAAACTGTAAAAGAGATAACTGATCTTATTCCCGGAGAGGAAAAAGAGAAAGAAAAAATAATAAACAGAGTTTCTCTTATTTTAAAAGGGGTTCTATATGGAAATATTTTGACTGCCCTTATTCAAGGTTTATTAGCGTTTATAATATATTTTGCACTAGGTATTCCTCAATATTTACTTTGGGCTTTTCTTACTATTATTGCCTCATTTATTCCTGCTTTTGGAACAGGTCTAATATGGGGTCCTTTAGTTATTTATTTAATTATTATAGGAAATTATACCAAAGCCCTTATACTCTTTATTTATTCAGCATTAATTATTGCTCAGGTAGATAATATCCTTAAACCTTTTCTTATAGGGGAAAAAATCAAAATTCATAATTTACTTGTTCTTTTCTCTGTTTTAGGAGGGCTTATAAAATTTGGTTTTTTAGGATTATTTTTAGGTCCAATAATATTAGGCCTCTTTCTCTCTCTTATTGAAATTTATAAAATAAAATTTCTTCACTAAATTATGCCTGAACTTCCTGAAGTAGAAAGTATCAAAAGAGACTTAAATAAGGTTTTAATAGGAAAAAAGTTAATCTCTACTAATATAAAAAATTCTGAATTTTTATTTAAAAACAAAATAGATTCATTAGATTCTCTTTTAGAAACTAAACTGTTAGAAATTAATAGATATGGTAAATATTTAATTTTTCTTTTTGAAAAAGAAGGACTTTTATTTCACTTAGGATTAACTGGATTCTTTCTATTTACCTTACCCTCTGCATATCAAAAATATCATATATTGAGTTTAAATTTCCAAAATCTAACTTTAAATTACTTTGATATTAGAAAATTGGGTAAAATAAGAAAAATAAATAAAAATAATTGGAAAACTATTAAAGAATTTAAAAACTTGGGAAAAGATGCTTGTGAAATAATAGAAGAGGAATTTAAAGGATTA
>CAYPPW010000034.1:0-16116 GCA_964412755.1 uncultured Thermodesulfatator sp.
ATTAAAAATACTATCTAAAATATCAGCTAAATAAATTGCAAAATTTTCATGAAAAAATGAAATTATTGAAATTGAAATAGATAAAGGAATAAAAATTAAACTCCAAAAAAAGGTAGCAAGTACATTATTAACAGGAGTTAATAAAGGAAAAGTACCATTTATATAAATAATAAAAGGAAACACTAATATGCTGACTATAAAAGATAATAAAAATAGATAAAAAATTTTATTTAATATTATTAACCAACTATTTTTGAATTTAATAAGTTCTTTTAAATTAGCATTAAAAATCTTATCTCCAATTATTAATCCCAAAGTTGCTATAAAGGAAAGTTGAAAAGATAAATTCCCTATTAGATAAGGTTGAAAAATTAAAATTAAGGTTATTGTAAGAAATAATAAATTTAAAGTAGAAGCACTTCTAAAAAATAATTTATTTAATACATAAAGAAGTAAGAAAACAAAAGCTCTAAAAGCAGAAGGACAAAAACCCGAAAAAAGTAAAATTATGAAAGCTCCTGGTAAGGACAATAAATGAGAAATATTTTGTAAGGGATAACCTATTTTAATAAAGGGAGTAAATTTTAAAAAATTATACCAAAATTTATAAAGGAGTCCAAAAAGAACTGCTAAATTAAACCCAGAAATAGCTAATTGATGGTAAAGTCCTTGATTTTTTAATTTATCTTTATATTCCTCAGGAATATTGTACTCTACTCCTAATACCAAAGCTTGGATAAGCCCTCGGGCATTAGAAGATAACTTTTCGGAAAATCTAAAAACTTGATATCGCAAATTTTCTAAGGTAAACTCTTTTCTTTTCTCACAAATCCAGTCCTCCTTTTTAACAGGAGTTAGTTCTAAAAATTGCCCTTTTACTAATAACCTTTTTTCTTTTTCTACATAAAAAGGATTAATATATTCTGAAAAAGATGTTCTTTTAAATTTAATTAAACACACCTCACCTGGCGAAAAGTAAATTTTATCTGTTTTAAAAATAAAATTGCCTAAATCGTAATTATAAGCAGTATTTAAATAACCTTGATAATAGGGTTCAACTTTTTTAATTTTGGTAAGAATAGTAAAATTTTCTTCTTGAATAGAATATTTATTTACTTTAGAAAAATATATTTTCCCTATTAAATAAAATCCCAGGATACAAAAAATCCAAAGAAATAAAGGTTTTAAAAAATTTTTTTTGAAGAATAAATAGAAAAAAATTCCTAAAAAGGCCAGAAACAAAAGAATAAGAGGAATTTGATAAAAGCTGAAAAATAAACCTAAAATTAAGGCTGAAGATAAGAAAAAAATGGGTGTTTTAATCTCTCTTTCCAAACAAAGCTTCTCCAATTCTTATAATAGTTGCTCCCTCCTCAATAGCTATCATAAAATCGTAACTTGTACCCATAGAAAGCTCTCTGAATTCATATCCCATATAAGATTTTATTTTTTCAAAAAGATATCTCATTTTTTGAAAATAAGGCCTTACCTTTTCTGGATTTTCCTCCAATGGAGGTAAACACATAAGTCCTATTATCCTTATTCTGTTAAAATTTTTAATTTCCTCTATAAACTTTTCTAATTTTTCAGGAAAGATCCCCCCTTTTGTAGTTTCTTTACCAATATTTATCTCTATCATTACAGGAACTTTTAAATTCAATTTTTCTGCTTGCTTTTGAATTTCTTGAGCTAAAGAGAATCTATCAAGAGTTTGGATACAAGAAAATAATTTTAAAGCTTTTTTTACTTTATTAGTTTGAAGTCTTCCTATAAAATGCCACTCTATGGGAAATTCTTTAAGGACTTCTATTTTTTTCTCTGCTTCCTGAACATAGTTTTCTCCAAATATATAAACTCCTAATTCATAAACTCTTTTTATTTTTTCAGGAGACTGTTTTTTTGAAGCACCTAAAATCTTTATTTCTTCGCGACTTCTTCCACTTTTTTCACAAGCTTTTTCAATACTTTCTAATATCCTAAAATAATTTTCTTTTATCTTTTCCTTAAATTCCATTTATTATATTTTTTTCAGTAATTATCATATCCATTTTTTGATCATGAAATTCTAAAGGAAGTTTTTCAAAAATTTGAAAAGAAAAAGCTATTCCAACTTTTAAAGTTTGAATGTTTTTTAACACCCTATCATAAAATCCACCACCATATCCTATTCTTCCTTTATTTAAATCAAAAGCTAATCCTGGTACAAAAATTATATCAAATTTTTCTGGAGGTAGTTGTGGATTTTCTAAAGGTGGTTCTAACAAACGAAAAGGCCCTGGCTTTAAGTCTGCAAAACTAAATATTTGATGAAAGGTTAGATTTTTATTTTTTAACCAAGTTTTAGGTAAAAATACTTTTTTACCCTCTAAAAAAGCCTTCCCTATTAAATATTCCAATGAGGCTTCATCTATTTTAGCAAAATAAAAGGCAATAAATTTTGCTTTTTTATAAAAAGGAAGTTTCTCAATATTTTTACAAATTTGAAAACTAAGATTTTTCAGAATTTTTGAATTATATTTTCTTTTTCTTTGAAAGACTAAATTTCTAATTTGATCTTTTGAGAAAAAAGGAAAATTATTCATAAAAATAGCCCCCGAAGGGGGCTATTGAGGAATTTATCTAGGTGTGCCTGCTTTTCCTTTTTCTGCTACTAAAAGTCTAGTAAGAGCTCTCTGAAGAGCTGCTTTTGCTCTTGCATAATCTATTTTTTCTGCTTGGGCTAAATATGCTTGGATTCTTTTTTCAGCTCTTTCTTTTGCTCTCAAAGCTCTTTCTACATCTATTTCGTAGGCACGTTCTGCTGCTTCTACCAGAAAGGTTATTTTATTTTGTGAAACCTCACAAAAACCTCCACTTATAGCTACCCATTCTTCTCTATCACCTACTCGATAATGAAGAGGACCAATTTTAACTGCTGCTACCATAGGCGCATGATTTGCAAGCACTCCGAACTCTCCTACAACACCAGGAGCAGTTACTATATCTACCTCCTCACTAACTACTACTCTATCTGGGGTAACTATTTCTAAAAGGATCCTGGCCATTTACACTCCTCCGTTTAACCTTCCATAATCTTCTTTGCTTTTTCTACAGCTTCTTCAATAGTTCCAACCATATAAAATGCCGGCTCAGGTAATTCATCATGCTTTCCCTCTAAAATCTCTTTAAATCCTCTAATAGTATCTTCAAGTTTTACATATCTACCTGGTGTTCCGGTAAAATGTTCAGCTACATGGAAAGGTTGAGATAAAAATCTTTGAATTTTTCTAGCACGAGCAACTATTATTTTATCCTCTTCAGAGAGTTCTTCTACTCCTAAAATAGCAATAATATCTTGTAAATCTTTATATCTTTGAAGGACTTGCTGAACTTGACGAGCAACTGTATAATGTTCCCATCCTACAACATTAGGATCTAATATTCTGGATTGAGAATCTAAAGGATCAACTGCTGGATAAATTCCAAGTTCTGCAATCTGACGGGAAAGGACAACGGTTCCATCAAGATGAGCAAAAGTAGTTGCTGGAGCAGGGTCTGTTAAGTCATCTGCAGGAACATAAATACACTGAACAGAAGTAATAGAACCTTTAGTAGTTGAACAAATTCTTTCTTGTAAAGCTCCGATATCTGTTGCAAGGGTAGGTTGATATCCTACTGCTGAGGGCATTCTTCCTAAAAGTGCCGAAACTTCTTGATTAGCTTGAGTAAAACGATAAATATTGTCTATAAAGAATAACACATCTTGCCCTTCCTCATCTCTAAAATATTCTGCTACAGTAACCCCTGTATGGGCCACCCTTGCACGATGCCCTGGGGTTTCATTCATTTGACCATACACTAAAGCAGCTTTTTCTAAAACACCGGATTTTTTCATCTCTAAATATAATTCATTTCCTTCACGAGTTCTTTCTCCTGCTCCGCAAAATACTGAAATTCCACCATGCTCCATAGCAATATTATGAATCATTTCCATCATAACTACTGTCTTGCCTACACCTGCACCACCAAAAGTACCCATTTTACCACCACGAGGGAAAGGAATAAGAAGGTCAAATACTTTAATACCTGTTTCTAATACTCTAATGGTAGTATCAAGCTCTGTAAGAGTAGGAGCAGGTCTAAAAATGGGATAATATTTATCAGACACAATGGGTCCAGCTTCATCCACAGGATCACCGGTTGCATTCATAATCCTTCCAAGAGTAGCTTTACCAACAGGAACTTTTATTGGAGCACCTGTAGCTAATACAGGATCCCCTCTTTTTAACCCGTCAGTATATTCCATAGCCACACAACGTACTACATTATCTCCTAATTGTTGGGCTACTTCTAATACTAAATTCCATTCTCTATCATCTATCATGGGATTAGTAGCTTTTAAACATTCAAGAAGCTTAGGAACTTTACCAGGAGGAAACTCCACATCCACTACGCATCCCATAATTTGAACTATTTTACCCATTACTTTCTCTTCAGCCATATTTTTCCACCTCCTATATTAAACTTAATTTATTATTTTTAACCTTTACTAATTGCCTCTGCTCCCCCTACAATATCCATTAATTCTTTGGTAATAGTTGCCTGCCTTACTTTATTGTAAAATAAAGTAAGCTGTTTTACCATATCTCCACAAGCTTTATTAGCATTATCCATAGCTGTCATACGAGCTGCTTGTTCACTTACTGCTGTTTCCAGCATAGCTGAAAATACTAATGTATTCAAATAAAGAGGCAAAATTTCAGGTAAAAGCTCCTCCTCTGGTGGTTCATATATATAAGCTCCTAATATCTTTTTTTCTGGCAAATCTTTTGGTGTTTCAAAACTCAAAGGTAAAATCTTTTCTGCTTTTGGAATTTGTCTTATTACATTTATAAAATAACCATAGATCATATAGGCTTCATCCCATTCTCCTGCAAGATAAGCCATCATAGCAGAACGAGCAATTTTGCGAGCATCTTGTATCAAAACTTTACTCATAATATCTACATAAGACTCTCTTATAGGAATCTTTTTCCTAAAGTAATTAAACCCTTTTCTACCTACACATATAAACTCAACTTCTTTACCTTCCTTTTTAAACCTATTTATTAATTTTTCTGCTTCTTTTATTAAATTTGAATTGAATGCTCCACAAAGACCTTTATCTGCAGTAATTAAAATTATTCCTACTTTTTTAACTTCCCTTGGTTGCAAAAGGGGTATTTTTTGAAGATTAATACCTCCTGAACTAAGGATACTATTTATTGCTTCTTCAAATTTTCTCCTATAAGGACGAAATCCTTCCAGTCTTTGTTGAAGTGTTCTAAGCTTAGCAGAAGCAACCATGTTCATAGCTTTAGTTATCTGTCCAATTCTTTTAACTGCTTCTATTTTTCTTCTTATATCTCGTAAAGCTGGCATTATTTCCTCCTTTAAATTAAACCACTATTTTTATGGAATAGGAACTGGTTCTACATTATTTCTCTTTTTAAATTCTTCATTAAATTCTCTAAAAACCTGTTTCATTTTTTCTTCTAATTCTGGACTGATCTCTTTCTTTTCTTTTATTTCTCTAAATATTTCGGGATATTTACTTTCTATAAATTCATAAAGTTCTTTCTCATATTGAGCAAGAACTTCTAAGGGCATTTCATCTAAAAATCCTCTTGTTCCGGCAAAAAGTATACAAACTTGTTTTTCAACCGGAAGTGGTTGATATTGAGGTTGTTTAAGAATTTCAACTAGTCTTGCTCCTCTATGAAGAACCCTTTGAGTTGCTCTATCAAGTTCAGAGCCAAATTGAGCAAAAGCTGCTAATTCTCTATATTGAGCAAGTTCTAGCCTTAATCTTCCAGCAACTTGTCTCATGGCTTTAATTTGAGCTGCTCCTCCTACTCTTGAAACCGAAAGCCCTACATTAATAGCAGGACGAATACCTGCGAAAAATAATCCTGGTTCTAAATAAATCTGGCCATCTGTAATGGAAATAACATTGGTAGGAATATATGCTGAAACATCTCCTTGCTGAGTCTCAACAATGGGTAAAGCAGTTAATGATCCTCCACCATATTGATCATCCAATTTAGCAGCTCTTTCTAAAAGTCTTGAATGATTGTAAAAAATATCTCCTGGATACGCTTCTCTTCCAGGAGGTCTTCTTAATAAAAGTGAGATTTCCCTATATTCTGCTGCCTGCTTAGAAAGATCATCATAAATCACTAATGCATGCCTTCCTGTATCTCTAAAATATTCTCCTATAGCACAAGCTGAATAAGGACAAATCCATTGTAAAGCAGCTGAATCAGAAGCACAAGCTGCAACCACTGTAGTATATTCCATAGCTCCGTATCTACGTAAAGTTTCAATAATCTGAGCTACTGTAGATTTTTTCTGTCCAATAGCAGCATATATACAATAAACATCCGTATCTTTTTGAGCAAGAATTGCATCTATTACTATAGCTGTTTTACCTGTTTGTCTATCTCCCAAAATTAATTCTCTTTGACCTCTACCAATAGGTGTCATGGCATCAATAGCCTTAATTCCTGTATACATGGGTTCATGAACAGGTCTTCTTTTAATAATTCCAGGAGCTTTTAATTCAATTCTTCTAAATTCTTTAGCTTCAATTGGTCCTTTCCCATCTAAAGGTCTTCCTACAGGATCTATTACCCTTCCGATAACTGCTTCTCCTACAGGAATAGACGCAACTTTACCTGTTCTTTTAGCTATATGACCTTCCAAAATTCTAGAATAATCTCCCATTACAGGAATACCTACATTATCAAATTCTAAATTCAAAGCAATTCCCACTTCTCCACTTTCAGGAAATTCAATAAGTTCCATATATTCACAATTTCTTAACCCAAATACACGAGCAATTCCATCTGCTACTGAAATAACTACCCCCATCTCATCAAGATCTATCTTTTTCTCAAACTCCTCAATTCTTTTTTTAATTAAATCACTAAGTTCTTGTACTTTTATAACTTCCATTTATAGCACCTCCCCTTTTATAATTTCTTTAAATTTTATTAATTGCGTTTTAACACTTCCATCAAATATTAAATCACCAATTTTTATTTTTACACCTCCTATAATTTCCTCATCAATTTTTGATTCCAATATAACCTCTTTTTTCAAATAATTTTTCAATATTTCTTCTAATTCTTTCTTTTCTTCCTCACTAATAGGATAAGCTGTAATCACCTCTCCACGAGCAATATTAAGCTCTTCATCTAATAATTCTTGATACATAGTGACTATTTCTTTAATGAATTGAATTCTTCTTCTTTCTACCAAAAGATTTAAAAACCTCTCTATTTCAGGATCTACTTTTACTACTTTTAATATTTCCTGAATAATTTCTAATTTAAGATCCGGAGGATAAATAGGATTTTGCAAAGCTGACAGTACTTCAGGCATAGAAACTAGCAAGTCTTTAATCTGATTTAATTCCTTTCCAAACTCTTGAGTCTTTCCTAACTCTTTAGCTACTGTAAATAAACCCTTAGCGTATTTTAATGCTAAAGCCATTGCTCTCAATGTAGTACCCTCCCTTTTAATTCATTTATAAAATCTTTTAAAATCTTTTTTTGATCCTCTTCAGTAATATTTTTTCTTAAAACTTCTTCTGCTAATTTAACAGAAGCGTTAGCTATCTCTTCTCTTAACATAATTTTAGCTTTTTCCATTTCATGCTGAATATAAAGCTCAGCCTGTTGTTTTATTCTTTCAGCCTGTTCATGAGCAGAAGCAATAATTCTTTCTTTTTCTTTCATTCCCTGTTCTATATAATTTTGATAAATAGCCTCAGCTTCTTTTTCAAGATTCTTAATTTTTTCTTGAAGCTCTATATACTTTGCTTCAGCTTCTTTTTTCTTTTCTAAAAGTTCATTATATTGCTTAAGTATATTTTCTTGCCTAGATTTAAACATATTTACTATGGGTTTTCTTAAAAACCTATATAGAATAAGTACCAAGGCTATAAAATTAAGAGTAAACCAAAAAAGATTTTTTAATTGACTTGGAGTAACTCCGTGATGTTCTGGTTCTGTCTCAGCTCCTAAAACCAACGAAATATAACAAAAAATATAAAATAAAATTAAAATACTTATTTTTTTAAAAGTTTTCATACCTTCCTCCCCAATAATTTACCTACTATAAGACTTGTAAAATAATCTACATTATTTATAAGCTCTTTTCTAACTTCTTCAAAATGTTTTGAAAACTCTTGTGCCCATTTAGTTTTATATTCTTCTATTTCCTTCATAGTTTTACTTAAAAGCTCTTTCTCAATTTTACGAGCCTCTTCTTTTAAAAGCTCCCTCTTCTGAATCCCTTCAGCTCTTGCTTTATTCAATTCTTCCTGGTATTTTTTAATAGCTTCTTCTGCTGAAGAAAGTAGGTCTTGAATTTCTTTTTCTAAACTTTGAAAATGTGATTCTCTTTCTTCTATATAAGACCTGATAGGTTTTACAAGAATATAATAGAGAATAAAAGTCATAATTAAAGCTTCTACAATTTGAATAAAAAGAGTAATATCAAAATTAATCATATTTAAACTCCTTCTTTAATTTTTTTATAAATTATAATACTTTTAAAGCTACATTTGTATTATAATTTTTAAAAAAGTCAAGCTATAAAAATTTATAAAATTTAATATTATTTAAAGAAATGTCTTCTTAAGCTTACATTAAAAACCAAAGAAAGTAAAAAATAAACAGAAATCGTTATAGATCCTCCGTAACTCAAAAATGGAAAAGGAATACTGGTCATAGGTAATAAACCTGTGCATCCTCCTATATTAAAAAAAGCTTGCCAAAATAAAACCAAAATAATTCCTAAACAAAGATATTTACCAAACCAGTCTTTAGCTTTTTGAGACACTTTAATACCAAAATAAAGCAAATATGCATATAAAAACAAAACTATACTTACCCCTATAAAACCCCATGTTTCTGCCCATACTGCTAGAGATAAATCTGTATGTTTGGCAGGTAAATAATGAAGTCTGGTAGACCAACCTTTTTTTAAACCATGCCCCCACACCCCTCCTGAACCTATGGCGATAAGTGCTTGATTTAATTGATAACTCCAAGTTTTTTCATATTTTTCTCTATATAAATATCCATAGATTCGTCCTTTTTGATGAGGTTCCAGTCTATTCCAAATTAATGGAAATACTATAAATCCTACAATTAATATAACAGTGCTTAATAAGAAAAGTATTCTTTTGGGAACTCCAAGAAAAATTATAAAGCTAATAAACATTACTCCCATTATTACTGCATAATCCAAATCAGTAGGTAAAATTAATATTAAGGGAATAGTTATTATAATTAAAAACTTTAATATATTTTTAAACTTTAAATAAGGTGAGGGATCTTTTGAAGCTAATAAGCTAATTAATAAAATCAACACGGGTTTAACATATTCTCCAGGTTGAAAGGAAAAAATTCCAAATTCAATCCAACGTTTTTTGAAAATCATTAGTATAAACAAAATTAAAGTTAAAAGTATATAACATACCCAAACAATAGATAAGGTAATTTTTCTATAATCTATTAACCAAATAAACCCTATTAAAAAACTAAGCCCTGCTAAATGCCAAACTAAATTTTTCCAAAAAATGGGGCTATTCTCTGCTATTACCCATTGATTTAAAATTCCAAAAAAACTCAAGGAAAAAACAGCTAAAAATCCCCATATATTTTCTAAAAAAATTTCTTTAAAATTACTCTGAAGTGTCATTCCCAATTATTTCTTTATATTCTTCTTGTTGTGATACATTAATTTCACTTATTCCAAAATAATGTTTATATAATTTCTGAGCAAGTGGAGCTGCGACAGCACCTCCATGACCTCCGTGTTCTACTAAAATGGCTGATACTATCTCTGGATCAGATCTTCCAGCATAACTTATAAACCATGCATGGTGTTCAAGATGTTTAGATTTTTTAAGAGATAAACTTACAACCTGAGCAGTACCTGTTTTACCTGCTACCATAATTCCAGGTATAAAAGCAGCTCTACCAGTGCCAATTTTTACTACCTCAATAAGCCCTTCTCTTATCCATTCCCAATGTTTTGGATGTAAATATAAGCGTTTTTCTAGTTGAGGATCAATATTTATATTTTTACCGTTTACTAAGTTTATACTTTTTACTACATAGGGCCTGTAAAGATAACCTCCATTGGCTATTGCCATATAAACTCTTGCTAACTGAAGAGGTGTAGTTAATAAATAACCCTGACCTATACCAAGTATTACAGTTTCTCCTGGATACCAAGGTTCTTTAAAATTTTTTTCTTTCCATTCTTTAGTAGGAATAAAACCTGGTTTTTCTTCTTCCCATCCCAAACCTGTTAATTTACCTAATCCCCATTCTTTTGAAATTTTGGCTAAATAGTCTACATCAAGTTTAGAAGCAATAGTATAAAAGTAAGTATCACAAGAAAATGCAATAGCTTTTATAAGATTAACACCTCCATGCCCTTTTGGTTCCCAACACCTAAATATTTTAGTTCCATATTTAAAATAACCAGAACAAAAAATATGTTGATTTAAATCATTTATAATTCCTCCAGAAAGTCCTGCAATAGCAGTAATTATTTTATAAGTAGAACCTGGAGGATAGGGTTGTAAAGCTCTATTTAAAAAAGGACTATCAACTTTAGAATTAATTTCATTCCATTCCTCAGGGGTAAAACCAGTAATAAATTTTTGAGGATCTATAGAAGGAGTACTCACCATGGCTAAAACAGCTCCATCTTGAGGAGAAAGAACTACTATTGCTCCAGTTCTATCCTTTAAAAGTTCATAAGCTTTCATTTGAAGATTATGATTAATAGTTAAAATTAGATTTTCTCCGGAAATAGGATTAGATCTACTAACTATTTTACCTAATCTTCCATAAGCATCTCTTTCAATTTCTATAGCTCCATTCTTACCCTTTAATCTATTTTCAAAAGCTTTTTCTATCCCAGCTCTCCCAATATAATCTTCTATAAAATACCCATTTCCACGAAAATTTTTATATTCTTCCCAAGTTATTTTAGAAACATATCCAACTAAATGAAAGTAAACTTCTCCATAGGGATAATATCTTTCTGCTTCCACCTCGATTTCAACACCAGGTAAATAATATTTTCTTACCATTATCTTGGCTATTTCATCCCAATTGAGATTTCTTTTTATTAAAACTCTACCTAAAAAAGTTTTTCTAGCCAGATAATATCTTTCTTTAAGATTACCAAAATCTTCAGCTAAAATTTTACTTAACTTATATAAAACCTCGTCTTCTTTATCTTTTATTAATTCAGGATCCAAATAAAGCTGAAAAACAGCTTTATTGGTAGCTACTACTACTCCATCGGAAGTAATAATTTCTCCCCTTGGAGCTCTAATTACATAAGTAACAACTGACCTTTCTTTAGCTTTTTTATAATAATAAGAATGCTTTACTACTTGAAGATTAAAAAATCTTATCCAAAAAATAAAAAAAGAAAAAATAATTAAAATCTTTACTCCAAAAAGTCTTTTTTCCCAAAAAAGGCTTTTTAAGATCTTCTGTTTAGCTCTGAAAAAATCTTTTATAAGATAATCTTCAAAGTTTATATTCTTCATTTGTACGAGGAAATAACACTATAAATATTTTATTCAAAATTAATATCCATAAAAAGGTTGAAATTATATAATAAAAACTTTTTACTAAAAGATTTAAGAAAATTTTCCAATTTATAAAAGTATTTAAATTCAAAAAATATATTATTATTCTAATAATTAAGGTAGAAAGTATACCTAAACTCCATAAACTTAATTTCGCTTCTAAAGTCTCAGAAGCAATATAATTTTTCAAGTAATTCCATATGAAACCTATTAAAATAAAATAAAAACACCAAAAAATTTCTATTTTAAAAAAATCCAAACTTTCTAATAAACCTAATAACCCTAAGCAAAAATAAAGCAATATACCTGTGCTTCTAAAATTTAAAATACTAAGACAAAGAGCTAAAAACAAATCTCCAGGATAAATTAAGATAAAATTTGAAAGAAAAGTTTTAAAAAAGATTAATAAAAATAAAAAAGAGATAAGTATTAAAAAAAATTTTTTATTTTTCATTTTCCATTTTATAATGGAATTTCAGGTAATTTCAATAAAATCAAAACGAGATCAATGTTATTAAGATCTATAGCAGGTTTAACTTCCGCAAATTTAAATATTCCTTGAACAGGATCTTTATTTACTGTAATTACCTTACCTACTAATAACCCGGGAGGAAAAAGTGCATCTTGTCCAGAGGTTAAAATTTCATCTCCTGGTTTTAATTCGGAAGTAGAAGGAAGATATTGTAAATTACAATATTTTTCAGCTTTTCCTACCAAAATCCCTCTCTCTCCTGTTCTTTCTACTTTTACATCTGCTGCAAAGGAGGGATCGGTAATAAAAATAACTTTGCTCCAATTTTTATAGACTTCTACCACTTGTCCAATTAATGCTACTCCTTCTCCATTTACACTTGCTAGAACTGGCATCTGAGGTAATATGCCATCATCTCTTCCTTTGTCTACAAAAATTAATCCCGAAAAGGGATCTACAGGTTTATAAATGATTCTGCCTATTACCTTTGGATATTCTAGAAAAGCAGATACTTTATAAAAATTCTCTACAGTATTATAAATTCGTTCCTTTTCTTTATAATAAGCAAGTTGAGATTTTAAAAGTAAATTTTCTTTTTTTAATCTTTCGTTTTCTTTTTTTATTTCAATTAATAACAAATAGTTATTAAAAAAAATCCTACTTTTTTCACCTAAAAAACTTGCACTCTTCCAAAAGGGAGAAAGCAAAAAACCAAAAATTTCGTTAAAAAGACTTACTCCTTTTATTCCATACCATATAGTACTTATTAAAATAATAATTATTACAATTATAAGAAGAACTTTTTTCATTAATTATTTTTTTCACCTAATTTAAAACTCTAAATTGCTTTTTCGCTAATGAATTCTTTCACTGCTTCGGTGTTAGCAGGTAAAATTTCAAATTTTTGAGGAAGTTTATAAAGTTTTTCTATTTCTTGTGGCAATTTTATAGCAAACCCTAAAGCTTTATTTACTGTTTCTGGAAATTTAGCAGGATGTGCTGTAGCTAAGCATATTAAAGGAATTTTATCTTTAAATTTTAATCCTGCCCTTACCCCTACTGCGGTGTGAGGATCTAATATATAACCTGTTTTGTCATAAAATTCTCTGATAGTTCTTAAGGTATCTTCTTCATTAATTGAAGCTGAAAAAAAATCCGCTTTTATTTTTTTAATCTCTTCTTCATTAAATTTCAAGGCTTTCTCTTTAGCAAATTTCTCCATCGTTTCTTTGGTTTTTTTAGGGTTTTCATTATAAAAATAATAAAGATATCTCTCAAAATTACTTGCTACTTGAATGTCCATTGAAGGGCTTATAGTAGGTTTTACTCTTCTTACTGAATAATCTCCATAATTGACAAATCTACATAAAATATCATTTTCATTCGTAGCTAAAATTAATCTTTCTATTTTATCCTCTCCCAACATTTTTCTTACTAAATATCCTGCAAAAATATCTCCAAAATTTCCTGTAGGAACAGAAAATCTTACTACTTGAGAATTCTCTTTTTCACAAACCCTAAAATAAGCCCAAAAATAATAAATCATTTGTGCCATTATTCTAGCCCAATTTATAGAGTTAATTGTAGTTAAATGAAATCTTCTTTTAAAATCTAAATCCATAAAAATAGACTTTATTATAGTTTGACAATCATCAAAAGTTCCTTCAATTGCTAAATTATATACACCATCTTCTATAACAGTAGTCATCATCAAAGCTTGTATTTCGGAGATTTTTTTATAAGGATGAAGAATAAAAATAGCTATATTCTTTTTTCCTTTTATTCCATATATTGCAGCTGAACCTGTATCACCAGATGTAGCTCCTAAAATATTTATTTTCTTATTACTTTCTAAAAGAAGTTTTTCAAACAATACCCCTAAAAATTGCAAAGCAATATCTTTAAATGCCCAAGTAGGACCATGAAAAAGTTCTAAAATATAAATATCTCCTAACTTAACTACAGGTGTTATTTCATTTTTTCTAAAATTCTTATAAGCTTTTTCTATAATAATTTTTAATTCTTTTTCTGAAATATCTCCTATAAAATATTTAAAAATTTTTAAAGCAAGTTCCTGATAATTTAATTTACTTAAATCTTGTATTTCTTTTTTTGAGAGCCTTGGAATTTTTTCAGGCACAATAAGCCCACCATCCTCTGCTAAACCCTCAAAAACAGTATCTTTAAAATTTAAAGAGGATATTCCTCCCCTAGTACTTATATATTTCATGATATATCTAAAATCCCTTAGTTTTGAGAATTTCTAATCTATTTTTCATTCTATCCATATATTTTCTTATATCCGCTTTAAATTCAGCTAAAGTGGGGTGATTCCTTTGATAAACTTTAATAAGTTCATTTAACCAATACTCTATAGTCTCCATTTCTCTTTGAATAAGCTCTTTTTGTACTTTTTCTTTTAGCCTATTTAAAATTTTAGGATCAATTCCTTCCATTTTGTTTTTTATAATTCAATTTTCATTAAATCTTGAGCTAAAATAATTTCTCCTTTAAATTTTTTTCTTATAATATTAATGTTTAAATTTTCACTATGGGGATAAAAATGAGAAACAAGTATCCGTTTTACTTTAGCTCTTTCTCCAATAATTGCAATATCCTCTGGAGATAGGTGATGTTCTACATACAAATTATTAGAATTAGAACATTCTATTATTAATAAATCTACTTCCTTAGAAAGTTCTATCAATTCTTCACAAAAGCCGGTATCTCCGGAATAAACCAAGCTTTTTTTATTATATTCTAACCTAATAGCTAAACTCTCAGAATTATGTTTAACTGGAGTAGTGAGAGCTTTCAAAGGACCTATAGAAAATTGATATTTTTTAACTTTCGGAAGTAAAATTATCTTTAATAACCCCTCTGGAGGTTCAATCCAGTTTTTAAAAGCTTTTTTTAAGAAAAAATAAAATTCTGAAAAATCCTCTGCTGCATACAAACTAATAGGATCTTCTCTTTTATATCCTAAAGAATACTTTGTAGCAAAAAAGAAGGGAACAAGATCTGCTACATGATCTGGATGAAAATGAGAAATAAAAATTGCAGAAATCTCCTCTAATCTTTTTTGAATCTTAAGAATTTGTCTTAATACCCCTGGACCACAATCAAGAAGTAATAAAAACTTATCAATCTCTAATAAGTATCCGGGCGAATTTCTCTCTAATCTAATCCAACCTGTTCCCGAACCAAGAACTATTAAATTCACTGTATTTCTAAATTAAATTCCTTTTTTATTCTTTCTATTTGTTCAGGCAAAAGAATCTTTTGAGCCTCTTTTAATAAAATTTCAGATACTTCTTTTTCTTTTTTTAAATAAAGATATAACCAAGCTAAAAAAATGATTACCTCTCCATCTTGCTCTTTATCATGAAGTACCTCTTTTAAATATTTAAAAGCTTTTTCATATTCTTTCTTATAAAAATAAAGTTTCCCTACATATACCTTTTCTTTAATAGACAATTTTTCTTCTTTTATACTACTTAATAATTCCTCTAATTCTTCATATTCTGCAAAATCCCATAAAAATTTTATTAAACCAAGTCTTAAAATATTATTTTCAGGATCTAAAAGATATGCTTTATAAAAATGATATTTGGCTTTATCTTTTTCATTTTTTTCAATATATATTAATCCTAAATTATAATGGAGAATTGGAGATTCTTTTTCACATCCACAAAGTTTTTCTCTTAAAATTTTTTCTGCCTTATCTAACTGCTTAAAAATGTAATAAATAGCTGATTTACTTAAAGCAAGTTCTAAAGGCTGTTTAGTAAATTCTTCAGCTATTAAATAATATTTAAGTGCCTTTCCAAAATCTTTCCATTCATAATAAAGATCTCCAATTACATGATAAGTAAAACCTTCAAAATCTTTAATATTTACTTCATTTAACCTTCTTGCATGTTCATAAGCTCCAATAATAAAAATAAACGGAGATGCCCCTTTAAATTTATATTTTTCCCAAAGATCCTTGGAT
>CAYPPW010000035.1:0-15659 GCA_964412755.1 uncultured Thermodesulfatator sp.
ACCCGCTTGGGGTGTGGGGGGTCGGCGGTTCAAATCCGCCCGTCCCGATTTTTTTATGTTTTCAAAAAACCAGGCACCTTACCTGGGGGAGGTGAGCTATGAGAATGATTGAACCTCTTTGCCAAGTGGAAAAATTAGAAATTACCTCTACCCAGCAAGGTGCTTTAAAACGAAATGTCTGGAATTATCACCTTATTGTGGAATTTTGGAATTCTCCATTCGAATTCTTAGCTAAAGCAGAATATATAGAAAAAGCTCTTAAATCTGCTCTTAGAAATCTTAACAAAAATCATTTATTAAGAGCTATTAGTTATCAATTTAAACCCTTTGGTGTTTCAGCACAAGTTAATTCTGGAAATGCTCATATTTATATTCATACTTGGCCAGAAAATGGATATTCTGCTATTGATATAATTGCAAAAGATAGAGATGAAGCTTATGAAATTTTAGAAAAATTAAAAAAATCTTTAAAACCTAAAAATGTATATATAGCTGAGATATTAAGAGGAATTTCAGAGGATTGGGGTGAAACTTGACTGGACATTTTTGGTGGAAAGAGAAAATTTTTAGAGATTTTGGACACGCTTATAAAGTTGAATTAGTTTTCGAAGAAAAAAATTTACAAAAAATTCAAATATTTAAAAATCCCTTTTGGGGTTATATTTTTGTCTTAGATGGAATAGTTCAATTTACTGAAAAGGATGAATTTATTTATCACGAAAGTATTGTATATCTTCCTGCAAGTTTATTGGATTCTCCTCCAGAAAAAGTTCTTATTATAGGTGGTGGAGATGGTGGAGTTTTGAGGGAACTTCAAAAAATACCCTCAATAAAAGAAATTATCCAATTTGAAATAGATACCCTTGTTTTTGAAATTTGTCAGAAATATTTTTTTAAACTCTCTGGAAATTATAAAGATCCTAAAGTTTCTTTTATTATAAAAGATGGATTAAAGGGATTAAAAGAATGTGCTTCTGAAGAATTTGACCTAATAATTGTAGATTGTACTGATCCAGTAGGACCTGCTAAAACTCTTTATACTTTAGATTTTTATAAATATGCTTTAAAAGCTCTTAAAAAAGGAGGGATTTTTATTCAACAAGCAAGTCTTCCTATATACTTTCCTTATGTGATAAAAAATTCTTATCCTTTAATAAAATCTATTTTCCCTGAGATTAAAATAGCCAGATTATTTGTTCCTTCTTACGGAGAGGAAATTGCTTTTTTTATAGGAGCTAAAGAACCTAAAGATTGGTTAAAACCTAAACAAATTTTTAAAGGAAAATTTTATTATCCTGAATTAAATCCTTATTATTTCTTTATTCCAAATACTTGGTTTCAAATAATTTCGGATCTTTAGGAAATCTAATTTGCAAATCACTGGAGGTTATTTAAAAGGACAAAAACTTTATTCTCCACCTAAAACTTCAAACATCATTAGACCTTTAAGAACAAGAATAAGGAAGGCTTTATTTGATATTTTAGGACAAACCTTATTTTCATGGAATGTATTAGATCTTTTTGCAGGGACTGGAGCTTTAGGAATAGAAGCTCTTTCAAGAGGAGCAAAATTTGTAGTATTTGTAGATTCAAGTCCTTTAAGTATTTCTATTATTAAAAAAAATCTTGAAAAATTCAATCTTCAAAAACATTCTCAAATCTTTAAATTAGAACTTCCTAAAGGGTTAAAACTTCTTTCACTTAAATTTTCGAATTTTTTTAATCTGATTTTCATAACTCCTCCCTATGAAAAGAATCTTCTTTTAAAAACTTTAAAAGTTTTTCCTGAAAATATTTTACAAGAAAAAGCTATAATAATTGGAGAAGAAAAAACAGGAATATTATTGCCTTATGAAATAAAAAAATTTAAAAAAATAAAAGAGAAAAGCTATGGAGAAACTACTTTACACATATATCAGGTGTTTTAGGTCCTGGAATAAAGGTACCTCTAAAATTTAATATTGCCCTTATATTATAACATGTACTTACTCCAGATTTTATCTCGTCAAAATATTCTTCTTTACCTTTTATTTCTATAATCTTTCTTTCTTTTTCAGTTATTTTTTCTATTTCATAAAATACCTCTCCTTCTAAATGTAATCCATAGATATCCTTTTCTGGTCTTTTCCAAGTAATTAAGACGCTATCCTGCCTAAGGACATTTACCTTAAAATCTTGAGGGAAATTAGGAGGGTTATGCCAAAATATTTCAATAGATTCTGTAAAGGGAGTTTCTACTATAAAATCTTTTATTATTTTTATTTTATAAATATATTTGTGTCGATGTTTAAGATTATAATCTGGATAAACGAATAGATTACCTGCAGAGTGAAGATTCACTGAAAGTTTAAAGGTATCTGTTTTTGCCTTAGCCTTTGGTATATCAATAGGTATTTCTGTTTTTTCAATAATTAATTTCTTAATTTTTACTAAAGGAAAACCTCCTTGCGTTTCTGTAGGTAGATAAATAAAAAGATTTGCTCCTTGAGGAGTTAATCGAATTTCAAGTGAGGGTTCTTTAGGAATACTTTTTTCTATAGGTAGGGGAGGAGTTTTTTTCCCACAAGAAAGAATTAAAAAAATAAATAAAATAATAAATAATTTTTTTTTCATTTAAAATTTAAATAATTTTAATTTTTTTAACTCTTGCTGAATGACATTGAATATTTACTGCAACAGGCAAACTCGCAATATGAGTTGGATAAGTCTCAATATGAACCCCTAGACAGGTTGTTTCCCCACCTAAACCCAAAGGACCTATATTTAAATAATTTATCTCTTTTATTAGTTCTTTTTCTAATTTTTCTATAGTAGGATCTAAATTAAATGTACCTAAATCTCTAAAAAGAGCCTTTTTGGCAAGCAGGGCTGATTTTTCAAAATCTCCTCCTATTCCAATTCCCACTATTATAGGAGGACAGGGATTGGAATCTGCTTTTTTAACTGTTTCTATAATAAATTTTTTAATACCTTTTATTCCGGCAGAGGGAGATAACATAGCCAAAGCACTCATATTTTCACTTCCACAGCCTTTAGGCATAAGATAAATTTCTAAAATATCTTCTTGTAAAATCTCATAATGAATAATTGCTGGTGTATTAGTTTCTGTATTCTTTCTTGTTAAAGGATCACATACTGAGGCTCTTAAAAATCCCTCTTTATAAGCAAGTAGCAAACCTTCATTTATAGCTTTTTCTAAATTCTCAATTTTCACATTTTCACCTATTTTTACCCATACTACAGGAATACCGGTATCTTGACAAAGAGGAAGACCCTCTTTTTTAGCTATTTCTGCATTACTTAATAAAACTTCTAAAATAGCTTTAGTCAAAATATTTTCTTCCTTTTGTAGAGCCAATTTAAATGCTTTTTCTATTTGCTCAGGAAGAATTTTACAAGCCTCAATATAATTTTCTTTCACAACCCTTACTATTTTTTTATAAGATATTTCTTTCTTCATAGCTTATTTTAAAATCTTTTCTAAGACTGAAAAACTTTCTTTTATTTTTTCTCTCAAAATTAAACTCTTATTTATTTCGCTTTTTATATCTTCTAAAGCAGCTCCTAAATCATACCATTTTCCACAATAAATTAAAATATTATGCCCACTGGCCAAACTTAAAATAATTCTTTCTTGAAGTTCCCAGAAACTTAAAGCTTTCATTGAAAGGTCATCAGTTAAAATAACATTTTTATAATTTAAGTTTTTTCTTAAAAGAGAAACTATTTTCTCAGAAAAAGTAACAGGCTTTAAATCTATTTCCTTAATAACTATATGAGTAGTCATAATGAAAGGGGAATAAGTTTTTTCTAAAAGTGAGGAAAATACATCTAAATTCTCTTTATCTAAATTTTCTTTAAAAGGAAGTTCTTCATGAGGATCAATTTTTACATCTTTTAATCCAGGAAAATGCTTTAAACAAGTAAAAATTTTTTCTTTTTTATGTTCCTCTATAAAAATATAAGCTAATTTTTCTACTAAACTTTTATTTTTCCCAAAGGTTCTACCTTTTAAAAATTCTTCTGCTGATTCATCTGCTAAATCAAGGGAGGGAGCAAGATTAAGATTAAGATGATATCTTTTAAGAGAAAGTGCTATTTCTTTAGCCCACTTTCTAACACATTTTTCTCCTTCTTTTTGATATTTTTTAGCAATTTCAAGAGGTGATAAAAAATTACCCTCAATTCTACAAACTCTACCCCCTTCTTGATCAGTAGCTAAAAGCGATGCTTTAAGTTTTTCCTTAAAGTAAGATAAATATAAAGTAAAATCTTCTTTGAAATGTTCCTTAAAAAGAATAAAATTTTTAAATCCATACTCCTTATAAAAAGATAACTCTTCTTGGTTTAAATCTTCTGGTTTAATAAGAAAAAGGGAGCTGATTTTTTTTAACATTTTTTTTGAAATATTGAGTAAAAATCTCCAAAACTTTTTCAATTTCTTCTTCATTGGTATATTTTCCTAAAGAAAATCTTATGGTACCTTCTGAAATTTCTTGAGAAATTTTCATAGCTAAAAGAGTATGAGAGCCTTTTCTGTCATGGCAAGCAGAACCTGTGGAGGCACATATTTGAGGAAGATCCTCTAAAATTTTTGCTCCGTTTTTACCTACAAAAGAGACTGTTAAGGTATTAGGTAAAGTATTTTCTGGAATTCCATATCGGAAAAGTTCAGGATAAATTTCTTTTAATCCACTAAAAAGTTTTTCTCTCAAATAAACTTGTCTTTCTTTTTCAAAAGGAACGTCTCTTTTAGCGATTTCTGAAGCTTTAGCTAAACCTGCTATTAAACTAACCGGTTCTGTACCAGCCCTTAGACCTCTTTCTTGCCCTCCCCCTAAAAATAAAGGATTTATTTTTATTCCTTTTCTTATGTATAAAGCTCCTATTCCTTTGGGTGCATACATTTTATGTCCTGCCATACTCAAGAGATCACAATCTATATCCTTTACATCTACAGGTATTTTCCCTACTGCTTGACAGGCATCTGTATGAAAAAAAATTCCCCTTTCTTTACAAAGCTTAGCTATTTCCTTTACAGGTTGAATAGTCCCTATCTCATTATTAGCCATCATCAGAGAAACAAGAATAGTATCAGATTTTATTCTTTTTTCAATTTCTTCTATTTCTACATACCCATAAGAATTAATAGGAATAAAATCTACTTTAAAACCCATTTCTAAAAGTCTAACTGCCGGGTTCAAGACAGAGGGATGCTCAAAAGAACTAATTAAAAGATGTCCTTTACCTTTTTCTAAAGCAATCCCAAATAAAGCAAGATGATTAGCTTCTGTCCCACCAGAAGTAAAAACTATTTCTTCTGGTTCTGCATTAATCAAATCTGCTACTTTTTTACGAAAATCATAAAGTTTTTCTCTAACAAATCTACCGAAAACATGACCAGAACTTGGATTAGCAAAGTATTCACAAGAATAAAGTTTTAGCTCTTCAACTACTTCAGGAAGACAGGGAGTAGTAGCATTATAATCTAAATAAATAATCTCTTTATTTCTCATTACCCTTTTTCAAAAATTCCTCTATCTCTTCTTCTGACATAGGTTTAGCTAAGTAAAAACCTTGTAAATAATCACATCCCATAATATCTAAAAAATTAGCCTGATCTTTAGTTTCAACTCCTTCAGCTAAAACCTTCATATCAAAAGTATGTCCGATATCTATAAAAGTCTTCACTAATCCAGCTTCTTTTTTACCTTTCACCATATCTTTTATAAAGGCTTTATCAATTTTAAGAATATCAAAAGATATTTCTTTTAAATAAGAAAGAGAAGAATAACCTATCCCAAAATCATCCAGGGCAATCTTAATACCTTGTCTTTTAATTTCAGAAATGCTTTTTTTAATTACTTCTATATCTTTAACAAATATTCTTTCAGTAACTTCTAGTATAAGGTTATCTAAATCTTTATTTTCAAAGATCTTTAAAATTTTAGATAAAAAATCAGGACGAATAATGGAATTTATTGATACATTAAAAGAAATAGGCAATTTCCATTTAGAAATTTTTTCTTTAACTTCTTTTATTCCCCATTCTTCAAATTTTTCTAAATAGGGACTATTTTCCAGGTATTCTATAAATTCAGAGGGAAAATAAAGTTTTCCGTTCTTTTCCTTTATTCTTACAAGAACTTCAAGTCCAATAACTTTTAATTGAGAAGAATCAAAATAGGGTTGATAATAAAATACAAAAAGATTTTGTTCAAAGGCTTTTCTTATAAGAGCTTCACATTGAAAATATCTTTTAATTTTTTCATCCATAATAGAATTATAAAACTCTATTACCCCTGGTTCTTTACCTCTTGCTTCATTTAATGCAATGCTTGCCTTTTCCCATAAATCTTTAAAAGTTTTTCCATCATCTGGGAAAATAGCTACACCAGCATTAAAATAAAAATTGATATTTTGATCCTTTAATGTTATAGGAGCATAAATAAGTTTTTTTAACTCTTCTAAAGTGTTTACTACTTGATCTTTTTCTTTAATATTATAAAAAAATAAAGCAAAAGAATCTGAAAAGGGTCTACTTATAATTACATAATTTTTAAAGGTTAAAAATCTTCTTCCAATTTCTTCTAAACAGAAATTCCCTGCTTCATAGCCAAAATTAGTATTTATATAAGTGAAATTACAGAGGTCAACAATAATTAAATAAGCAAAATCAGAAAGAAAAGGTAAGATTTCATTAACTCTCTTTAAAAATCCTTCATAATTAAAATGCTGGGTGAGAGAATCAATATACCTTGCTTTATCTAGTAATTCCCCAAACTGTAAAATTTGAGAAATATCTTCTGCTATTATGACATATCTGAATATCCCTTCAGGAAGTTTAATAGGAATTATCTTCATATCAAACCAATTTACTTCCTCATCTTTGACTAATTTCACCGGAATTCTCAAGCTATTTTTTATTCCGATTTTAAAAATATTTTCTAAAGATTCTTCTTTAAATTTAAAGTTAAAAATACCGATAGAGTTTCCACATATCTCTTTTTCAACACACCTTAAAATTTCACATCCCTTTTCATTTATAAAAATTATTTTCCCTTCTTGATCCAAAACCATTACAACTTCTTCTAAATTTCTCAAGCTTTCTGCTAAAATAGTTTCTTTTCTTAACAAATCTATTTTAGCTAGCCCAAATTCTAAATCTCTTTTAAGTTCTTCTAAAATTTGTTCATGTTCTTCTTTAAAAAAGAAAGATTCATCTGAATAAAGGGCAAGTACATATGAAACTTTTTCATTTACTTTTAAAGGAATAGCTGCAACAGAATAATATCCCCTTTTTAAGGCACTTTCTTTCCAAGGTAAAAATCTCTCATCAGTTTCTGTATCAGAAATAATGGTTATTTTATCTTCTCTAAAAGAAGTTCCCACAGGACCTCTTCCTTCAGCTTTAGTTTCTTCCATATAAACTTTAATCTCTTTTAAATACCCCTTTTCTTCTCCATATGCATAAAGCGGTTTTATAAGTTTTTCCTTATAATCAGGTATTCCTACCCAGACCATTTTAAGCCCAAAATCTTCCACCAAAACTTTACAAATCTTTTTAAAAAGTTCTTTTTCAGAATTTACTTCTATTAAAATTTGATTAATCTTACTTATTATTTTATAAAGAATTTCTAGCCTTTTCTCTTTAGAAATATCTATAATAAATACAAGACCACAGAATTTACCATCATAAAAAATAGTTTCAGAAAAGGCTACTATATAAACCTTGGTATCATTTTTAGTTTTTAAAACCATTTCTTCATAGGTCTGTAAAAAATATTCTCCTTTAAGTCTTCTTCTTACTATCTCTCTTATTCTTTTTCTGTCTTCTTCAAAATAATGAATCTCTTCAGGTTTTAATTTACAAAACTCTTCTAAGGAATATCCTAAAAGTTTACACATATAAGGATTAGCATAAATGTATTTATCATGATAAATAAGAACTCCTATATAGGGACTTTTCATCAATACTTCTTGAAAAGTTTTACCTTTTAATAATTCAAAATTAAGCTCACTTATTAAAAAAAGTTTTTCAACTTTTTCCATTTCTTTGTCTTCAAAAATTTCTATTTCTTTGTATCCTAATTCTTCAATAACTTTGAGATCTACTTTATGTAAAGCTTCCCTTATTTTTTCTTTTGAAATTTTTTGGGGATTTAACATAAAAACATGATTTGTTTCAAGAGTAAATTCTTCATAAATTCTTAGCTTTTCCCTTTCTTCAATAACTTTAAAAAACTCCTCGTATATTATCCCAACTTCAGCCTCACCATTAATAATTTTTTGAAGAGTCTCTTTATGAGAAAAAGTTAGAACCATATGAAGTTTATGAAAACTAAAATTATATTTATAGGAAAAATAACCCAATGGAAGCACATAAAAAGATTTATTTATTGTGGCTATTCTTATAAATTCTTTTTTTTCAATTTTCTCAAGAGATTCACTTCCTACTATTAAAAATTTGTCTATCTGGTCTTTAAATTTAGCTATAGGAATATATCCTTTTTTGTAAAAAAGATAGGCTGTTGAAGGAGAAGCATAAAATAAAGAAAATTCTTCCTTTTGTATTTTTTCTAATTCTTCTTGAAAATTTAAGACCGGAATAAAGACAAGATCTATTTTTAAAAAATTACTTAAATTTTTAAAAAATTTCTCCCATATAAATTTTCTTTCCAATTCATGAGGGCAGACAGAAACTTTAAATTCCATTATTAAAAATTTTAAGAAGGTTAAATCTTTTTGTCAAGAAAATCTTTAATTTCCTTACCTTTTAAAAGATTCAGTGTAATTTTTAAACTAACTTGTATTTTTGTTTTTATTATCTTGCTTTTTTAAATTTTAGCTTTATTGTTTAAATCTATGCTTTTTTACATAGCACATGGTTGCCCTAATTGTCACGGAATAATTTCTGATGAAAGACTGGCTAAAGGTCTACCATGTGAAAACTGTTTTTCTGAACAAAATGTTCCTTTTGCTTTTTCTATTTCTGAAGTTTGCAAAAACTTATATTTTCAAAATAGTCTTAAAGATTTAAAGATATTTTGTGAAGTAGAAAAAAAAGTAGAAAAATTTAAAAAGCTTTTTTATGAAATTTTAAACACTTCTCCATCTTCCTTGCAAATAAGCTGGGCAAAAAGATTCTTTTTAGAAGAATCCTTTGCAATTGTTGCTCCTACAGGAACAGGAAAATCAACCTTTGGTTTAATAATAAGTCTCCTTGCTTCTAAAAAAGTTCTCATCATTGTTCCTACAAAAGTCTTAGTTAAACAGGTGGAACAAAAATTAAATTATTATTTAACCAAAACTAAGGACCCAAACATAAAAGAAAAAATAATTTTAGCTTATTCTGGAAGTTATAAAGAGAAGGAAATACTTGAAAAGGGAAAATTTGATATTTTTATCTGTACCTCTGCTTTTATGCATAGAAATTTTAAATTATTAAAAACCTTGGATTTTTCTCTTATTTTTGTAGATGATGTGGATTCTTTTTTAAAGAGTAACAAAAACATAGACAATTTATTTTTACTTCTTGGTTTCAATGAAAAAGAAATAGAACTTGCTTTAAAAAAAGAAAAAAAAGAACAAGATTATGAAGAACTTTTTAAAATAAAAGAAATCCATAAGAAAAAACCAAAACAATTAATAATATCTTCTGCTACCTTAAAACCAAAAACTAATAGAGTTCTTCTATTCCAAAATTTGCTTGGTTTTGAAATAACCAGATTTGTCTCTACTCTAAGAAAAATTACAGATACTTATGTTTCTGTAGATTTTCAAAATAAAAAAACTAAAGATGAAGTTTTTCAACAACTTCTTAAGGAGGCAGAGAAATTAATAATTTCCTTAGGAGAAGGTGGGCTTGTTTTTGTTGAAGAATCTTTTGGCAAAAGATGTGTAGAAATAGCAAGAGATTATTTAAAGAACAAAGGAATAAAAGTAATCTCTTATTTGGATACAAAAGAAGAAAATCTTCTTTCTATCATAAAAAATAGAGAAGTTGATGTAGCTATTGGTCTTTGCCATATTAACAATCCTTTAGTAAGAGGAGTTGATTTCCCTGAATTTCTAAGATATGCAATATTTTTAGGAGTTCCAAAGCATGTATTTCCTTTATTTAAAGATGCTAAAGGATTTAGTCTCTCTATGTCTCCTCAATTTCTTTATAATATAATTCTTTCCCTTATGCCTATTTTTGAAGAAGAAGAAAGAATAACGGCTCTTTCTTACATAACTTATCTTAGAAAATATCTTTCTCTGAAAGAAGACCAGGTTTTACAATATGAAGGCCTTTATAAAAAAATCCTTTCTATAAAAGAGTTTTTAGAAAAAAGATTGAATCAACCTGAATTTATAGAAAAATTAAATAAAAATGAAGAGGTTTTTTTAGAAATAGATGATCAAGGAAATTATTACATAATAGTTGGAAATGCCTCTTCATATCTTCAAGCTTCTGGAAGGGTATCAAGGCTTTCTATAAAAGGTCTTCTGCCTGGTCTTTCAATCATATTAGTGGACAATTTCAAAGCTTTAAATAGCCTAAAAAAAAGGCTACGCTTTTATTTAGGAGAAGAAATAGAATTTAAAGAAATAGACTTAGAAACTGCATTAAAATTAAATGAGGAAATCAAAAAAGAAAGAGAAAGTTTAAAGAAGAAAAAAATAGACTTTAAAAATTATCTCATTATAGTGGAATCTCCTCATAAAGCTAAAACTATCGCAAACTTTTTTGGTAAACCCTCGGTAAGAAGGATTAAAAATGTATGGATTTATGAAATTCCCATGGAAAATAATCTTTTATCTATTTGTGCTTCTTTAGGACATATTTTCAATCTTTCCAGAAAAAAAGGAATTTACGGAGTTATTAAAACTGATGGACAATTTTATCCTGTATTTGATACTATTAAAGTTGATAAAAAGACTAATGAACAGTTTGTAGATGAGGATTTAGAGAAAACCAAGGAGATATTTAATAAAGGTGAAATAATTGAAGTTTTAAGATTGCTTTCTTTTTGTGCTGACCAAATTTTTATTGCTTCGGATCCTGATGCTGAAGGAGAAAAAATTGCCTATGATCTTTATATTAATTTAAAAATTTTTCAAAATAATATAAAAAGACTTGAAATTCATGAAATTACCGAAAGAGCTTTTAAACGCGCTTTAGAAAATCCTCAGGAAATAAATTTAGCTAGGGTAAAAGCACAACTTGCAAGAAGGGTAGCTGATAGATGGATAGGATTTTCTTTATCTCAGCAGTTATGGAAAGCTTTTCAAAAATTCAATCTTTCCGCAGGAAGAGTTCAAACTCCTGTTCTTGGCTGGATTATTGAAAGGGCTGAACTTGCTAAACAGTATAAATTCAAAATCACTTTCAATTTAAATGATTACAAATTAAGTCTTGAAATTGAGGATGAATCTTTAGCAAATAAAATATATAAAGAAATTGCTAACCAATTAAAAATTGAAAAAATAAAAGAATTTGAAGATGAACTTTTACCTCCACTTCCATATACTACAGATACTATTTTAGAAGATGCTTTTTATTTTTTTAAATTTTCTTCTTCTTATACTATGGAACTTCTGCAAGAACTTTTTGAATTAGGTCTTATCACTTATCATAGAACAGATTCTACCCGAATTTCTGAAGTAGGTAGGTATCAGGTAGCTAAACCTTATATAACTCAGGTTTTAGGAGGAGATTTTTTTGTACCCAGAGAATGGGAAACTGGTGGAGCTCATGAAGGTATAAGACCTACCAGAGCTTGGGATTTAACTGAAGTAAAACTAAGATATGCTCACGGCCTTCTCACCTTTAAAAATCCTAAAGATAGTTTAAGACTTTATGATATTATATTTAGAAGATTTATGGCTAGTCAAACAAGAAAAACAAAAGTTCTTAAAGGTATCTTTAAATTTAAACTCCCTTCTTATGAATGGGAAGAAAATTTAATATTAGAAATAATTACACCAGGATATGAAGCCTTTTGGACAAAACCTCAGATTTTTAAAATGCTAAAACCCTTTCATATTACAAATCTTCAACTTATAAAGATACCAAAAATATTTCTTTATAACCAGGGAGCCCTTATTCAAGAAATGAAAAAAAGAGGTCTTGGAAGACCTTCTACTTATGCAGAAATAATTTCAACTCTTCTTAATAGATTTTATGTATATGAACTTAAAAAGGGAGGTCTTGTTCCTACCCAGCTTGGAAAAGAAGTCTATAGATATCTTAAAACCCATTTCAGCGAATATGTATCAGAAGAGTTTACTCGTGAATTAGAAAAATTTATGGATGATGTAGAAAGTGGAGAAAAAAATTGGGAAGAAATATGCTTAAAGTTATTACCTTTACTTAATCTTTCAAATTTGTCCTCTCACTAAGTTATTGTTTTTTTATAGTTTTTTATTATACTTCACAATAAATTAAAGAATCAAGGAGGAGAGATGAAATTTAAAACTATGGGAATAGGGTTTATTCTTATGAGTTTAATTTATTTTTTATGCTCTTTAAATGAAAAAAACATTTTTCCAGATAATAGCATTCTTTTTAGTTTAACTACATTTATTTATTTTGGAGCAAGCTTTTTTTATTTTATATATTGGATATTTAAATGGAAATGGGGAGAGTTTTTGGGTTCTTTAATTGGTTGGAGTGGTTTTTTCTTAAATTTTTCTGCATTTTTGGTAAGATGGGCCCAAACTCATCAAGCAGGATTTGGTTATGTGCCTCTTTCCAATTTATATGAATCTTTGGTATTTTTTGGATTATGCATAACAGGTATTTACCTGTTTTTAGAATTTAAACTTCCTGTTAAATTTTTCGGAAGTATTGTATTTTTAACAGCAAGTTTAATTATGGCATATGCCTCTTTAAAAACAAGTTCTGAAATTAAACCTCTTATTCCTGCATTAAAAAGTAACTGGCTTGTTGCTCATGTTATAACTTGTTTTTTAGGTTATGGGGCCTTTGCGGTTGCTTTTGCTTTTAGTATTTTTTATTTAATAAGTGATAAAGGAAATCTTAAGGATTATCTTCCTTCTAAAACCACTTTAGATAATTTTACCTATAAACTCATTCTTTTTGGTTTTTTTTGGCTTACTTTAGGAATCATTACAGGTGCTGTTTGGGCTGATCAAGCATGGGGAAGTTATTGGAGCTGGGATCCTAAGGAAACCTGGTCTCTCATTACTTGGTTAATTTACGGAGGAACCATTCACGCTCGTCTTATTAGAGGATGGTCAGGAGGAAAATTAGCTTGGCTAAGTATAATAGGATTTATCTCTGTTCTTTTTACTTATTTTGGAGTTAATTTTTTACTTTCTGGATTACACAGTTATGCTACGCCTTAAAAAGTGCTGTTAGTACCAACTTCATAATCTATTTCTGATTCTTCTTTTTCAGGAGAGATATAATAAGGAAAATATAAATACTCATGCGGAGTGCTTTGCATCACACTTAACCATATAGGACATGCTATTTTACCACCAGTTTCTCCTTTACCTAAAGTTTTTGCTTTATCATACCCTACCCAAACTCCACAGGTATAACGAGGAGTATAACCTATAAACCAAGCATCCTTATGATCTTGTGTAGTTCCGGTTTTTCCTGCCACAGGAACTCCTAATGCTCTTGCACAGATTCCTGTTCCATATTGCACTACTGCCTGCATAAATTCATTCATTATATAAGCAGTCTTGGGTGAGATAACTAATTTATTTTCGACAACATTCTGATATAAAACTCTTCCTGTTTTATCATAGATTTTTTCAATGAAATAAGGTTTTATCAAAACACCCATATTAGGAAAAATAGAATAAGCTCTTGTTAATTCTAATGGAGTAACTTCATAAGTGCCCAAGGCTATACTATAATCCAAATGGTCATTAAAATTAAATTCTAATCTTTTAAGCATTTCCTGAAGTCTATTTATTCCAGTAAAAAGTGCAATTCTTACGGAAACTGTATTACGAGAATAAGCTAATCCATCTTTTAAACTTACTGGGCCCATGTATTTTCCATCATAATTTCCTGGACTCCAGTCTTTACCTGCATCTGCTCCTGGAAGAACTATAGGAGCATCAGGAATTGTAGAATCTGGAAGTAAAATGCCTCCATCCAAAGCTGTTGCCCAAATAAAAGGTTTAAAAGCAGACCCTGGTTGACGTTTTCCTAAAAGTACTCTGTTATAGGAAGATTGGCTATAATTTTTACCTCCAATTAAAATTCTAACCCCTCCGTCTTTGTTATTTAAACATACTATTGCAAATTCAGGTAATTCTCTGTTATAATACAGGCGATTAAGAGTTTTAATCGCATTTTCATAAGCTCTTTTAGTCCACTCTAAATCTAAAGTAGTTTGAATTATCAATCCCCCTTGTTCTATAATTTTAGCTGGAAGAAATTTAATTAATTCCATCTTTACCACATCTATAAAATAAGCTACATATACAGGAATATTAACATTTTTTGGATTTACAATTATAGGCTGTAAAGATAAGGCTTTAGCTTGATCCCAAGAAATATAACCAACCTCTGCCATCCTTTTTAATACATAATTCCTTCTGGCTATAGCAAGTTCAGGATTGGCTAAAGGATTATATTTAGAGGGTGCTGCTGGAAGACCAGCTAATACTGCTGCTTCATTAAGATTTAGTTCCCAGATATGTTTATTGAAATAAGTTAAAGAAGCTGCTTCAACTCCATAAGCACCTTCACCTAAATATATATGATTGAGATAGATTGTCAAAATTTCATCTTTAGTAAGATGTTTTTCTATTTGCCAAGCTAAGATGAGTTCTTTTATTTTTCGTTGTAAAGTTCTTTCTGGAGATAAAAGCAAAGCTCTTACAGTTTGCTGAGTAATAGTACTTCCTCCTTGAACGATTTTTCCGTGAATTATATTTTTATAAATTGCTCTTAATATACTCAAAAAATCTATTCCTTTATGTTTGTAAAAATCGGCATCTTCTGCAGCTATAAAAGCTTTGATTACATAAGGAGGAATTTTGTTTAAAGGTACAAAAATTCTTCTTTCTTCACCTATATATCCTACTAAATTACCTTTTATATCAAGAATTAAATTGGCTTCTTTAGGCCTATAATTTTTTAATTGAGAAATACTTGGAAGAGAAATCTTAAGATAAATAAAAAATATTAAAAACAAAATTCCTAAAAATAAAAAAGTAGTAATTGAAAGAAAAACAAATAATTTAAAAAGAGATTTCATATTGAACTATTAAAGATAACCAATTTGATGAATTTTGCAATAAAAAAATCCCCGGGCACCGACCTACTCTCCCAGGGAGGTAACTCCCTAGTACCATCGGCCCTGGAGGGCTTAACGACCGTGTTCGGAATGGGAACGGGTGTTTCCCCTCCGGTATAGGCACCCGAGGATATTAAATATTTTAAAAACAAGTGAATAGGGGTATTCTTTGGTATCTTTAAGCTGATTATTGCAGCCAAGCCGCACGGGTGATTAGTACCGGTCGGCTCCACCCATTGCTGGGCTTCCACCTCCGGCCTATCAACCGGATGTTCTCTCCGGACCCTTCAGGGGGTGAGTTGCCCCACCCTCGGGAGGCCTTATCTTGAGGAGGGCTTCCCGCTTAGATGCTTTCAGCGGTTATCCCTTCCGCACATGGCTACCCGG
>CAYPPW010000036.1:0-15239 GCA_964412755.1 uncultured Thermodesulfatator sp.
AAAAAAAGAAAAAATAGAAAATTCTCAATTACTTTTTAAAATTAAAAGTTTCTGTGAGGAACTTAAAACTATAATTTTTAATTCAGCTACTCCTGATATTATAGCATCTTTGGAAAAAGAATCTTTTTGGAGTAAAGTTAATCCATTTAATAAAATAAATAATCTCTTTTTAAAAATATTTTCTACTAAAGAAGAATTTGAAGTAAAAATCCCCATTCCCCCACCACCACCTCCTCCTGGATATTATGCTAATCCGGTTCCACAAATTAATTCTCAATCTATTCAATCCGTTTATCCTCAACCTTCTCTACCAAAACATATTCCGGAAGAGAAACATTCTTTATCTTCTTGGCAATGGTTTTAAAAATGAGTCTAAGATATCAGCCTCAAATTATTATAAAACCTTATAAAAAAAAGAAAAAAAAGAAAAAATTAAGAAAATGGCTATTAGGAGTGTTAATAATAGGATTTATTTTGAGTTTATCTATTTATTTACTCTTAAGTTTTATAATAAAAAAAGAACTAAAAGAAATAGAAAATCTTAAAAAAGAAAATAAATATTTTAAAAAAGAGATTCAAAAATTATCTAAATCTGATATATTTTATGAGGAAATTTTAAGAACCCAATATGGATATATAAAAAGGGGTGAAAAAGTTTTTATATATTCCCCTTATTATAATAAAATCCAAAAGGAGAAAGTAGAATGAAGTATGTAATTTTAGAGGGACTTTATGAAGGAGAGGGAATTAAAATAGGAATAGTAGTAAGTAGATTTAATGTTTTTATTACTCAGAAACTTTTAGAGGGGGCTTTAGATATTTTAAAAAGACACAAAGTTTCAGAAGAAAATATTTATATAGCCTGGGTTCCTGGTGCCTTTGAAATTCCGTTGGTAGCTAAAAAACTAGCTGAAACTAAAAATTTTGATGCAATTTTATGTTTAGGAGCTATTATAAGAGGTGCTACCCCGCACTTTGAATACATTGCTGCAGAAACCTCAAAAGGTATAGCTCAAGTAATGTTAGAAACCGGAATACCTATAATTTTTGGAATTTTAACTACTGATACTATTGAACAAGCTATAGAAAGAGCAGGAACAAAAGCAGGTAATAAAGGGGCAGAAGCTGCTTTAAGCGCTTTAGAAATGATTAATCTTTTAAAAAAAATAACTCAATTTTGATTTTAAAATTTCTATTTAAAGGAGAAAGATCCTATGAAGTCTCTAAGGGATTTCAATCTCAAAGGTAAAAAAGTTTTAATAAGAGTTGATTTTAATGTACCTATTGAAAATGGCAAAATAACTGATGATACAAGAATTATAGAAACTCTTCCTACTATTAATTATGTAATTCAATCTCTTGGAAAAGTAATCCTTTGCTCTCATTTAGGAAGACCTAAAGGAAAAAAAATTCCCGAGCTTTCTCTTAAACCTGTATATGAATACCTTAAAAATGTTTTAAAAACTCCTGTAAAATTTTTGGAAGATTTAACCGAGGATTCTATTAATAAGGTAGTAAAAGAGTTAAAGGAAGGAGAAATATTGCTTTTAGAAAATGTGAGATTTTATAAAGGAGAGACAGAGAATGATTTAGAATTTGCTAAATTATTAGCTAAATTGGCAGACATATTCATAAATGATGCTTTCTCAGTTTCTCATAGAATACATGCTTCAGTAGTAGGAGTAGCGCAATTAGTTTCTGAAAAAGGAATAGGATTTCAAATGGAAAAAGAACTAAAGTATCTTTCTAAAATTGTAAGTAAACCAGAGAGACCTTTTTATGCTGTGGTTGGGGGAAGCAAAGTATCTTCAAAAATAGGTATATTAAAAAATCTTATTAATAAGGTAGATAAATTAATAATTGGCGGAGCAATGGCTAATACTTTTTTACATGCTAAAGGTTACTCTGTAGGAGCTTCAATTTTAGAAAATGATCATATAGATACTGCAAAAGAAATAATGAAATATGCAAAAGAACAGGAAGTGAAGCTTTATCTTCCTGTAGATGTAGTAGTTGAAAGAGATGGTGAGATTAAAGAAATAAATGTGAGAGAGATTATCGAAGGAGATAAAATTTTTGATATAGGTATTGAAACTATAAAATTATTTTCTCAGGCTCTAGAGGGATCAAAAACTATAATTTGGAATGGTCCAATGGGATATTTTGAAAAACCACCTTTTCATAAGGGAACAGTTGCTTTAGCCAGAAAAATAGCTTCTCTTTCTTCAGTTACTATTGCAGGAGGAGGAGATACTATCTTAGCTATTAAACTTGCTGGTGTAGAAACCGCCTTTTCTTATATTTCTACTGCAGGAGGAGCATTTTTAGAATACTTAGAAAGGGAGGAGTTGCCAGGTTTAAAAGTCTTAAAAGGTTAAAAAATGAAAAAATATCTTTTTGCTGGTAATTGGAAAATGAATAAGACTCAAAAGGAAACCCAGGATTTTTTAAATGAATTTTTGCCTCAGATCTCTCAGATAGATTTTTCTGATCGTGAAATTATGATTGCTCCTCCTTTTACAGCTTTAGCTATAGCTCAAAAATTAACTCAAGAAACTCCAATTAAACTTGGAGCACAAAATGCATGTTGGGCAAAAGAAGGAGCTTTTACAGGAGAAATATCTCCCGTTATGTTAAAAGAGTTTGATGTAAAGTATGTGATTTTAGGTCATTCTGAAAGAAGACATCTTTTTGGAGAAACGGATGAAATAATTTCTAAAAGAATAGAAGGTGTGTATGAATCTGGGCTAATACCAATATTATGTATAGGAGAAACATTAGAAGAAAGAAAAAATGGTAAAACTTTAGAAGTTATTGAAAGACAATTGTTTGAAGGACTTAAGAGACTAAAAAAAATAGAAGCTGGATCTTTAGTTGTTGCTTATGAACCCGTATGGGCTATAGGAACAGGAATTAATGCAACACCAGAAGAAGCTGAAGAAGTTCAATCATTTATTAGAAAAAAATTAGAAAATATGTTCTCTAAAGAAATAGCAGAAACAATCAGGATACTTTATGGAGGTAGTGTTTCTCCTTCTAATATTAAGGAGCTAATGAAAAAACCAAATATAGACGGAGTATTAGTAGGTGGAGCTTCTCTTGACCCACATAAATTTTTAGAAATATGTAAAATAAAAATAGAAAAAGAAGCTTGTATATTACCTGATTATTCTGATATTCCCTTTGAAATCTTAGAGATTCCTCAAAAGTATAAAAACATTGTAATAGTAGGGGCAAGTCCTAAATCGGAGCGTCCAAGTTACATGGTAATGGAATATTTACTTAACCAGGGATTTAAAGTTATTCCTATTAATCCCGCAGTTAAAGAAATTTTGGGACAGAGGGTATATTCCTCTCTTTCGGAAATTCCTTCAAATTTTTCTCCAGAAGTTATTATTATCTTTAGAAGATCAGATCAGGTTTTGCCTATTGTAGAAGCTGCCATAAAATTGAAGCCAAAGGTAATTTGGATGCAAGAAGGTATTATAAATGAAAAAGCTAAAGAACTGGCAGAAAAAGAAAATATAAAAGTAGTAATGAATAAATGTTTCAAAAAGGTTCATCTTATAAGTCAAAAAAAATCTCTAAATAATGAATGATTCAGAAATTTCTATAGATTTATATAAGGAATTTCAAAAACTTAAAAGTACCTTGCAAACAAGTAAAATTAATTTAATAAATTTAAATCTTAATGAAATCTTTAATACTATTAGAACTTACTTTTCTTCATGGGTCTTAAATGAATTATTTTTAGAATTTTTAATAAAACTTTCCGAGGTATTTTATTGGAAGAGTTGTTTTTTGCTGAACATAATAAATAAATTTTCAGAAAATTTAACAGAGGAATTAAAACAAGAACTTTATAGAAAAGAAGAGATGGTTAATGAATTTATGTATTATAAAGCTTTACCCTTAGAGAAGTGTCTCTATGAAAAAATTTTTTTATCACAAAATTTTGTAGAACCTAATTTCCGGGAAAAAGAACTTTATCCTGTTAAGGATAAAACTTTAATTTTAAAAGGTATCTTATCTATTTTAAATAAAGAAAGAAAGAAAAAGGAATTTTTATTTGTTTTATCTGAGCGTTCTATAAAATATTATTTGGAAAAAGCTAAACATTATTTACAAAAAAAATTCATATTTTCCTTTAAAGAATTAGTGAATGAAGAAATTAAAGTTGTTGGAAAAGATAATTTTTTAGAAGTAATTTATTACTTTTTAGCTTTTCTTTTTTTATATTTTGAAAGGGCATGTATTATGATTCAAAATAGAGATACTGATGATATTATGATATTCTCTAAACAAAATAGATAAGATATCTTAAATTGAAAAAATAAAGAAAAAATTAAGAAAAATAAATAAAAATTTATAATATTTTTATAGAAAATAAGAAATTATGGATATTTCTCTTACTTTTAAGCTTGACTTTTTATTAAAGCAATTAAAAAATCCAAAGATAATAATTACTTTGTTAGGGTAGATATTATGGCATATAAAATTTCTCATAATTTTGAAATTTGTGATGGATGTGAAGAGTGTGTAAAGGCTTGTGCAGAAAATCATTTTGGATTAAGTAATTGTGCTATTTTTAAAGTAGGAGATAAATTTTATTATTTTTCCTGCATGCATTGTAAAAAGCCTCAATGTGGTGCAGCTTGTCCTGTTGGGGCAATTACTATCAAAGATGGAGCAGTCACTTTTAATATAGATCTTTGTGTAGGATGTAAGAATTGTGTAGAAGTTTGTCCATGGGGTGTTCCTAAGTTTAATTTTAATACAGGTACCATTAATAAATGTGATTTGTGTTATGAAAGAGTTATAAAGGGAGAATTACCTTTTTGTGTAAATGCATGCCCCAATAAAGCCTTAGAATTAAAGAAAATAGAAGCCAAACCCAAACCAGAGGGTAAAAAAGAAGAGGAGAGTAGTTAAAATGGGGGGGTATTTTAATTTACTTTTATTTGCTTTATTTCTTTTAATACTTGGAATAGCTTTAGTTGTTTTAAATTGGATTTTAGGGCTTAGAAGGCCTAATCATGAGAAATTAATTCCTTATGAATGTGGGCTTGATCCATCAGGAGATGCTAGAATACCTTTTAGAGTAAGATTTTATTTAATAGCGGTTATTTTCTTAGTATTTGATGTAGAAATTATTTTTCTTTATCCCTGGGCTGTAATATTTGAAGAATTAAGTTGGTTTGGGTTTATAGAAATAGGAATTTTTGTAATAATGCTTTTAATAGCTTATATTTATGCTTGGAGTGAGGGAGCATTAAAATGGGAATAGAAAAAAATGTAGTTGAAGTAGCTCCAGGGATTAAGCATATTCCCGGGACTCCTGTAGTAATTAGTCCTATTGATAAGATAATTAACTGGGCTAGAGCTGGTTCTATGTGGCCTGTAACTTTTGGACTTGCTTGTTGTGCTATTGAAATGATGGCTACAGGAGCAAGTCATTTTGATTTAGATAGATATGGAATAATTTTCCGAGCAACCCCTCGTCAAGCAGATGTTCTCATAGTAGCAGGGACAGTTACCAAAAAAATGGCTCCTATAGTTAGAAGAGTCTATGATCAGATGCCAGAACCAAAATATGTAATTGCTATGGGAAGTTGTGCTTGTTCAGGAGGTATTTTTAAAACATATTCTGTAGCTCAGGGAGCAGATGAATTTTTACCTGTTGACATTTATGTTCCAGGTTGTCCTCCAAGACCAGAGGCTTTACTTTTTGGACTTCTTCAACTTCAAGAAAAGATAAAAAGAGAAGCAAAAAAATGGGGTTTTTGGAGATAAAAAATGGAAGAAATTTTAAAAAGGATAAAAGAAAAATTTCCTTCTGTTATTTTGGAAATTCAGGAAAAGGATTATCCTACTGTAATTTGTAAAAGAAGAGGATTTTTAGAGTTTATGAAATATTTGAAAGATGAAGAGGGATTTAAATATTTAATTGATCTTGCTGGAGTAGATTATCTTAATTATCCTCAGAAAAATTTTGAAGAACGTTTTGAAGTAGTTTATCATCTTTATAATTTAGATAATAGAGTTCTTTTGAGAATAAAAGTAAGGGTTCCAGAGGCAGATAATTGGCAATATTCAGTTACTTCTTTATGGGAAACAGCTAATTGGTTTGAAAGAGAATGTTATGATATGTTTGGCATTAATTTTAAAGGGCATCCTAATTTAAAGAGAATTCTTATGCCAGATGATTGGGAAGGGCATCCTCTTAGAAAAGATTATCCTCTTTATTTAGAAGAAGAACAAGAATGGACAAAATATAAAGAGTTCATTCAAAAAATAAAAACTTCTTAAAAGGAAGATAAAAATGGCTACCTACTTAGAAATTAACAAAAAGCAAACAAAAGAAGATACATGGGAAGAACCTTTTTATTTAAATATGGGTCCTCAGCATCCTTCAACTCATGGTGTTTTAAGATTGTATTTAGAATTAGAAGGTGAAACCATAGTTAATTGTACACCTATTATTGGATATCTTCATAGAGGTGTTGAAAAACTTGGAGAAAATTTAAATTATAATCAGACTATAGTATTGAGTGACCGATTAGATTATATTGCTTCTGCTGCTAATAATACAGCTTTTGCCTTAGCCTTTGAAAAACTTATGAATTTAGAAGTTCCAAGAAGAGCGAAATTATTGAGAACAATTGTGTGTGAAATGGCAAGGATTTGTAATCATCTTCTTTGGCTTGCAACTCATGCTCTTGATATTGGAGCAATGACAGTATTTTTGTATTGTTTTAGAGACAGGGAATGGTTACTAAATATCTATGAAAAAATATGTGGAGCAAGACTTACCCATTCTTATGTAAGAGTAGGAGGAGTTAGACAAGATTTTACTAAAGAAATCATTGATGAACTTTACAAATTTACTGAGGAATTTCCTCCCAGGATTTATGATTATGAAACTTTAATTGACGTTAATAGAATTTGGTTAAAAAGAACTAAAGGAATTGCGGTTGTTCCAGCAGAACAGGCTATTAATTTGGGATTAACTGGGCCTGTATTAAGAGGTTCTGGAGTTCCTTATGATGTTAGAAAATTTAGACCTTATGATGCTTATGGAGAAGTAGAGTTTATTGTACCTACAGGTAAAAATGGAGATACCTATGATAGATACCGTGTAAGAATGGAGGAATTAAGACAATCTAATAGAATAATAAGACAATGTTTAGATAAACTTTCTGAAACTGAAGGAGAACCAGTTCTTGCTGAAAATGCTCCAGATCTTTTAATACCAGAAAGGATAAAAGAACCTAAACCTCAACCAGTTCCTAAAAAAGGGGTTATTTTTAGAGGAATTGATAAACCGGTTGTACCTCCAGGAGAGGCATTTGCTTCCATAGAGTCTCCTAAAGGTGAATTAGCGGTATATGTGGTTAGTGATGGATCAAATAAACCCTGGAGATTAAGGGTAAGAACACCCTCTTTTGTTCACATTTCTGCAATTCCTCATATGGCTAAAAATCATATGATAGCAGACCTTATAGCTATTATCGGGACTTTAGATATTGTGTTAGGTGATTCTGATAGATAGGAGGTAAAATGGAAAGTGTTATAGGAAAACTTATATATACTGTAATTGTTGCAGTTATTATTTTAGTTATTGCTTTGCTTCATGTAGCTTATTTAACCTATGCTGAGAGAAAAATTATTGCAAGAATGCAACAAAGATTAGGGCCTAATAGAGTAGGACCAAGGGGTTTGCTTCAACCTATTGCTGATATGTTAAAGCTTTTAACTAAAGAGGATTTAACTCCTTATGGAGTAGATAAACCCATTTTTTATATAGCCCCTTTTATTTCACTTGTATGCGCTGGAACTGGAGTTGCTTTGATTCCTCTATGGGAAAAATTAGTTTTGAGTAACATAAATGTAGGTCTTTTGTTTATTTTAGCTCTGAGTTCTCTAGCAAGTTATGGGGTTATTCTTTCTGGATGGGGTTCTAATTCGAGATATGCCTTTTTAGGAGGACTTAGAGCAAGTGCTCAAGTAATAAGTTATGAAATAGCTATGAGTTTAGCACTTTTAAGTGTAGTTTTGATGGCGGGAAGCTTAAATTTAATGGATATTGTAAAAGCTCAGATTAATTCGCCTTATAAAATATATCTTATTCCTCAGATTATAGCTTTTTATGTATTTATAATTTCAGCTGTAGCTGAATGTAACAGAGTTCCTTTTGATTTGCCTGAAGCTGAAACAGAGTTAGTTGCTGGATATTTTGTAGAATATAGTGCAATGAGGTTTGCTATATTTTATTTGGCAGAATATTTTGGGATGGTTATAATGAGCGCTTTAGCGGTAACTTGTTTTTTAGGAGGATGGGTAGGACCCTTTGAAGTTCCCTATATACCTTTCTTTTGGTTTTTATTAAAACTTTATATTTTATTATTTATTTATATTTGGGTAAGAGCAACTTTACCACGTTATCGTTATGACCAATTGATGGGACTTGGTTGGAAAGTATTAATTCCTGTTGCTTTAATTAATCTCTTTTTAACGGCTTTTTTAAAACTAATATTTTAAGAGGGTAAGAGAATGAAATTATTGGAGAAAGCTTTATTAATAGAAATTTTGAAAGGTCTTGCTTTAACTTTAAGAAAGATGCTTTTTGCAAGACCAGTTACTATTCAATATTATGACAAAGTGAGACCTGTTCCTGCTTCAGGCTTTAGAGGGCGTCATGCTTTAGTTAGAGATGAAAACACAAAAGATACTTTATGTATAGCTTGTTTACGTTGTGTAAAAGTTTGTCCTTCTAAATGTATTAATATAGAATATGAAACTGATGAAAAAACTAAAAAAAGAAAAATTGTTAAATATGAAATAGAAGCATTAAGATGTGTATATTGTGGATATTGTGAAGAAGTATGTCCTGTTAATGCTGTAGTTCTTACAGAATGGTATGAATATATTGGTTTTACAAGAGATGATTTATTTTTTGATAAAGAAAAGCTTCTTAAGAACTGGGATGAATTTATAGCAACTCAAAAAAGACCTTATTTAAATCCCTTTTGGAAACCCAGAGGAATTCCTGAGAAGTTTTTACCTGCTAAAAAACGTCAATTTGTAGGAGTATAAAAATGACTTGGGATTTAATAATTTTTTATTATTTAGCAGTAGTTATGATCTTTTCAAGTGTATTTGCTATATTTTCAAGACATCCCATATACACAGTATTATTAGTTTTGGTGATGATAATTCATCAAGCTTTTTTGCTTTTAACACTTGGTGCAGAGTTTTTAACAGTTGTTCAACTTATTGTTTATGCAGGTGCAATCTTAGTTCTTTTTCTATTTGTAGTGTACCTTATTAATTTAAGAAGAGAAACTAAAAGAAATATATTTATAAGAAAAGCAAGTATAATTGCTCTTATTTTTTTACTTATTTCTGCAATCTTAATAAAAAATTTATTGGCTCTTCTTTCTTTAAGTCCTTCATTTAAAGCTTATTTACCTTTTAATTTAGAACAAAAACCTAATGTTTGGTGGATAGCTAATTATCTTTTTAGAAACTATCTTTTGCAATTTGAAATAATAGGAGTGATATTACTTATAGCTATTTTAGGGGCTTGTTTTTTAATAAGAAAGGTAAAAATAGTAGAAGAAAAGTAAGGAGGAATTATGCCAACTTTGGGTCATTATATTATTTTAGCGGTGATTCTCTTTTTGATAGGTCTTTTTGGCTTTCTTTCAAGAAGGAATTTGATAGTTATTCTTATTTCCATAGAAATAATGCTTAACGGATTAATAGTGATGTTTGCTGCAATTTCTCATTTTACTAAAGATATTAGTGGATATATTATAGTATTTTTTATTATAGCTATGGCTGCAGCAGAGGCAGCTATAGGGCTAAGTTTAGTAGTTTTGATTTATAGAAGACTTAGAACAGTTTATTCAGATGAGATTATACATTTTAAGGGGTAAAATATGGTAGAGAAACATTTTGAAATAATAACCAATTTTGATATTTACATCTTTTTAATTCCTTTTTTACCATTATTAGCCAGTGCTATAACTCTTATCTCTGGAAGAAAATATTATGAATATTTTAAAACAAAAGGGCATACTTTACCCATTTTAGCTTTATTTTTTAGTTTTCTGCTTTCCATTAAGGTCTTAGTTGAAGTTATAAATGGTAAAATATTTCATTTTGATGTATACACATGGATGTTTGCTTATGATTTAAAGGTAGGATTAGGTTTTCTTGTAGATCCTCTTTCTGCCTCTATGGCTACTATGGTTACTTGTGTAGCTTTTCTTATACATGTTTATTCAGTAGGTTATATGGGAGGAGATCCTGGATATTACAGATTTTTTGCCTATATTTCCCTTTTTACTTTTTTTATGTTAATGCTTGTTCTTTCTAATAATTTAGCTCAACTTTATTTAGGATGGGAAGGAGTTGGTCTTTGTTCTTATTTCCTTATTGGTTACTGGTATAAGAAAAAGAGTGCCTCTGACGCAGGTAAAAAAGCTTTCATAGTTAATAGAATAGGTGATTTTGGTTTTGCTTTAGGAATCTTTTCAGCTTTTTTCTTTTTAGGCACCCTTTATTATAATGAAATTTTCCAAAAATTACCTGAAATTTCCCAGAAATATATAAATGTCTTAGGTTATGAGGTATATGTTCCCTTTTTGATAGCTTTTCTTTTATTTTGTGGAGCTATGGGTAAAAGTGCTCAGTTTCCACTTCATGTATGGCTTCCAGATGCTATGGAAGGTCCTACTCCAGTTTCAGCTTTAATTCATGCTGCCACTATGGTTACAGCTGGAGTATTTATGGTATGTAGGCTTCATCCTCTTTTTGAGCTTTCTGATGCTATGATGTTTATTGTAGCTATTATAGGTGCTTTTACTTGTTTTATGTCAGCAACAATTGCACCTACACAATTTGATATAAAAAGAGTCATTGCATATTCAACGCTTTCTCAACTTGGATATATGTTTATGGCTTGTGGAGTAGGAGCTTTTATAGCAGGAATGTTTCATCTCTTAACTCATGCTTATTTTAAAGCTTTATTGTTTTTAGGTGCAGGTAGTATTATCCATGCACTTCATCATGCACCAGATCCAAATGATATAAGAATAATGGGAGGACTTAAAAAATATATGCCTATTACTTTCTGGACTCTTTTAATAGCAAGTTTGTCTATTTCTGGAATACCTGGATTTGCAGGATTTTTCAGTAAAGATGAAATTTTGGCGCAGGCTTTCTTTTCAAAATATCCATGGGGAAAATTTATATGGTTTATAGGTTTGATAGTTGCATCTATGACTGCCTTTTATACTTTTAGAATATTTTTTAAGGCTTTTTATGGAGAATTTAGAGGAAAAGAAATAATTCATGGATATCCTCATGAATCGCCAAGAGTTATGACTATACCCTTAATATTCCTTGCTTTTGGATCTATTTTTGCTGGTTGGATTGGGATCCCTGAGATATTAGGAGGAAGAAATTTAATAGAAGAATTTTTAGCTCCTATTCTTGGACATCCAAGAATAGTGCATGAAGTTTCTCATTCTACTGAATATCTTCTCATTATTCTTTCGGTAGTAGCAGGTGTTTTTGGTATATTTTTAGCTTGGTTAGTATATGTTAAAAATCCTGCACTTGAAACATTTGTTTCAAAAAATATTAGACCTCTTTATACTTTTTTGTTTAGAAAATGGTATTTTGATGAATTATATCATTATACTATAGTAAGACCGACTCTTTGGATTTCAAGAACAGTTGTTCGTGGAATTACTGATGATACCATTATTGAAGGAATTGTAAATGGAAGTGCAAGACTGGTAAGTATTGTAGGTAGTGGATTAAGATTTTTACATACCGGTATTATTAATCATTATAGCACGTTTATTTTAATTGGAATTTTAGTTTATCTTTTGATTTATTTATATTTGAAATAGTGTAATGGGGGAGTGGTATGGATTTTTTGTTAAATAATATACTTTCTTGGATTATTTGGTTTCCTGTTTTTGGAATATTATTAATATTTTTAATTGATAAAAAAAGAGAAACCCTCATAAAATGGGTAGCTCTTATCACTATAATTATTGATTGTCTTTTATCTTTTTATTTACTTGCTAATTTTGACTTTTCTAAAAGTGGATTTCAATTTATTGAAAAAAAACAGTGGATAGAATTTATTAATTCTTATTATTTTTTAGGTGTAGATGGAATTAGTCTACTTTTTATTCCACTTTCAACTTTTACTACCCTTCTTTGTATTCTAATTTCTTGGGATTCTATTAAAGAATTGGTAAAGGAGTTTTATTTAGCTTTGTTATTTACAAATATTGCTATGGTAGGGACATTTTGTGCACTTGATTTAGTAGTGTTTTATATCTTCTGGGAGGCTATTTTAGTTCCTATGTATTTAATTATTGGGATTTGGGGAGGACCAAGAAGAATATATTCTACTATAAAGTTCTTTTTGTATACTTTCTTTGGTTCAGTTTTCATGTTAATTGGGATAATTTATCTATATATTAAATTTGGGACCTTTGATTATACTTTATTAGTGACTCAGAAACATCCTTTTTTAGTAGAAGCTCTTTTATTTCTTGGTTTTGCTATTGCCTTTGCTATTAAAGTTCCTATGTGGCCTGTTCATACCTGGCTTCCTGATGCTCATACTGAAGCTCCTACTGCAGGTTCAGTTATTTTAGCAGGGATTTTAATTAAATTAGGAGGATATGGATTTATAAGATTTGCTTTGCCTATGTTTCCTCAAGCCTCTTTATATTTTTCAAAGCTTATTTTAATTCTTTCTGTAATAGCTATTATTTACGCGGGGCTTGTATGTTTAGTAGAAGACGATTTAAAGAGACTTATTGCATATAGTTCAGTGAGTCATATGGGTTTTGTTACCTTAGGTATATTTTCTTTCAATCCAATTGCTATAAAAGGAGCAATTCTTCAAATGATAAATCATGGAATTGTAACTGGGGCTTTGTTTATGTGTGTAGGTATTGTTTATGATCGGACTCATAGTAGATCTATTAGTTATTATGGAGGGCTAGCTACTTCTATGCCTTTATATGCTGCTTTTTTTATGGTCTTTACTTTGGCTTCTATAGGGCTTCCAGGAACTAATGGATTTATAGGAGAATTTTTGATTCTTTTAGGCACATTTCTCAGTAATAAAACTATGGTAGTTTTTGGAGCCTTGGGAGTAATTATAGGAGCAGCTTATATGTTATGGCTCTATCAAAGAGTTTTTTTCCAAGAGCTCAATCCCAATGTTGCTCAAATGTTACCCTTAAAAACTAATGAATTGATAGCCCTTATTTTGCCTACTATATTAGTTTTTTGGATTGGATTATATCCTAATAGTTTATTGAATTTTATGAGTGTATCAGTTAAAAACTTAGTAATGACTTTTAAGTGATTTGGAGGTAATTTATGGGAATTACTCTAAATTTTTCTGTAATTTTAACAGAGCTTCTTTTTATTTTGATATCATCAATAATTTTTCTTATAGATAAATTTATAAAAAACAAAAATTATGCTTTTTATATTACTTTAATTACTCTTGTGTTGGCTTTTTATATAGTTTTATTTGTTCCTTTTGGTGAATTTACCTATGCTTATAAAGCTGATTTTTATTCTTCTACAGTTAAGCTATTTTTGGTAGTAGGAGTTTTATTAATTAGTCTTATTTCTTATAGTTATCTTCAATCTTATATAAACTTAAATTCAGGTGAATATTATGGATTTTTATTATTTTCATTAGTAGGTGCATTTCTTATGCTTTCTGGAATGGATTTAGTTACTATTTATTTAGCTATGGAATTAATGAGTTTTCCTGTATATTTTCTTATAGCTTTAAATTATATCTATTATAGAGCCTCATTAGAAGGGGCTTTGAAATATTTTATAGTGGGAAGTCTTGGTTCTATATTTATTCTTATAGGTTTAGGAGTTATTTATTATTTTGGGGGGAGTTTTGTTCTTCAGGAAATTTTTAATAAATTGGCTCAAAATCTTTATTTTAGAGAGTTTTTAATAGGATTTATATTTATATTAATAGGTTTTTCTATAAAGCTTTCTTTAGTACCTTTTCATATGTGGGCTCCTGATGCTTATGAAAGCGCTCCCATTCCTATTACTTCATTTATAGCAGGTATAGTAAAATTTGCAGTAATGGCAACCTTAGTAAAAATAATTTTAATTGGCTTTAATCCCCTTAAGATCGAGATAGGTGAAATTTTTATTCCGATTATTTTGGCAAGTATTTTGGTTGGGAATGTTATGGCTATAAAACAAGATAACATTATAAGAATGCTTGCTTACTCTTCTATTGCTCATGCAGGTTATGCAGGATTAGGCATTATAAGTGCAGACTATACCGGTTATAGTTTTACGATATTTTATATGCTAGTGTATTTAATAATGACTATAGGAATTTTTGGTATTCTAGCCTTTTTAGCAAATTATAAAAGAGAACTTCTTTATATTCCCAGTATGGCTTCACTTTGTGAAAAAGCACCTTTTATAAGTTTTTTAATTTTAATTTTTATGTTTTCTCTAGCAGGTATTCCTCCTACTGCAGGATTTATTGCAAAATTTTATGTATTTATGAGTCTTATCAAAAGTAAATATGTATGGGTTGCCTTGATAGCTATTCTTTTTGCAGTAATTGGAGCTTATCCATATTTAAGAGTATTAAAAGTTATTTATATGGATAAGGAACCATTGGAATTTTATTTTAAATATGATTTTGCTTTTCTTATTCCTGTAGTTTTGACTGCATTGTTAGTAATTCTTATAGGGATTTATCCTAAACCTTGGACAGATATTATTTATAAAACTATGTATTTTTATATTAGTTCTCTATTTTATTATTAAGAAAAAATTTCCCTCAAATTTTTAAAATAGGAAAAATTTTTCAGTTTAAGTTTCCTTAGGTATCTTTAAAAATCCTTTAAAAATCTAATTTTAATTTTGGCATATTTTTTGATTTTTTAATATTCAAAAAAATTAAAAAGGGAATAAACTTGATTAAAGGATTAACTTCACCTATTAATTTTAATAATTTAAAATTTTCAGAAAATTCATTTTTAAATAAAAAGGATCCTTCTGGAATAGATTGTTTTTTAATTATTTTACTTAATTTAATTGATCAGTCTTTATCTGGACTTTTTTCAGAAAAGGAGACCTTATATTTTCAATTTTTTTCCTATTTTATAAGGAATTTTCAATTAAATAATTTATTT
>CAYPPW010000037.1:0-14569 GCA_964412755.1 uncultured Thermodesulfatator sp.
ATTGTTAGAAATTGAGGTAAAAGAATTTATGAAAGAGGGTATAGAGGATTTGAAAACACTTTTAGAAAAAATTAAAATAGATAAAAAGGAATTAGAAAAATTTTATCCTCAAATAGTAAAAACTTTAAAATGATTGGAGGAATTATGGATTCTATTTCTTTTGATTTTGAGCTATGCTTTAAGTGTGCATCATGCTCAGGAGTTTGTCCAGTAAAAAAAAGAATGGATGAATTTGATCCAAGAAAAATAATGCATATTTTGCATCTTAATTTAATAGATACTTCAACAAAAGAATTATTATGGTATTGTGCCCAATGTGGAAAATGTGTTCCTGTGTGTCCTATGAATGTAAAACCTAAAGAAATAATTAAATTTTTAAGGGATTCTGTAATAGAAGAAGCTTTTTCTAAAAGTAATCTTAAACCTACCCTTATATGGCTTCAGTTTATGGATTGTACTGGATGTACCGAGGCTCTTTTAAGAAATGATAACCCCTCTATTAAAAAAATCCTTTTGGATATTGTTAATTTAGAATATCATGAAACTTTAATGGCTGCTTCTGGTAAACAAGCTGAAGAAGTATTTTATCAAGCTATTGAAAAATATAAAGGGAAATATATCTGTGTAATTGAAGGTGCCATTCCTGTCAAAAATAAGGGAATTTATTGCAAAATCGGGGGAAAACCAGCTGTAGAAATTTTGAAAAAAGTTGCCAGGCATGCAAAGTTAATAATTGCTATAGGAACTTGTGCATGTTTTGGAGGTATCCCAGCAGCAGTACCTAATCCAACCGGAGCAGTAGGAGTTAAGGATGTAATTGGAAAAAATAAACTTATAAATATTCCAGGATGCCCACCCAATCCTTATAACTTTTTAGCTACTATCGCTTATCTTTTGGCTTTTAATAAATTTCCTTTACTTGATGAGTTTAAAAGACCAAAATTTGCTTATGGTGGATTAGTACATGATTATTGTGAAAGATTAGATTATTATGAGGAAGAAAAATTTGCAGAAACTTTTGGTGATAGAGGGCACAGAAAGGGTTATTGTCTTTTTAAATTGGGTTGTAAAGGAACTATTACTCATGCAAATTGTGCTGGTATAAAGTTTTGTGGAGTTCAAAGCTGGCCTGTTGGAGCAGGTCATCCATGTATTGGCTGCACCGAACCTCACTTTTGGGATAAAATGAGCCCCTTTTATGAACCTGTAAAAACTTAAAGACTCTTTTATAAATGTGTTTGAATGTAAAAGATGTGGGCTTTGCTGTAAAGGTAAAAGTACAATAAGTCTTTCTAAAGAAGAAATTTCGCGCATTTGCAATTTTTTAGATCTCTCTGAATCTGAATTTATTAAAAAATATACTGTTAAAAAAGGACCTTTTCGAATAGAGATGAAAGTTAAATATGGTTTTTGCATTTTTTTTGATAAAAAAGAAAAACTTTGTAAAATCCATCCGGTTAAACCTGATAAATGTAAAGAATGGCCTCTTATTCCTGCTATTTTTAAAGATAAAATAAATTTTGAAATTATTAAAAAAAGTTGTAAGGGTTTAAAACACATAAGCTGGGAAGAATTGAATCTATTTAAAAACTTGCATAAATAAAAAAATATTTTAAACTTATAACAAATTTTTCCAGGAGGATAAAAAATAATGAAAGAAACTAAATTAAGATTTTATAAGAGTCTTGGTTTAAAATTAACTCCTCAGAGATTAGCGATTCTAGAATATCTTGAAGATAATAGAACTCATCCCTCTGCTGAAGATATTTACAATGCTTTAAAACCCAATTTCCCCAGTATGTCTTTTGCTACAGTTTATAATACTTTAGAGGTACTTAGAAAAAAGGGATTAGTAAAAGAAATTAATGTTGAAGGTGTTAGAAAAAGGTTTGATGCCTTTACCCATCCTCATAATCATTTCTTTTGTAAAAATTGTAAAAAAGTTATAGATATTGAAAGCAAGCAAGATATTACTATTCCAGAAGAACTTAAGGATTGTGAAATAAATGAATATCAAATAATTTATTTTGGAATTTGCTCAGAATGTAGGAAAAAACAGGACTAAAGATAAAGTTCTCTTGACAAAAATATAAAATAAGTTATTTTTATATTTTGCAGGGTAAAACAGGGCCCGTAGCTCAGCTGGTTAGAGCCACCGGCTCATAACCGGAAGGTCCCAGGTTCGAATCCTGGCGGGCCCATATTAAATATATGTCTCTTTTAGTAAAAGATTTTTTTAATTTATTAAAAACCCTTGCGCCACTTCAAATAGCTGATCCACAAGATAATAACGGATTACAAATAGGTTCCCTTTCAAATCCGGTTACAGGTATTCTTTTAACTTTAGATATTTCAAAGGAAAATATCTCTTTTGCTCTTAAACATAATCTAAATCTTATCATAACCCATCATCCCTTTATTTTCAAACCAATTCTTAATATAATTAGAGATGATCCAAAAGGAGAACTTATTTATACCCTTATCAAAAATGACTTAAATTTAATTTGTTGGCATACCCCACTTGATAAAATAAATAATGGAGTATCTGAATCCCTTATAAAAGCTATTAATTTAAAAGGCTCAGACTTTATTTTAAAAGAAAAAAATAATGAAAATTTTGGTCTTGGAAGGATTGTATACTTAAAAAAATCTATTAAATTGAAAAACTTAGCTAAAAAAATTGGTAAACTCATTAACAGTTGGGTAATGGTAGTAGGAGATTTAGAAACTTCAGTTAAAGCCTTTGGAGTATGTGGAGGCTCAGGATCTTTTTTAAAAGATGAACTCAAAAATTTAGGTATCAATACTTTAATAACCTCTGATGTTAAATACCATATAGCTAAAGATGCTTATGAAGAGGGTTTTAATTTTATTATTATAGACCATGGAGTCTCAGAAAGTTTTATTTTATCTTTTCTTAAAACCAAAATTCAAAAATTTTTAGAAAGAAAAAATTCTCAAATTCCTATAGAAATATTTGAAACTAAAAGTTTTTACCAAGTTTTTATCCCTAAAGGAGGAAAATAAATGCAAGAAGAAATATTAAAACTTATTGAACTACAAAAAATTGATCTTGAAATATCTAAAATAGAAAAAAATATGCAAGAAATTCCTCAATCCTTACAGAAGGCTCAAAAAGAAAAAGATCAAATCCTTAAAAAAATAGAAAACCTCAATTCTGTTATAGAAGAAAAGAAAAAACAAAAAGATCTTTTTGAAGAGGAGCTTAAACAGGAATATAATAGATTAAAAAGTACCCAAGCCCGTTTAACTCAGATAAGAGGAACAAGAGAATATCAATTACTTTTAAGGGAAATAGAAGAAATTAAAAAAGCAAATAAACAGAAAGAAGATGATATTTTGAAATTAATGGAAGAAATCGAAAATCTTGAAAAGGAAATGAAAAAATTAGAAGAGGAAATGAAAAAAGTAAATGAATTTTTTGAAAAAGAAAAACAAAAATTTGATGCCTTTTGTGCTGAACTTTTAGCTAATAAGGATTCATTAATAAAGAAAAGAGAAAAAATTTCACAAAAAATACCCTCCAATCTTTTACGCAAATATGAAGCTATAAGACAAAAAAAAGGAGGTATAGGGATTGCTCCAGTTGATAATTATGTATGTGAAGGATGTCATATGTCTATCCCACCTCAACTTTATAACGAAATACAAAAAGACAATAGATATTATGAATGCCCTCATTGTAAAAGATTAATTTATTACAAAAGGATTTACTTACAAAAAGAAGAAACTCAAAAAACAAACAAAAAATCCTCCCTTAAAAAAGCATCCTCTCTTTAAATTTCAATATTTCATGAATCCCGTTATTTTAACCCTCTTACCTGACTATTCTAATCTCACTGAGTTAGCAAAAAAAGTATCATCTCTTTTAAAGGAAAATAAAGTTGGAGCTATTCCTACAGAAACTTTCTATGGTCTTGCTTGTAATCCCTTTTCTCAAAAAGCGGTAGAAAGATTATTTTATCTTAAAAAAAGACCTCCTAATAAACCCATAATCTTACTTATTGGAGATATAAAACAACTTTTTTTGGTAGTAGAAGAGATACCTCCTTTAGGGCAAATACTCATTAAAGCATTTTGGCCTGGTCCTTTAACTATAGTATTTAAAGCCAAAAAGGAAGTTCTCTCTCTTTTAACTGCAAACACAGGTACCATAGGAGTAAGGTTTTCTTCTTCAATTATTGTAAGAGAAATATGTCAAACTTTTAAATTGCCTATTACAGGAACAAGTGCTAATATAAGCGAAACTCAACCTTCAAGAAATATAAAAGAGATATTAAAGGAGTTACCTGAAATAGATTTTGTTTTAGATGGAGGAGAATTGAAAGCTCAAGCTCCTTCTACTGTAATCTCCGTAGTAGATAACAAACTTTCTTTAATAAGAGAGGGTATGATCCCTTTTAATGAAATTAAAAAGAAAGTGTTTGAAGATAGTTTTCTATAGAAAATATGGCTAATGCTCCTTCTCCACAAGCAGTAATTATTTGCTTACCTATTTTGCTTCTGCAATCCCCTGCAGCCCATATCCCAGTAAGAGTGGTTCTCATTTCATCATCAGTAATAATAAAGCCTGCTTCATCAAGATCTATTAAATTTTTAAGCCACTGTGTATTAGGTTGATATCCTATAAAAATAAAAATTCCAGCAACTTTAAGATTAATTTTTTCATTAATTTTTTTATTTAAAATTTCTATTTCCTCTACTTTTTCTTTTCCTTTTATTTCTGTAACAACAGAATCCCAAAAAATTTTTATTTTATCTTCTTTAAAAACTCTTTCTTGTAAAATTTTAGCAGCTCTAAAGGTATCTCTTCTATGAATTAAATATATTTTCTTAACAAATTTTGTTAAAAATAGAGCTTCCTGTAAGGCTGTGTCTCCTCCTCCAACAACTGCCACAATTTCATCCTTAAAAAAGGGACCATCACAGGTAGCACAATAAGAAACTCCTTTACCAATAAATTCTTTTTCTCCAGGAATATTTAATTTTTTAGGAGAAGCTCCGATAGCTAAAAGAATAGTTTTGGAAGTTAAGATTTCTTCATTATCTAAATAAACATAGAATATTTGATTCTTTTTTTCTATTTTTTTAGCTTCTGCCTGTTTAAAGTTTAATCCAAAATTTTCAATGTGTCTTTTAAAAAGTTCTGCTAATTTGAAACCTGAAATTCCTTCAGGAAAACCAGGATAATTTTCAATTAAATCAATTAAAAGTAATTGACCCCCTATACCAAGTTTATCAAGAAGAATAACCTTTAAAAAAGACCTTTTTGCATAAAGATAAGCTGTTATTCCTGCTGGACCTGCTCCGATAATTATTACATCGTATAACTCCAAACTTTTGCTTATTCCTCCTCCATTTCTATTTCTAAATAAGAATGACCACATTCATAACACTTAACATCTAATATCTTCCCTAAATGAGCTACATATAAAGTATCTGCCCCACAGTATTTACAAATTTCTCCTATATTTTCCTCCTTAATAGAATTTAATATATCTTCTTTTAAATCTTCAGGTATATCAGGATCAAAAATCACTTTCACTATTTCCTCCTAATTCAATTTATCAAAAATCTTATCAAAAAAATTAATTTTTGTAAAGTAAATTAGAGAAAATTTTTGAAATTTTTTTGAAGTTTTTTAAAAATTTTTAAAAATTACAGTTTCTTTCTCGTATTCTTTTTTCTTATAGGGATAATCAATTAAATAATGAGATCCTCTTGATTCCATTCTTTGCAAAGCAGATCTTACTATTAACTCTGCTACTATGGTAATTTTCTTAAGTTCCATTGTATCTAAATCAAGGTATATTCCTGACCAGTTTTCTTCTATTTCCTTTTTAATAAATTCTATTCTTTTCTTAGCAAAATTTAACATTTTTAAGCTTCTTACAATTCCAGCAAAATCCCACATTATTTTTCTTATAAGATCCCAGTTATGAGAAATAAAGACCTTTTCTTCTTTTATTTCTTTAATAGGTGGATCTTTAAAACTCGGTTCTTTAAAAGGTAATTTTTTAAGAGTATCCCACATTTCTCTTATTTTTAAGCTTGCTTGATGAGAAAAACAAAGAGCTTCTAAAAGAGAATTTGAAGCCAGTCTATTTCCTCCGTGAAGACCTGTATAAGCACACTCTCCTATAGCAAAAAGATTAGGGATATCAGTCTGACCCCATAAATTAGTATATATTCCTCCACATAAATAATGGGCTGCAGGAACCACTGGAATAGGCTGCGAAGTAATATCAATCCCATATTTTAAGCAAGTTTCATAAATATAAGGAAATCTTTTTTTAACATAATCTGAAGGAAGATGAGAAACATCTAAATAAACGCATTCTGCACCTGTTTTTTTGATTTCCATATCTATAGCTCTTGTGACTATATCCCTTGAAGAAAGTTCTTTTTTTTGAGGGTCATATTTATGCATAAATCTCTTGCCTTCGGCATTAAGAAGTATTGCTCCTTCTCCTCTTAAAGCTTCAGAAATTAAAAAATTTTTAGCTTTGGGATGATAAAGACAAGTGGGATGAAATTGGATAAATTCCATATTGGCAATTTTACATCCTATTTGATAGGCAAGTGCTATTCCGTCTCCTGTAGAGGTATCAGGATTACTGGTATAGAGATATACTTTACCTGCTCCCCCTGTACAAAGAGCTATTACTTTTGTAAGAAATATAATAGGTTTTAATTGAATTAAATCTAAGACCAAAGCTCCTATTACTCTTGTATTTTTTTTAAGAAAATCCTCAGTAAAAAGTCTTACTACAAAAAAATTTTCAAGAAGTTTTATATTTTCTGTTTCTAAGATCCTTTTTATTAGAGTATTTTCTATGGCTCTACCTGTATAATCTCCTACATGTAAGATCCTTTTTCTTGAGTGCCCTCCTTCTAAAGTAAAATGAAATTTATCGGGATTTTTAGGATCTTTATCAAATTCAACCCCCCAATTAATTAAGTCTCTTATTCTTTCAGGGGCAGTTTTTACTACAAGTTCTACAGTTTCCCTTTTACAAATTCCGTCTCCTGCAATAAGAGTATCTTGAATATGAAGCTCAAAATTATCATCCTCTGCCATTACACAAGCTATTCCTCCTTGAGCTAAAGAAGTAGCAGTCTCAAAAGCTCTTTTTTTAGTAAGAATAGTAATTTCACCTAAGTCTTTAATTTTTAAAGCTAAACTTAAACCTGCAATTCCAGATCCTATTATTAAAATATCTGTTTTTAAAATTTCCATCTTAATTAGATTGCGTTTTGGGTATTCTCTGTAAAAAATATTGCAGAAGTTGAGCTCCCTGTTTAAATCCAAGACTAGATTGATAGGCTTCTTTTTCGCAAAATTTTATATCTTTTTTCTTTTTTTTATGTTCAGTAACATCAAATATAGCAAAAGGAACTGGTTTACTTGAATGGGTTCTTATAGAGATTGGTGTAAGATGATCACAACATACTAAAACCCGGTATTTTTGAGTAATTTCATTTATTTTTTCAAGAAGATATCTTACCACTCTTCTGTCAAATTCATTGATAGCTTTTATTTTCAATTCTAAAGACCCTTCATGGGAAACTTCATCAGGTGCTTCTACATGAATAACTACTAAATCGTGATTTTTTAAAGCATCTAATGCATATTCTACTTTTTTTTCGTAGTTAGTATCTAAGTAACCTGTTGCTCCTGGGACATCAATAACTGTCATTTGGGTAAGGATACCAAGACCTTTAATCAGATCAACAGCTGAGATAATTGCACCTTTAAGTCCCCATTTTTCAAAAAAAGGTTCAAGTTCAGGTGCTCTTCCTTGCCCCCAGGGCCAAATAGCATTAGCTGGAAGTAAATTATTAAGTTTTCTTCTTTGATTAACCGGATGTTTTCCCAAAATTTCTATGGCCTTAAGAATAAATTCTTTAAGATAGGGTTCTTCATCATAAGCATTAAAAGCAAACCAAATGCTTTTACCTAAAAGATCATGAGGTGGATAGGTATGAAGTCCACCTGAACCACCCCTCCAAATAAGAATATGTCTATAACTTACTCCTGGAAATATCTCTATTTTATCTGTTCCTGCATTTCTATTAATTGCTTCAATTAATTCTTTAGCTTCTTCAGTTGAAATATGACCAGCTGAATAATCTTCCATTATTAAATCTTCTCCTTCAAATTTTAGGGTAACTAAATTACATCTGTAAGCTACATCTTCTGGTCTCAAAATTATACCCCTGCTTGCTGCCTCAATAGGTCCTCTGCCTGTATAATTTTCCTCCGGATTATATCCTAAAAGACCCATTATTGCTACATCAGAACCAGGATGCATTCCAGAAGGAATGGTCTGACAAAAACCTATTTCTCCATAAGAAGCTATAAAATCCATCCCAGGAGTAATAGCAACTTCTAAAGGAGTTTTATTACCTAATTCCTTTATAGGAAAATCTCCCATTCCATCACCAATTAAAATTACATACTTCATTCCTTTAGGAGGAATAAAAGCTTTTTCCGAAAAAGTCACTAAAGGCCTCTGTTCCAATAATAAACTATCTTTTTTTTTCTTTCTTCCCATTTATTCCTCCGGTTATTTTAAAAACTTAGCAATTATAAAGGCTATCTTAAAAAATAAGAAAAAAATTGTAGTTAACAAGAGTTGAATAAAAAAATCAGTTGGTGCTAAAAGCAAAGAAAGAACGTAAAAAAAACCTAAAAAATAAAGTCTTCTTTTTTTGTAAAATTCTTCAGTTACAAATTCTTCTTTTATAAGGAGGGCAAAAAATAGAGGTATTTGAAAAATAAATACTGAAAAAAGAAGAATTCTTAAAATAAAAAAAAGAAAATAATTTATTTTTAAATTAGCCAAAAAATGCCTTCCAAAAAATAAAAATATTTTAAGAAAGACAGGAACAAAAACAAAGTAGCCTATCAAAAGCCCTGTTATACCGAGAAAAAAGGAGACAAAAAATAATTTTCTAAAAAAAACTTTTTCAGGTTCAAAAAATTCTTGAGAAACTGCTTTCCAGAGACGAATAAGAAAAAAAGGAAGAGAAATAATTAAAGCCAAATAAAAAGAGGCTCTCAAAACAACAAAAAGAGCTTCTTCCAAACTTGTAAATACTAAAGGCTCTCCTTTAAGCAACTTAAAATAAGGAAACATTAAATAGGGAAATAAATAAGGAAAAAGAAAAAAAAGACCGATCCAAAGAAAGAAAAAAATAAGAGTGTAAATTATTAAATCTTTTCTTATTCTTTCAAGAGATTCAAAAGCAAAAAATTTAGGAAAGGTTATTTTTTTCATCCGATTTTAATGGATTCTCTATAATCTCAGTTGCCTCTTTTTTTATTTGCTCAATTTCTTTTTTTGCTGTTTTTATGTCTTCTTCTATTTCTTCTACCTCCAGTTCTTTTTTTATGTCTTCTATAGCTTTTTTAAGTTCTAAGGAAAGCTTGCCAAGATATCTCCCGAGTTCAGGAAGTTTTTCTGGCCCAAGCACAATAAGAGCTACTAAAAAAATAATAATAGCTTCAGAAAATCCTATATTAAGCATTCTTATACATCCTTGGTATAGTTTTACCTAAACTGCAAAAAAGTTCATAACTAATTGTTCCAGCAAGGCTTGCAAGTTCATCTGCAGGTACTTCTTCATTCTCACCACCAAGAAGAATTACCTCTTCTCCCACCTGTGGATTTTCAATCTCTGTTATATCTAAATATAAGGCTTTCATAGAGATATTACCCACTACAGAAACTCTTCTATTTTTATAAAAGGCAAAACCTTTATTGCTTAAAGCCCTTAAATAACCATCTCCATATCCAACAGGCACAATACCAAGAAGAGTCTTTTTATTAACCTTTAAATTGGGTCCATATCCTGCATATTCTCCCTTTTTCAATTTTTTTATTTCAGCTATTCTTGACTTAAGTGTCATAACTGGAAAAAGTTTTATAAGTTCTCTTGCTTTTAAAGAAGGATAACTTCCAAATAAACTTATGCCTGGTCTTACCAAATTCCCTTTTTCCGCTAAAAATATTATACCACCTGAATTAGCAAAATGAACATATTTTGGAGAGAGATTATTTTTTTTTAGTTTTTCCAGAGCTTTTTTAAAATTTTTTAATTGATTTATGGTTAATTCATGTTCTGGATTTTCTGAACACGAAAGATGCGTCATAATTCCTACAAGTCTTAAAGGGGAATTTTGTTTCAACTTTTTTAATAATTTGTCTAAGTCTTCTAAATTTAAGCCAAATCTATGCATACCTGTATCTATTTTTAAATGAAATCCCCAAGTGATATTTCTTTTTTTAACAAACTCTAAAAGCCACTCAAAGGTAATTAAATTTGTCACAACTGGAGTAAGATTTAATTTATACATATCAAAAAGCCAATCTTTTTCAAAACCTGATAAAAGGAGAATAGTTTGAGAAAAACCCTCTTTTCTTAGAATTTCAGCTTCAAAAGGTTCGGAGAGACCAAAACCAAAAACTCCCTCTTCAGAAAGATGCCTTGCTACTTCTAAAAGACCATGACCATAGGCATCGTTTTTTATAACAGGTAAAATGTTAATTTTAGGAGATAAAAATTTTTTTAAAGCATTCAGATTTTTTTTTAGATTTTGAAGATTTATTTCTAATCTTTTATTCCAAAAAATATTATTTTTCCTCCTTCATTCTGCTAACATAATCTGAGGCTGAAAGTCCAGCTATACATCCTTCTCCCACTGCTTTTGCAACCTGAAAAGGTGGACCTGTTAAATCCCCACAAGCAAAAATTCCTTCTACATTGGTTTTCATGTTTTTATCTACTCTTACATAACTGAAAGTTTCTAAGTCAAGCTCTATTCCAAGTGGAGCAAGAAGTTCAAGAGGACCTCTTGCTCCTTGCTCAATAAAAATTCCATCTAAATCCACAACTTCTCCATCTTCTAATTTAATACCCTTTACCTCATCTATCCCAATTATTTCTATAGGTTTTTTCTCAAGAATTTCTATTCCAAGCTGTAAAAAAATTTGTCTATCTTCTTGAGATAATTCTTTTTTATGAAAATAAAAATACACTTTTTCTGCAAATTGGGTTAAAAACTTAGCTCCATGAATAGCTGCACTGCCATCTCCAATTATTATGACTCTTTTCCCCTTATAAAACCAAGCATCACAATCCACACAATAAGAAACTCCTTTGCCTACATATTTATCTTCATCTTTAAAAATCCTTTTTTTTCTCTTTACTCCAAGTGCAAGAATAAGAGCATATGCAAAAATTTCTTTTTCTTTTTCTGTAATAATTCTATATCCTTTATTTTTAGGCTCTATTTTCACCACATCTTCCTCTAAAATATCAACCCCTATTTTTTTTAATTGCTCAAGACCTGCTTCCAAAAGCTCTTTTCCATCTATTTTTTCTTTAAATCCAAAGTAGTTTTCTATATGAGCATAAAACAATGCACTTTCTTTTACCTTACCCAACATAATTACCTTAAGTTTTCTTCTTCCTGCATGAATACCTGCTTGAATACCCGCAGGACCTAAACCAAGAATAGCTATATCATAAAAAAAATTCATTTTTAAATTTCCTTTTTCTCTTTATGATTTTGTTCTGTTTCAGAAAGAGACATACTTATTTTATACTCTTCAGTTAACCAATTATAAAGGTCTGCAAGCTTACACTCTTTTGAACAAAAGGGTCTATAAGGATTTTTCTCCCAAGAAATCACTTTTTTACAAATAGGACATTTAACCTTTGTTTTGGTTTTTAATTTACTACCCATATTGCTCTATCTTCAAAATAGGAAATTATTTTTTGACTCACTGAACCAAGAAAAAATCCCTTAACTCCTGTTCTTCCTCTCCTTCCAATAACTACCGTTGAAAAGTTCTCTTTTTTAACAGCTTTTATAATCTCTCCTGCAGGACCAAAAAGACCCCTTTTAAATTCAAATCTAATCCTTTCTCTTGGAATTCCATTTTCTTCTAAATTTTTCCTTATTTTTACTAAAAATTCTTTATATTCCTTATTTTTAGCAATTTCTATAAGTTCTTCTATATCTCCCTTAAAATCCTTTAAATCCGAAAAGGGATAAAATATATGAAAAAAGGTTATTTCAGCATCAGGATGATGAGCTAAAACAAAACTAACATAATCAACAAGTTTTAAGCCTGTTTCTCCAAGATCAAGAGCAATAAGAAATTTCTTATTCCAGGTCTCACCTCTTATAAGCCAAACAGGAATAGAACTTAATACTATAAGCTTATGAGTTATCCCACCTAAAATGAAGGTTGCTATTTTAGATAATCCTCTTTTCCCAACCACTATTCCATCAAACATATTTTCTTGAGAAAATCTCATTATACTTTCTGCTATATCTCCATATTTAAATATTACTTTAGGATAAATTTTAGCCTTAATTTTTTCTTTTAATCTTTGGCCAATTTCCTCCAATTCCTCTTGAGCTTTTAAAAATTCCTCTTTTGCCTTTTTCTCAATTAATTCTTCCCTTAAAAGCTTTTTGTAAAGATCTGTAGGCATAACTTGTGATTCAGAAGGATGGGCAATGATCTTTAAAATTGTAATTTCAAGTTCTGCCTTTTCAAAAACTTTCTGTAAGTAAGAAAGAGCTTTATAACTTGAAGGGGTTCCATCATAACATAAAAGAAGATGAGGAATTATTTTTTTATTTTCCATTTAGATTTTAAATTTTTTCTAATTCTAACCTTGCTTCTTCAATCCTTTTTTTAACAGTTAAATATCCTGTTCCCCCGATAATTTCCCTTCTTTTAAAAAAGTTTTCTAAAGTAAGCCAATTATAAACATCTTTTTCAATGAGGGAAGAAAAATTTTTAAATTCATCTAAACTTATTTCTTCAAGTTTTTTGGCCTTTTTTTCTGCATAAAGAACAATTTCCCCTGTTAGGCGATGGGCCTTTCTAAAGGGAATACCCTTAGTAACTAAATAATCTGCAAGCTCAGTAGCAAGAAGATAACCTTTGTCTAAATGAGCTTTAATTTTTTCTTCATTAAGTTTCAAATCTTTTATAAGAAGAGTCATCATTTTTAGAGAGCTTTGTGTAGTTTCAAGAGCTTGAAAAAGAGGAGGCTTATCTTCCTGTAGGTCTCTGTTATAGCTTAAAGGTAAAGCTTTTATCAAAATCATCAACTGAAAAAGATTACCTACTACTGAAGCAGTTTTTCCTCTTATCAATTCAGCAGAATCAGGATTTTTCTTTTGTGGCATAATGGAACTACCAGTGCAAAATTTATCAGAAAGCTCTATAAAACCAAATTCCTGAGTTGACCAGATAATAATTTCTTCAGAAAGTCTTGAAAGATCAATCATAATAAGACTTAAAATAAAAACTAATTCAATTACAAAATCCCTTGAACTTACTGCAAAAACACTGTTTTTTGATATTTTTTCAAATCCAAGCTCCTTTGCAATTTTTTTTCTATCAATATTAAAGGGATTCCCCGCAAAAGCTGAACTCCCAAGAGGACAGATTTTTAATCTTTTTTCATAATCCTTAAGTCTCTCTAAATGATATTTAAACATTTCATAATAAGCCATTATCCAGTGAGAAAATAAAACAGGTTGAGCATGCTGAAGATGAGTAAAACCCGGAATTATAATTCCATAATTTTCTTCAGCTTTATAAATTATAGCCTCCATTAAATCTTTTAAATTTTCCTTAAGTTCTTTGGTTTTATCCATTAAATAAAGCCTAAGATCAGTAACTACCTGCTCGTTTCTACTTCTTCCTGTATGAAGTTTATAGGCTATATCTCCTATCTTTTCATACAAAGCCCTTTCTATATTCATATGGATATCTTCATATTCTTTCTGAAAGACAAATTTTTCATCCTTGATTTCTTTTTCTATCTCAGAAAGACCTTTTTTAATAAGTTTATATTCCCTTTCTGTTAAAATTTTAGCTTCTTTTAGGGCCTTTGCATAAGAAAGGCTTGCTTTTATTTCCTGAAGAGAAAGCCTTTTATCAAAAGAAACTGATTCACTAAAGTCTTCAAAAAACTTATGAATTTCTTCTTCAAATCTTCCTGCCCAGGGCTTTTTTAGCATAATTTTTGTATTTTACTTTATTTTCCAATTTTTGCCACTTTTGAAATTAAAAATAAGAAAAGGGGGCTTTTAAGCCCCCTTTTAGATTCTTGATTTAGGAAGATTTAGAACATGATCTGAGCTTGAACATAAAAGTCAGTTATATCATCTTCTAATTTACTGTTCTTCAACCAATCTTCAGCTCCATCATCATACCAGACATAATCCATTCCTGCTGTTAATCTTGCTGCATTTCCTTTTACATAATAATTTATACCAATGGCTAAACGATTAAATTCAAAATCATCATAATCTGCAAATACTTTATCTTTTTCTGCATATTCATATTTTACATAAATTGCAGGTTTACCAATTCCAACTACACAATCATAAAGGAGCTGACCCTGAATATACCAGAGATAAGTATCTTCAGTTTTCCAAACACCTTCTGCTTTTTGATATATATGGGAATCATCAATATAAATATAGGCACCTTCTAAATTAAGAAGA
>CAYPPW010000038.1:0-13283 GCA_964412755.1 uncultured Thermodesulfatator sp.
GTTTTATTTTGTGTTTTTTTTCAAATTTAATTATAATGATTATTAAACAAAAAAGTAATAAATATGAGAAAAGAACTGATAGAAGCCTTAATTAAAAAAGGTTTGATTAAAAAGGCTTTAAAAGGAACTAATTTTTTGCCAGAGTCTGAAAGAATTGAAATATTTGAAAAGATTTTAGCTAAATGTATAGAAGAGGGGTGGTTTTCTAAAGCCAAAAAAATAATGGATTTTCTTCCTGAATATGAAAAAAACAGATGGTTAGAAAGGATTTTGGTTAAATGTATAGAGAAGGGATGGATTTCAGAGGCTGAGGAGGTGGCAAAGGAGCTTCATAGAGACTTAACAACTGAAGAATTAGAAAAAATCTTTTGGAAATGTGTAGAAGAGGGGTGGGTACCCAAAGTAAGAAAAGTAGCAGAACTTTTTCCGGAAGCTAAAAGAACTGAAGAATTAGAAAAAATTTTAGTAAATGAAGAAGGATTAGAAAAATTTTTAATAAAATGTGTAGAAGAGGGGTGGTTATTTGAGTTAAAAGAAATAGCTCATTTCCTTCCGGAGTCTAAGCGAACTGAATGGTTAGAAAAAATTTTAATTAAGACTGATTGGTTAGAGAAATTATTGTTAAAATGTGTAGAGGAAGGATTAATTCTGAAAATAAGAAAAGCAGCAGAGCTTCTTCCTGAGCCTAGAAAAACTGAAGGATTAGAAAAAATTTTGAGGAAATGTATAGAAGAGGGGTGGATATTGAGGGCAAAAGAGGTAGCAGAACTTTTTCCAGAGCCTAAAAGAACTGAATGGTTAGAAATTATCTTGATTAAATGTATAGAAGAGGGGTGGATTGATAAAGCAAAAGGAATAATATATAGTTTTCCAGAGTCTAAGAAAATTGAATGGTTAGGTAAAATCTTGGCAAAATGTGTAGAAGAGGGGAGGATCTTTGAAGCAGAAGAGATAGTAGAATTACTTCAAAGAAGATTGACTACTGAGGAATTAGAAGAAATTTTAGCAAAGTGTATAGAAAAAGGGTGGATTTCAGAGGCTGAGGAGGTAGCAAGGGAGCTTAAAAGAGACTTAACTACTGAAGAATTGGAAAAAATCTTAATAAAATGTGTAGAAGAGGGGTGGTTTTTTAAAGCTAAAAAAATGATAAGTTATCTTTTAGAAACTAAAAAAATTAAGGGATTAGAAAAAGTATTAATAAAGTGTGCAGAAAAGGGATGGATTTCTGAAGTAAAAAGAATAATAGAAATTTTCCCTGAACCTAAGAGAACTCAAGAATTAGAAAATATTTTGATAGAATATGTGGAAAAAATAGGAATTTCTCCTCAAATAAAAGAAATAGTTCAATTACTTCCAGAACCTTTAAAAACTCAATATCTTGAAACTTTAAAGGAACTAGAATAACTTTTTAAATGGAGCCGGTGGGACTTGAACCCACGACCTCGTGAATGCCATTCACGCGCTCTCCCGCTGAGCTACGGCCCCTTTTTTATTGAACTGAATTAAAAATTAATAAATTATTTAGTTTTGTCAAGAGAACATTTTTCTTATTACAAGTAAAAAAAATTTCTAAAAATATTAAAATATTTTTAATATATTGTTTGATGAAAAAGAAAAAATGATACAATTTAAAATTATTTTAAATTTAAAGATGAATATATTTAATCTAGCATTTTTGATGAAAAAAGACAAAAAGCAAAACTTTAAAAAGCATTGAAGAAGATCTGTTAATTTTTAAAATCTATAAGGAGGTATAAAATGAAAAGGATAGTTTTTACTTTATTATTTCTTTTTGTATTTAGTTTTTCGGCGTATGCAGAGATGGGTATGATGGAGGGTCAATCAGAATCAAAAGCTCAGATGATGGATAAAAACCAGGAGCCTCCCATGATGCAAATGTGTGCACCCATGATGAAACAAATGATGAGGCATAGAATGATGATGCAAGAAATGATGCAAATGATGATGGATATTATAAATATGCAGGAAAAGATGATAAAAAGTGTAAAACCTCCAGAAAAGGAACAAATAATGAAAGAGATTAGTAAAATAAGAAAAAAATGCAAGAGAATGATGTCAATGCATATGGATATGATGAAAATGGATGATATTCAAGCAAGACTTGAATGTGCTGAGGAATGGCTTAAAAAGGCTATAGAACTTCATGAATTACATATTAAAGATCCAAAAACAGCAACTGAAGCATCTCAAATGGAGATGATGGAACAAATGAAAAAAGCCTATGAATGTCTTACTGGAATAGGTCCGATATCTTCAAAAGAATAATTTAATTGTGAAAAATTTAAAAAGAATTTAAAAAATACCAATTTTTATGTGGAGATAAAAGATGAAGGTTATAGACCCTGTATGCAAAATGTCAATAGAAGATAGTGAAGCTGTTGCTACATCTATATATAAAGGTAAAACTTATTATTTTTGTTCAATGCATTGTAAGGAAAAATTTGATAGTAATCCAGATCTCTTTCTTTTGGAAAAATCTGCCGAACCTTCTGAAGAGGGTATGATTTATACTTGTCCTATGCATCCAGAAATATGTCAAGAAAAACCAGGGTCTTGTCCAAAATGTGGGATGGCTCTTGAGAGTATAAGTGTTACAGGGGTTAAGACTAAATGGACATGTCCAATGCATCCCGAGATTATTCAAGATTATCCAGGAAGTTGCCCTATTTGTGGAATGACACTTGAACCCAAAACCATATCAATAGAGGAAGAAAATCCCGAACTTATTGATATGACAAGACGTTTTAAGCTTGCAATTATTTTAACAATCCCATTGGTTATTATTGCTATGCATAGTCATATTCCTTTCATTTCTCTTGAAGATTTAATACCGTCAAAGATTATGAAATGGATAGAATTTATTCTTGCAACACCTATTGTTCTTTGGGCTGGATTGCCATTTTTTATCCGATTCTGGCAATCCATTATAAGTGGGAATCTGAATATGTTTACATTGATAGGACTTGGTGTGGGTGTAGCTTACATTTACAGTATTGTGGCCTTACTTTTTTCGGGCATATTTCCTGCCTCTTTTAAAAAGGAGGGTGAGGTTGGAGTATATTTTGAAGCTGCTGCAGTTATTGTAACTCTTGTTCTTCTTGGGCAAGTTCTTGAATTAAAAGCAAGAAGTAAGACAGGTGCTGCAATAAAGATGCTCCTAGGGCTTGCACCGAAGACAGCGCGCAGAATAAGAGATGGCATAGAAGAAGATATTCCCCTTGAACATGTTAAGATAGGAGACCTGCTTCGTGTTCGTCCAGGAGAAAAGATACCTGTTGATGGTATTGTTATTGATGGAATAAGTTCTGTTGATGAATCAATGGTTACTGGAGAACCTATTCCTGTTGAGAAACAGAAAGGAGATCGGGTGATTGGTGCAACTGTGAATGGAACAGGCACATTGATAATTAAAGCTGAGAAGGTCGGAGCAGATATGCTTCTTTCACAGATTGTTCGTATGGTTGCAGAGGCGCAGAGAAGCAGGGCACCTATTCAGAAGCTTGCAGATATTGTAGCTGCATACTTTGTTCAGATAGTGGTTGGAGTTGCAGTAATTACCTTCATTATCTGGGCTTGGTTCGGTCCTGAACCTAGAATGGCCCATGCGCTCATCAATGCAGTAGCTGTATTAATAATTGCCTGTCCCTGCGCCCTTGGACTTGCAACACCAATGTCCATAATGGTTGCAATGGGGAAGGGTGCTTTAGCAGGGGTTTTATTTAAGAATGCAGAGGCAATAGAGGTAATGAACAAGATTGATACACTCATTGTTGATAAAACAGGTACTCTTACTGTTGGCAAGCCAAGGCTTGTGGAAATAGTCTCATTTCAAGGATTTGATGAAGACAAGATACTTTATTTTTCAGCAAGTCTTGAACGGGGAAGTGAACATCCCCTTGCAGAAGCAATTGTGAGGGCTGCTGAGAAAAGGGGTATAAAACTCAATGAGGTTAAGGATTTTAAATCCATTACAGGTAAAGGTGTAATGGGTAAGATTGATGGGCATGAGGTTGCACTTGGGAACAAAAAACTTCTTGATGACATGGGCATTGATCCTGTTGAAGTATTGATAAAGGCTGATGAGATGCGTGCTGATGGGCAAACAGTTATGTTTGTTACATTAGATGGGAAAATAATAGGACTTCTTGGTGTTGCAGATCCAATAAAAGAATCTACACCAGAGGCGATTGATGCACTTCATAAAGAAGGTATCCATATTGTAATGCTTACAGGAGACAACCGCATTACAGCAGAAGCAGTGGCAAAAAAACTCAATATTGATGAAGTGATTGCAGAGGTCCTGCCTAATCAGAAGTCTGAAGTTGTTAAAAGAATGAAGAATGAAGGGCGGATTGTTGCAATGGCAGGAGATGGAATAAATGATGCACCAGCTCTTGCACAGGCTCATGTAGGAATAGCCATGGGAACAGGCACAGATGTAGCAATGGAAAGTGCAGATATAACGCTTATAAAAGGTGATCTCAGAGGAATTGTTAAAGCAAGAAAACTTAGCAAAGCAACAATGCGAAATATAAAACAAAATCTTTTCTGGGCCTTTATTTATAATACTCTAGGAGTTCCAATTGCAGCAGGAATTCTTTATCCATTTTTTGGAATTTTCTTAAGTCCTATTTTTGCAGCAGCAGCTATGAGTTTTAGCTCTGTATCGGTAGTTTTAAATGCTTTAAGATTAAGAAAAATAAAGATATAAGTAAAAAACTTTTATTAAATTAGCTAAAGAGAAAGATTTTTTATTTTAAAGTTAAAAGTAAGAATAGTATTATGTTTAATAGGTTTATTTTTCTTTTTTTAAAAGAGCTTTAAATTCTTCTAAAGGAAGAGGTCTGCAAAAATAAAAACTTTGAAAATAGTCTACTCCCATCTTTTGCAATTCTATAGCGGTTTTTTCATCCTCTACAAATTCAGCAATAGTTTTAATGCCTAGATCTTTAGATAAGGAAATAATATTTTTAATGATACAGTAAAATTTTTTAGAGAGATTTATTTTAGAAACAAGATTGCCATCAATTTTTAAAAAATTAGGATCTATTTTTGATAAAGCTGTAAAAGAGGCATATCCTGCTCCAAAATCGTCTATAGCAATAAATATATTTTCTGTTCTTGTTTCTTGAAAAAGCATCTGAAAAATATCCAAAAAATTTATTATGGAAAGTTCTGTGATTTCAAAAACAGGGAAAACTTCATTTTTATTCGCTATATCCTTCCATAACTTAAATTCATCTAACAAATATTTAAGTTTTTCATAAGAAGTGATGGATTTGTTAATAAAAATATATTTTCCTTTAAAAGCAGATAAAAATTTTTGTTGAGTAATTTTTTGAGTAATAATATCTTCTAAATCTTCTATATAGCCAAGTTCTATAGCTTGAAGAATAACCTTTTTAGCAGCAACTAATTTTTTATGTTCGTCTAAAAGTCTTAGTAATACTTCTCCACCCACTATATTTCTCTTTTTGGCATCAAAAACAGGTTGTATATAAGGGATTATAAGACCTTCTCTAATGGATTTTTCTAAAAGGGTTTTTATTTGTGTGAAGTTTTCTATTTCTTTGAGAATTTTTAAATCAAAAAATTCCCATCTGTTTTTCCCCAATCTTTTAGCCATTTGTAGAGCTATTTCAGCTGATTTTAATAATTGTTCTGGAGTATTTCCATCTTGAGGATAAAGAGCGATTCCTATAGAAACACTTATTTCTATAGTTAATGAATCAATTTTAAATTTATAATTCTTAATTTTCTCTATTAAAGTTTCTAAAAAACTAATGATTTCTAAAAAGGAATAACCTAATAATCCTATCAATATTTGCCCGGGGCTTTTAATTCCTAATAGTAAATTGGAAGAATCAAAACTGTTTTTTAAAAAATTAGAGAAATCTTTTAAAAATAATTCTGCGATTTGAAAATCTAAACTAAAATAAAGAATTGGGAAGTCTCTTATTTCTAATAAAAGAAGAGCTAGGTCTTTCTTAAAAGAATTCTGTATTTTTTCAATAAAATTATAAAGTTCTTCAAAAAAATATTTTAAAGATAAAAATTCTGTTAATGGATCAATTTTGTTGGTGAAATACAGAGTAAAAGAGTTATCAAAGATTTTAAGATGTTCATTTAACAAGTTTTCTATAATTTCTATAATCTCAGAATTAAATTCACATTCTCTTTTTTTAAATTTTTGGAAAAGATAATTTATTTTTTCTTTTAAAAGTTTATGTTCTCTTTTATGAATTTCTACTTCGGGATATTTTAAATTATCCATCAGGTTTTCTTGCTTTTCACAATAATTATTTAATAGTCCAAAAAATTTTTTAAAAAAAAGATCTATGGATTTTTCATTCATTTTGGATATATTGATTTTCAAATCATTTAAAAGACTGAAAAGAGATTCAATTCCAGGCTTTAATTTATAATTAGAATTATTAATAATTTTCTTCATATTTTAGAATTTAAAAATATCCCTTTTATTTTATATCGGAAGATTGAAAGGATTATTTAAAATTGTCCAAGCCTTATTTAGTTGTTTATCTGTGCCTATAATTATTAAAAGATCTCCTTCTTTAAAAATAAAATTTGGGGAGGGATTAACTAAGAATTCTTCATTCCTCTTTATAGCTATAATAGTAGCCCCTGTTTTAGATCTTAGATCAAGTGTTTTTAAAGAAAGGCCAATTAGAGGGCTATCCTTTTTTATTAAATAAGTTTCAACAGCTACATTTTTTAAAAATTCTAAATCTTCAATACTTTTTAATTTAGGTTTTTGAGGTGTTCTAAAGGCTTGATAGTGATTTTTTCTAATATCTTCTAAAACATCAAAAATTACATTTCTTGGGATTTTATAATAATGTAAAAGTTTCGTAAAAATTTCAATTGAAGCTTCAAATTCCTCCGAAATTACTTCATTAGCTCCTAATTTTATGAGATCTTCAATTTCTGCTATAAATTTAGTTCTTATTATAATGTAAATATATGGATTTTCTCTGCGAGCGATTTGAACAATTTTTCTAGCAGATATAGAATCTCCTATTACTATTACTAAAGCTTTTGCTTGTTGAATTCCCAATTTCCTTAATATTTCTACATTGGTTGCATCTCCAAAAAAGATTGGTTCATTCTTAGCTTTATAAGTTTTTACTGTATTAGGATTAAGATCAATTATGATATAAGGTAGAGCTAGAATTTTTAAACCATATACTATACTTTGCCCACCTACTCCAAAGCCAACTACTATAGTATGATCTTTAAAAGTTGATTCTTTAATTTCTTTCTTTTTTTTAAATCTTAGATAGCTCTTATAGGAAATATTTTCAAGAAAAATATCTGTTAATTTATGAGCCCACTGAATTAAAAAAGGAGTAATAAAAAGGGTAATCACAGAAGAGGCAATAAAAATTTGATACCATATTTCTCCGAGTACCCCACTTTTTTTACCTTCTAAAGCAAAAATTAAAGAAAATTCCCCAATTTGAGATAAAATAAAAGAAGTTAAAAAGGAAATACGTAAATTTTTGGTTACGATAAAGGAAGATATTAGGACTACTAAAAATTTGATAATAAAAACACAAAATACAAAAAAAATAGTAAAACTTAAATAGGAATAAATAATTTCAGGTCTTAATAGGAGTCCTATGGAAATAAAAAATATAGCCATTAAAAGATCTTTGAAAGGTTTTATTTCAGCCATAGTTTGTAAAGCATACTCAGATTCAGAAATTACTAAGCCTCCAAGAAAAGCTCCAAAGGCTAATGAAAGTCCTAATTTATAAGAAAAAAAAGCAGTCCCTAAAGATAAAACTAAGATAGTTATTAAAAATAGTTCTCTATTACGAGTTTTTACTATTTGATAAAAAATAAAAGGAAAAATATAAAAAGTACCTAAGAAAATACATCCTAAAATAAAAAAGGATTTTCCTAAATTTAAAATTATAGCATTATATGATTCTATTTGTCCACCTAAAATAGGAATAACAGATATTATTATTACTGCACATATATCTTGAAAAATAAGAATTCCAAAAGCTAATCTTCCAAAGGGGGTATTGAGTTCTCCTCGATCCATTAAGATTTTCAATACCAAAGCAGTGCTACTCATAGCTAAAAGAAATCCAAGAAATAAGCTTAATTTAATTGAAGTCTTGAATAAAAAATAAGAGAAAATAAATATAATAAAAATAGTAAGACTTACTTGTAATAAACCAGCTACCAAAAGTTCTTTTCTATAAGCTATTAATTTTTTTATAGAAAATTCTATCCCTATAACAAATAATAGAAAAATAATACCAAGTTCTGCCAAAGTACTTATTAGGTGATAATTTTTAATTAATCCTAATCCTGATGGTCCTACAATAACTCCAGTTAGTAAAAATCCAATAATTGGAGAAATCTTCAATTTTGAAAGTAAAAATACTATTATAAGAGCAAATAAAAATAGAATTAAAAGATTCTGTAATAATTCAAGTATCATTAAAAAATTATTTCAATAAAAAGAACTTACTTTTTGAAATAATTTTTTGAAATAATAATATAATAAAATTAGGAAATTACATCTTCCTCTGTGGTGATGATTTTTAAAAGTTTAATTTGGAAAACAAGGTCTTCTCCTGCTAAAGGAGGATTTAAATCAAGAACAATTTCGTTATCTGTTACTTTTATTACAGTGGCAGGAAAAGTCATTTCTCCATGAGGAGTATCTATGATAAGATTTAACATTAATCCAGCTTCTGGTTCTATGTCTAAGTTTAAAGCATTTTTAGGAATGGTTCTTACTAAATTTTCATCTCTTGGACCAAAGGCTTTATCATAAGGGATTAAAACTTCTTTTACTTCACCTTCTTCCATACCAATAATAGCTTCAGATAATCCAGGTATTATTTCAGGAGAGCCCACTTGAAAAATAAAAGGTTCAGCCTCATAAGTATTTTCAAAGACTTCTCCATTTTTAAGTTTTCCAATACAATGAATACTTACTACATCTCCTAATTGAACTTTACGCATCTTATAAACTCCTTTTGATTTTAATTGATAGAAGCTGAGACTTTAGAGAATAGGACTCTAAAAACTCAAACCTCTATCTTCAGAATTAACATACCACATTATTTTTAAAAAACAAGTTTTTCTAAAACTACCAAACAAATACATGCTATTGCCTCTTCATTTTTTATTAATCCCTCCGTAGTCCTGGCCTTTATTCCAATAAAAGAAGGTTCAATTTTTAAAAAGTTTGATAAATATTCTTTCATTTTAGAATAATAATTAGAAAGTTTAGGTTTGTCACAAATAAAGGTAAAATCTACTTGAATGATTTTAAATTTTTTTTCTTTCAAGAGTTCGAGAGTTTTTTTAAGAAGTAAAACACTTTCAATATTTTTATATTGAGGATCTCCTTCAGGGAAAAGTGTTCCTATATCAGGAAGTCCAGCTGCAGATAAGGCAGCATCTATAAGAGCATGTAATCCTACATCCCCGTCAGAGTAGCCTAAAAGTCCCTTTTCATAAGGAATTTCTACTCCACAAAGTTTAAGTTTTCTTCCCGGGACAAGCTTATGAATATCAAATCCGATTGCAAATCTAAAATTCACTCTACTATCCTTAAAACCTTAGCACCTTTTATTTTTTTCTCCTTTATATCTCTAATAGCTTGTTCTGCTTTTTGGAAGGGATAAATTTCTATGTAAGGTCTAATATTAAAAGTTTCTGCAATTTTTAAAAATTCTATTATATCTTTTCTTGTTACGTTAGCTACAGTTTTTATTTCCTTTTCTAACCATAGATCTTGAGAATAGTCTAAGCTCAAAAGGGCTTCTTTATCTATATTTTCTTTTCTGACAGCATTTATTACAAGTCTTCCTCCTGGAACAAGAAATTTTAAAACCGATAAAGGTGGTTTCCATACAGGGGTAGTATCAATAGCACAATGAATTTTTTGAGGAGGGGTTTCTCCTATATCTCCTGTCCAAAAAGCCCCGAGATTTAAGGCAAATTTTCTTTCTTCAGGATTTCTTGCAAACACAAAAACTTTTGAAAAGGGGAAAAGTGCTCTAATAAGTTTTAAAACTATATGACCAGAGGCTCCAAATCCAATTAATCCAATATTTTGCTCATCTTTTGGACTTGCTAATTTAAGAGCTCTATAACCAATAGCTCCAGCACAAAAAAGAGGAGCAATTTCTTCATAGGAAAAACTTTTAGGTAAATGAAAAGCAAAACTCTCTTTTATTTTGAAATATTCTGCATACCCTCCATGAACATCTTTTCCGGTAGCTTTAAAATTGGAGCAAAGATTTTCCAATCCCTTCTTACAATATTCACATTTTTCACAACAAAAATAAATCCAACCAGCTCCAGCTCTATCCCCAACTTTAAATTTATTAACCTCCTTCCCTACCTCAACTACTTCACCAACTATTTGATGACCAGGGATAATGGGGAAAAAAGAAGGCATAGCCCTTCCTTCTATCTCATCTATTTCGGTATGACAAATTCCACAGGCGTAAACTTTTATAATAATTTCATCTTTTAAAGGAATTGGATCCTCTAATTCTATTAAATTTAAAAAATTTTTTGTTTCAGAAATATTTGAAATTTTTTCTATAACCCAGGCTTTCATAGTTTTGATTATTTTAATATAGATTTAAAATTTTTAAAATTGAAAAAAATTGAAACTGGTCTATTATAAAAAATAATAATGAGTGTAAATAAAGTTATTTTAATAGGAAGGCTTGGTGCGGATCCAGAAATTAGATATACTTTAGATGGAAAGCCGATAGCTACCTTTAGAATAGCTACTAACGAGGTAATAATTAGGAATGGAGAAAAAGAAGTACTTACTGAATGGCATAGAATAGTAGCTTTTGGTAAATTAGCAGAATTTTGCGGAGAGTATTTATCAAAAGGTATTAGAGTTTATATAGAAGGTAAACTTAGAACTAGAAAGTTTGAAGATAAACAAGGATTCCAAAGATATGTTACTGAAATAGTAGCTAATACTCTTCAAATTTTAGAAAAAAAATTATCCTTTGAATCAGAAGAAAAGAAGATTGATATTTTAAAAGAGATAGAATCTGAAAATCTAAAAGAAGATATAGAAGAGGAAGACATTCCCTTTTAATGTATTTTTATTGAATAAATTCCTTTTTTTGTTCGGAGGTTTTATTTTTTTCTGAGGTAAATAATTCTTCAACTTCAGGATCGCTTACTTCTTTGAAAGGTTCATCAAGCTCAAAAATTTGTCTTACCAAACTTATCGCATATTTTCCCTCTTCATGATAACTTTTTTTAATAAAATTTATAGGATAATATAAAAGTTTTTGAACCAAAGAACGTGTTAAAATCTCGATAGCTTCTATTTCTTCATGGGACAGATTTTTCAATCTTTTTAAAGTTTTTGAAAGTTCTTTTTCTCTAAGAATTTCAGCTTTTTCAGTTAAGGCTTTTAAGGTAGGATAAAAATCCAATTCTTTAAGCCATTTTTGAAATTTAAAAACTTCTTCTTCTATGATAACCTTAGCTCTAATTGCTTCTTTTTGTCTTTCTTTTAAATTTTCTTCTACTACCGATTTAAGGTCATCTATATCGTAGAGAAAAACATTTTCTAATTTGTTAACTTCTGGTTCTACATCTCTAGGCACAGCTATATCTATTATAAATAAAGGTTTGTATTTTCTTGGTTTTAAAATAGAGGAAACTAAATTTTTCGTGATTATATAATGAGGTGCGGAGGTAGATGAAATTACAATATCAGCTAAAATTAGAGCTGAAGGTAATTCTTCTAAAGAATAAGCAGAACCCTTAAATTTTTCAGCAAGTTCTAAAGCTTTTGAGAGTGTTCTATTTGCAATTAATATGTTTTTAATACCTCCTGAAAGAAAATGCATACATGCAAGTTCAGCCATTTCTCCAGCACCTACTAAAAGAAGATTTTTATCTTTTAAGGAACCTAAAATTTTTTTAGCAAGCCCATATGCAGCATAACTTATAGATACTGCTCCTCCCCCGATTCCTGTTTCTGTTCTTACTCTTTTAGCTACAAAAAAACATCTGTGGAGTAATCTATTTAAAATAATTCCAGATGTTCTGAAGTTAAGAGCTTCTTTATAAGCTTCTTTTATCTGACCTAAAATTTGAGGTTCTCCTATAACCATCGAATCAAGTCCGCAAGCTACTTCAAAAAGATGTTTTACAGCCTCTTCATTTTCTAAAAAATAAAAATGTTGACTTAACTCACTCCATTTGAAAGAACTCTCTTTTTCAATAAAAGAAATAAAGTTATTTAAAAATTCTTTTTTTTTGGAATTTTCTAAAATAAAACAAAATTCTACTCTATTACAAGTAGATAGAAAGTAAGCTTCTTTAAAGGGAAGAAAATTAGTTTTGAATTTTTCTAAGGGATGATAGGAAGAGCTTTTAAAAGATAATTTTTCTCTAATTTCTACAGGAGCAGTTTTATGATTTAATCCAATTAATAGAATAATGAAATCAAAAGCCATAAGTGTGAAAACCTTTAGAAAATAAATTTATCATAAAAAAACTAATAAACCACACACTAAAACCTACTAAAAACATATAAGCTGCTTTTTTACCTCTCCAACCTATTAAAATCCTTTGATGAATTAAAACAGCATAAATAAACCATAAAATTAAAGTAATAACCTCCTTAGGAGACCACCTCCAATAATTTCCAAAAGCTAGGTCGCTCCAGATAGCTCCACTTATCATAGCTAAAGATAATAGAATGAATCCTAAATAAAGACATTTTTCATTAACCCTGTCTAAATATTCAAGAGGTGGAAGCTTTTTAAAAAAAATTCCTAATTGCTTTCTTTTTATTTCTCTTTCTTGTAAAAGATACATAATTGATACATTTACTCCAAATAATAAAAAACCATGGGATAATAAACCTGTTAAGGCATGTATGGGAAACCAAAAGGTTTTAAAATGAGGGCTAAAGGGAGAAAATATTTGTTGAGGCAAAAGAGAAGAGGCAACGAAAAAAGCTAATACCATAGGGAGTAAAAAAAACCCTGCAGTAAAGATTTTTAAGGGAGAAAAAGAGAAAAAGAAATATATTAAAATAAGTTCCCAGGAAATAAAATTTAACACGTCTCTAAAAGAAAGAATAGATAAAGAAAATATTTTATAAAATTTTATTGCCCAAAAAAGTGAATGAAAGAAAAATCCCAGAATTAAAATTATTTGAGCATATTTTAAAACCTCTTTTCTCATGGTTTTAAAATAAAAACCAAATCCAATCC
>CAYPPW010000039.1:0-12705 GCA_964412755.1 uncultured Thermodesulfatator sp.
AATAGGAGTATATATTATAATACCCTCTAATAAGAATTTCAAAAAAAATATAAAAGAAAAAGTTTTTACAGAAAAATGTTCTCCAGTATGTTTAAAAAGAATTAATTGATTTTTGTAATTCCAATAAAAATTGGGTAAATAAATAAAAAGAGAAATTAAAAAAAGAAAAGCAGTTTCTTTTTTTAAAAAAAGAGACCTATTAAAAAATAAAAAATAAAAAATAATTATAAATAAAAAAAGAAACATAGTTTGTTTAGTCAATAATCCTAAACCTATAAAAATTCCGGTCAAAAAAGCATTTTTATAAGTTCTTTCTCTAAAATATTCAAAAAGAAAATACAAAGAGGCTACCCAAAAGAAAATTAGGGGTGGATCTGGAGTCATTATGAAACTATAAACTGTCATAATGGGAAGAAAAGCCAAATTAAAAATAAAGTAAAATGCCTTTTTTGAATTAAAATACTTAGTTACTATTAAATAAGAAAAAAAGAGAGTCAAAGAATTACATATTAAGGCAGGTAATCTTACTGCAAATTCAGAATGACCAAAAATTTCAGTAGAAATACGAATAAGATAAGCAACCATTGGAGGTTTACTATAGTATCCTAAGGCTAAATTTCTGGACCAATCCCAATAATATGCTTCGTCATATGAAAGAGGAAGTCTCAAAAAATAAAGATAGACAAGCTTTACTATAAAAAGCACCAAAATAGTTAAAAAAACTATAAAATCTGTTCTTTTATAGTTTATTTCCATCAATTTTCAAAATAATTTTACATAATTTATATATAAGAAAAGCAAAAACAAAACCCAATAGCCATCCCCCAAAAATATCTAAGGGATAGTGAACTCCTAAGTAAATCCTTGACCAACCTACTAACACAAGAAATATTATTAAAATTGGAGCCAATTTTGAATAAAGAAAAATAAGAAAGAAGGAAAAGAAAGAAGAATTGCTTGCATGACAAGAAGGAAAACTATAACTCTTTTTTTGTTTTTGTGGCTTAGAAATATAATAAAATTTATGATTACTGTAATAATAAACATTTGAAAGACTAATAAAGGGTCTTTCTCTTTTAAAATAGGGTTTTAAAATACTACCACAAGTAAAATCAACTGCTAAAAATCCTATAACACCAATAAAAATAATAATTAAGTATTTCTTAAAAGAATATTTTAGTAAAAGGAAAAAACTAATTAAAAAATAAAAAATATCTATAAAAATAGAATTGCTAAAAACTGGAAGAAATTTATCTAGAAAACTATACCTGAAATGATTTATTAAATAAAAAAAAGAAAGATCAAAATTGAACATTAAATAATAGTTATGTTAGCTTTTTTTGCATCCTCTAAAAATCTTTTTAAGCCTATTTCAGTGAGAGGATGTTTAAACATTTGTTCAATCACCTTAAAAGGGATAGTAGCAATATCTACACCTAAGAGAGCGCAATGTTTTACATGGTCTACATGCCGAATACTTGCTGCAATAACTTGTGTTTCAAAATCATATAAATTATAGATATGAATTATTTCCTCTAAAATAGCTATTCCATCATAGGCTATATCATCTATTCTTCCTATAAAAGGTGATACATAGGTAGCCCCTGATCTTGCTGCTATCAAAGCTTGTAATGAGGAAAATACCAAAGTTACATTAGTTTTTATTCCTTCAGCTTTTAAGGTTTTAACAGCTTTTATTCCTTCATAAGTAAAGGGTATTTTAATTACTACATTGTCTCCCATTTTAGCAAGTTCTTTAGCTTCTTTTACCATTCCTTCAAAATCTGTGGCTATTACCTCAAGAGAAACTGGTTTATCAGGAATTTCTCTCAATATTTCTAAAGCTGCTTCTTTCCAAGGTTTACCAGTTTGAGAAAGAAGACTTGGATTAGTAGTAACTCCATCAAGAATCCCCCATTCTTTTACTTTTTTAATTTCTTCAATCTTAGCAGTATCTACAAAAATTTTCATAAAGTCCCTCCTTCTTTTAAAAGCTGATAAAGTTTCAGTCTTAAACCCTGAAGCCTTATAAAACCTTCAGCATCCTTAGGATTATATCCCTCTTTTTCATCAAAACTTGCTAGATCTTTACTATAAAGACTGTAAGGACTTTTTCTTCCCGCTACCATAACATTGCCTTTATAAAGTTTAAGTCTTATTGTTCCTGAAACTCTTTGTTGAGTTTCTTCTATAAAGATTTTTAAACTTTGAAATTCTGGACTATACCAAAAACCATAATAAATAAGTTCAGCTATTTTAGGCATGAGGGTGTCTTTTATCCTCATTATTTCTCTATCAAGCGTTATCTGTTCCAAAGCTCTGTGCGCCACATGAAGAATTGTTCCTCCTGGAGTTTCATAAATTCCTCTACTTTTTATTCCTATAAATCTATTCTCAACCATATCAATCCTTCCTATTCCATGTTTACCACCGATTTTATTAAGGTTAGTAAGAATTTCTACAGGATTTAATTTTTCTCCATTTATAGCTACCGGGATTCCTTTTTCAAAATCAATTTCTATGTATTCTGGGTAATCAGGAGCTTTTTCTGGTGAAACAGTCATAATAAACATATCTTCGGGAGGTTCTTGCCATAAATCCTCTAATATACCTCCTTCATAACTAATATGAAATAAATTTGCATCAACACTATATGGTTTTTCTAACGTTACAGGTATAGGAATATTATGCTTTTGTGCATATTCTATAAGGTCACTTCTTCCTTTAAAATCCCACTCTCTCCAAGGAGCAATTATTTTAAGATCTGGAGCAAGAGCTGTATAAGTTAATTCAAATCTTACTTGATCATTTCCTTTTCCTGTGGCTCCATGAGCAAGAGCATCTGCTCCTTCTTGTCGTGCTATTTTAACTTGCTCTTTAGCTATAAGTGGTCTTGCTAAAGATGTACCAAGCATATACCAATTTTCATAAATAGCTCCAGCTTTTATAGCAAAGAAAACATACTCCTTAACAAATTCTTCACGTAGATCTTTGATAATTACTTTCTCAGCTCCACATTTAATCCCTTTTTCTCTTATTTCGTCCCAATTTTCCTCCTGTCCCAAATTGGCACAGAAAGCAATAACTGGACATTGATATTTTTCTATAAGCCATTTTAAAATAACAGAAGTATCAAGTCCTCCAGAATAAGCTAAAACTATTTTTTGAGGCTTCAAAAGATTATCTCCCTTTCTACTTTTGAAATCTCTCTAATTTTTCTTCTACTGATTTTATTTTTTCTCGAATTCTATTAAATTTTCCTTTTCTATAATCTATTTTAATATTCACTATAATTCTATTGCAATCTATTTCCAAAACTTTAAAACAATTCTCAACTATTTTAAGCGCTGCTTCTATGGATTCTACTTCTATTACTGTTTCCATTGGAGTAAGTAAATAAGAATAACCTGAATCTTTAATTACCTTAACAGCTCTTGTAACATATTCACTAACACTTTCTCCCTTATCTAAAGGAAATATACTAATACTAATGAGAACACTCATAATAGCTTAATTTTACAATAAATTCTTTTAATATCAATCTTTCGTTTTATTTTTAAAAAATTCAAACCTTGAAAAAATAAAAATAATGTTTAATTTTTAAAATAAAATTTAAAAAATTTCTTAAAACTTCCAAAAACTCTATGAAATCATTAATAATAGTATCTAATCGTTTATTTTTCAGTGTTAAGCCTGATTTAACTTTTTCTAAAAGCCCTGGAGGATTGGTTTCAGGTATAAAAACTTTTTTAAAAAAAGCTGAATTTATTAAAGAGTATATTTGGATTGGATGGCCTGGTGCATCTTTTGATAAGAAAAAAGCTGAAATTATAAGGAAAAAAGCTAAGAGATTCAAATGTCATCCTGTATTCATATCGTCCAAACAATTAGACAAATTTTATAATGGTTTTTGTAACAAGATTCTCTGGCCTCTTTTACACGGATTTCCAAGTTATGCAGTTTATGAGAAGAGTTTTTGGGAAAATTATGTAGCTGTAAACAACTTATTTTGTGAGGAAATAGCTAAATATGTAAATCCTGAATCTACAATCTGGATTCATGACTATCACCTTATGCTTTTACCTAATATGTTAAGAAATCTTTTCCCGGAAATAACAATAGGTTTTTTTCTTCATATCCCTTTTCCTTCCCCTGAAATTTTTATGCAATTACCTTGGAGAAAAGAAATTCTTAAAGGATTATTAGGATGTGATTTAATAGGATTTCATACATATGAATATACTAATAATTTTTTAAGGACCCTTTCGCGTACTTTAGGAGTAGATCCTAAAATAGGAGGTTTATTTTATCAAGATAGATTTATAAAAGTTGAGACCTTCCCTATGGGAATTGATTTTGATTTATTTTACAATGCCAGTGAAAAAAGAAAAATCAAAAATATGGCTCAGCATATTAAAAAACAATTAAAGGGTAAAAAAATCATTTTTTCTGTAGATAGATTAGATTATACAAAAGGGTTATACAATAAACTTTTAGCTTTTGAGGAACTTCTTTTAAGAAGACCGGATTTTTATGAGAAAATAGTATTAATAATGGTAGTAGTACCCTCTAGGGAGGGAGTTGATCATTATCAAAGAATGAAAAAACAATTAGAAGAAAAAATTAGCGAAATTAATGGTAAATTTGGTAAAATAGGATGGACACCAATTTTGTATTATTATAAACTTCTTAATTTTGAAGAATTGGTAGCTCATTATTTAGCAACTGATGTGATATTAGTTACTCCTTTAAGAGATGGTATGAATCTTGTTGCTAAGGAATTTGTAGCTTCAAGAAAAGATCAGAAAGGAGTAATTATTCTTTCAGAGTTTGCAGGAAGTGCAAAAGAATTAAAAGAAGCCTTTATTGTGAATCCAAATTCTATACCTGAACTTTCTTGCGCTTTAGAAAAAGCTCTTGAATTACCAGAAGAAGAACAAAAAATTCGTCTTTTTTGTATGCAAGAAAAACTTAAAAAATATGACATACTTAAATGGGGTAAAGATTTTCTGGATACTTTAGAATTACTTAAAGAAGAGAGAGAAATTTTTACCGCAAAATTACTAAGTATCCATTTAAAAAAAATAAAGGAATCTTTTGATAAAGCCTTAAATAAAATCATTTTTTTAGATTATGATGGAACCCTTGTGCCTATTGCTTCAAAACCATATCTTGCTGCTCCTGATAATGAACTTAAAAAAATTCTTTTGGCTCTTTCATCTTGTCCCAATACAGAAGTAGTTATAATTTCTGGAAGAAAAAAAGAAGATCTTTTAAAATGGTTTGATGGAATAAGATTAAATTTCATTTCTGAACATGGAATATTTATAAAAAGATATAAAAAGGATTGGGAATCTTTGATTAATATTTCACCTGAATTTAAATCTCCTATAAAAAATATATTGAAAATTTATGTAGAGCGTTTACCACAATCTTTTATTGAAGAAAAAGAACTTTCAATAGTTTTTCATTATAGAAATACTGACCCTGAATTAGTTAATTTAAGAATTCCTGAATTAATTAAGGAGCTCCTTATTCTTACAAAGGATATGGAATTAAATTTAATATTGGGAGATAAAATTATAGAAGTAAGACCATCCGGAATTGACAAAGGAGTAGCTGCTAATATCTTTTTAAAAGATAAAAATTATGACTTCATTCTGGCTATAGGAGATGATACCACCGATGAAGATTTATTTAGGGCTTTACCTGAAAATGCAATTACTATAAAAGTAGGAATAGGTAAATCTTTTGCTAAATACTGTGCTAAGTCTTACATGGAGGTTAGAAATTTAATAGAATACTTATTAAATTAAATGAGTAAACCTTTTATTTTTAAAGCTGAATTCTGGGTTCCTAAATCTACAGGAATAAAAGTTCTTTCCTTAAAAGACTTTATAGAGACTTTAAAATGGATTGATAAATTTTCTATTTTTTATCACATGTATGTAAATATTTTCAATTATCATAACTTGCCTACTTTTTATAACAATAGCTTTTCCTATTGGCTATATAAGAACAATTATCTTGCTTTAGCTGAAAAAATTTCTATTGTAGATCCAATTGAATATTTTGATTTAGAAGAATTAAGAATCTCATTAATAAAAATTTTAGAAGAAAACTATGATAAACATTTAGAAGGAAATATTATTGAACCTTTCTTTTTTATTACTGTAGATAGAGAAATTATTGAATATAAAAATCCTGCTGATAATTTAGAGGAATTTATAAAAAAATTTAAAAAATCAAGTATAAATTCGGTTTTTTATCACTTGGTGACTTCCCGAATAGAAAATAAAACTTTAATAAATGATTATTCTTCTTGGCTTCTTTCTATAGGTGAGGCTAAAAAAGCAGAATTAATAAATAAATTAGACATTTATAGTATGAATCTGTATGAAATTAAAAAGGAAATTACTAAAATTTTAGAATGTAAGGAATGATAAAAAAATATATTCCTTTTGTAGGAGAAGAAAGTATTAATGAACTTTTTATTTTGGCTGAGAAGGTCAAAAACTTAAGAATTCTTCATGTAAATTCTACTTATAAGGGAGGAGGAGTAGCTGAGATATTAAGTAGAATTGTACCTTTAATGAGGGAATTAGAAATAAAAGCAGATTGGAAAGTGATTAAAGGAGATGAAAAATTTTTTAATTTTACTAAAAAATTACATAATCTTCTTCATCTTTCCTTCTCAATTCCTATAGAAAGTGAGGAAATTGTTCATTATTTAAAAATTATTTATGAAAATATGAATAAAATAAATACAGATAATTATGATGTAATATTTATTCATGATCCCCAACCTATAGGGTTAGTTATTAAAAAACAACCAGGTCAAAAATGGATCTGGAGATGTCATATAGATACCTCAGCACCTAATCCACAAGCTTGGGATTTTTTAGAAAATTTTATAAATGCTTATGATGCTTGTATTTTCCATATGCCTGAATTTGTATATAGAGGAATTAAAATCCCTACTTATATTGTTCCTCCATCTATAGATCCTCTTCATCCTAAAAATGTTCAATTATCAAAAGAGGAAACAAAAAATATTTTAGCTAAATTCGGAATAGATCCTGAAAAGCCTGTTATTACTCAGGTGTCACGTTTTGACAGATTAAAAGACCCTTTTGGAGTTATTTCTGCTTATAAGCTTGTTAAAAAGAAATATGACTCCCAATTGATATTAGTTGGTTCTTTTGCCTCTGATGATCCAGAAGGAGAAAATGTATATAAAGAACTTTTAAATTTAACTGCTGATGAAAAAGATATATTTATTCTTAACCTTCCTCCTGACAGTCATAAAGAAATTAATGCATTCCAAAGAGGTTCTACTGTGGTAGTACAAAAGTCTATAAAAGAAGGTTTTGGACTTGTAGTTTCTGAGGCTATGTGGAAAGAAAAACCGGTAGTAGGTTCCAATATAGGAGGAATTAAAAGACAAATTGTTCACGGAATTACTGGATATTTAGTAAATAGTATTGAAGGAACCGCTATGAGAATAAAACAACTTTTAGCTAACAAAGAATTTATAAAAACTATGGGATTATACGGTAAAGAAAGAGTAAGAAATAGATTTTTAATTATTAGGCATTTAAGAGATTATCTAATACTTATTCATAAAATTTTAACAAACCCCACAAAGATGACATCTGCCTAAATTACAAAATGGAGTTAATTGTTCAGCTTTAGCTTTTAACCATTCTTTCCAGAGAAACTCTTTTTTAATTCCTGTATCAATTTTATCCCAAGGAAAAAAATTATCCAATGAATTTTGAGGAACTAAAATTTCATTAAGGTCAGGTATAAATTTTAAACACCTTTTAAAACTTTCTCCTTTTGCTTTTAAAATTAGAAATTCCTTTAATCTTTTATCACCTCTTGCAATTATAGCCTGAAAATAAGCAGATTGAGGATTTTCTATTTTAATATTTTTTACATAACTTAGTTTCTTTTTGATAAACCTTTCTTTTTGTTTAAGTTCATTAAAATTTAAAAAAGGATACCATTGAAAGGGAGTATGTGGTTTAGGAACAAAAAAAGAAAAAGAAAAAGAAAAATTAAGTTTAAATTTCTTGTTTAAGATTTTTTTCACTAATTTAATGGTTTCTTCTAAATCCTCTTCTGTTTCAAAGGGAAGTCCTAACATAAAGTAAATTTTCACTTTTTTAAGTCCCTTTTCTTGAAATTTATTTAATGCAAAAAATATTTCTTCTTCTGTTAAGTTTTTATTTATTATTTTTTTAATTCTTTCTGAACCTGTTTCAGGAGCTATAGCAATACTTTTTAAACCTTTAAATAATTCCAAAAATTCTTCACTTAAGGCATCAATTCTTAAAGAGGAAAATGTTAGAAGGCAGTTTTTTTCTAAAAGTCTTTTGCCTATAGCTAAAACCTCTTTTTTATCAGCAAATTCTAATCCTATTAAACCAACTTTTGCTCCTTGAGGTATTTTTTCTATTACTTCTTCAAGTTTTTCTAAAAGATGACTTCGTGGAGGCCTAGAAAGAAAACCTATAGCACAAAATCTACAAGCCCTTCCACATCCTTTAGAAACCTCTATAAGATAACTATTACGAAACTCTGCCTGTTCACTAATAATTTCAGAATAAATAACTTTTTTTAAATTTTTACTTTTGATTATTTTTATAGATTTTTTATTTTCTAAATGTGGAACATAGGAAAAGGGATATTCATTGAGATATTCTAAAAATTTCTTTTTATTGAAATAATATTTTAAACACAAAGGTATTATTTTTTCTTCTATTTCTTCCCATTCTCCTAATAAAAACCCATCAACAAAAGGTGCTAAAGGTTCAGGATTAAGCCAAGTAGCTATGCCTCCAGCAATTATAATTTCTTTTCTTTTTAAGGGATCTAATAAAATTCCTCCTAAATTAAGAATCTTTATTACATTCACATAATCTAATTCAAAAGGAATAGAAAATAGAATAAAATCGAAATCTTTAAGAATTCTATTATTTTCTAAAGATTTAGGAGGTTCTTGCTTTTCTGGCAAAAATATCCTTTCACATACTATTTCTTTATATTTATTAAGACTTTCATATATGTAAATAAACCCTAAGTTAGACATACCTACTTTATAATAATTAGGAAAAACCAAGGCTATAGAAATCTTATTTTTCCATTTTTTTCTTATATAATTTTTCTCAAAATTTAGATACTTCATAAGTTGCGGAGTTTATTTTTGATTATAAAATAATTTTAAAAAATAAAAATTTTTATATAATCCTTTATGAAAAATTTTCTTATTATAGCGGGGCCTTGTGTACTTGAAGATTTTGAAAATGCCCTTTATATTGCTCAATTTTTAAAAGATTTAGTTCCCTTTTTTGGTTTTGAACTTGTTTTTAAAGCCTCATTTGACAAAGCAAACAGAACTTCTCTTTATTCATATAGAGGTCCTGGACTTGAAAAGGGTCTTTTTTGGCTACAAGAGATAAAAAATAAAACAGGTATAAAAATTACAACTGATGTGCATGAAACCTGGCAAGTCAATCCTGTAGCTGAAGTAGTAGATATTATTCAAATTCCTGCTTTTCTCTGTAGACAAACAGATTTAATAATCTCTGCTTCAAAAACAGGAAAACCTATTAATATTAAAAAAGGCCAGTTCATGTCGCCATGGGATATGAAATATGTTCTTGAAAAAGCAAAATCTTTTAATTCTTCGGAAATCTTTCTTACTGAAAGAGGCTATTCTTTTGGCTATAGAAATCTTGTAGTAGATTTTAGGTCAATTCCTATTATGAAAAAATTGGGAGCTAAAGTTATTTTTGATGCTACTCACAGTGTTCAACTCCCTGGAGCAGCAGAAGGAAAATCTTCAGGGGAAAGAGAATTTATTCCTTATTTAATAAGAGCAGCTGTAGCAGTAGGAGTAGATGGAATTTTTATGGAAGTCCATCCAGAACCAGAAAAAGCTTTGTGCGATGGACCTAATTCCTTACATCTTTCTAATCTACATGAAATTTTATCTCAAATTAAAGATTTAAGAACAGTAGTAGAAAAATATGGAATATCCTGAAGCTATACTTGAAAAAGCTAAAAAAATCAAACTTTTACTTTTAGATGTAGATGGAGTATTAACTGAAGGTAAAATTATAATAAATTCAAAGGGAGAAGAAATAAAAAATTTTTATGTACTTGATGGGATGGGAATCAAGTTATTACAAAAAATTGGAGTAGAAGTTGGTATTATATCAAGTAGATTCTCTCAAGTTGTTGAACATAGATCAAAAGAGTTAGGTATAAAATTAGTAATCCAAGGAGAATTATCTAAAATTGACTCTTATAAAAAAATTTTAAAAGAAAAAGGGTTAAAAGATGAGGAAGTAGCTTATATAGGAGATGATTGGATTGATCTTCCTATTTTAAAAAGAGTAGGACTTGCCATAGGAGTCCCCAATGCATGGGATCCTGTTAATAAATATGTTGATTATATTACTCGTTATCCAGGTGGTTCTGGAGCTGTAAGGGAAGTTTGTGAACTCATTTTAAAGGCTAAGGGTAAATGGGAAGAATTATTAAATTTTTACTTATCTTAGCTTTTTTATTTAGACCATCCCTTTCATTATCATTTAAAATATTTGCTACTGATTTGGAATACTATTTTTATAAAAAAGAAAAACTTATTTGGAATTTCAAAATCAAGGAATTTATTCAAAAGGATGAGCTCTCCTTTGAAGCAAAAAAAATATATATCATCAATAAAGAAAAAAATCTTGAAATATGGGCAGACAATGGATTTTATGATAAAAAAGAAGATAAATTTGTTTTAAAAAACAATGTTTATTTAATAACTCTCGAACATGGAGAAATAAAAACTTCAGAACTTACTTTTTTCCCTCAAAAAAACTTAATTTTAACTGATGGAGAAATATTGGTTAAAAAGAAAGATTTAGTAGTAAAAGGGAGAGGATTATTTTATAATATAAATACTGGAAATTTCCAAATTAAGGAAAAAGCTAAAGTTAGATTAAGGTTCTGAAGAATGGATATCAAAAAAGAAAAAATTCTTTTAAGTGCTTACGAAAAAGCAAAAGGTCACAGAAAAAGAGTAAAAGAAAGATTTTTGAAAAATGGTCCTGAATCTTTTACTGACGAAGATCTCCTTGAACTTTTACTTATGCTAAATATTCCTTATAAAGACACAAGAAAACTTGCCAGAAATCTTTTATCTCATTATAAAACATTGGATAAGGTTCTTGATGCACCTATTGAAGAGTTATCTAAATTTAAAGGTCTTAAAGAAAAATCTGCTTTGCCTTTAAAGGTAATAAAAGAGGTTGCTAGAAGATATTTAAAAAATAAAGCCCTTAAAAGTGAATATTTAAAGTCTCCAGAGGAAGTTTATCATTATTTAAAATATGAGATGCAAAGTCTTGCTAGAGAAACTTTAAAAGTTATTTTTCTTTCTTCTAAATCTAAAATTCTTGATATAGAAAAACTCTTTGAAGGTACTATTACTGAAAGTACTTGTTATCCAAGAGAAATATTTACTAAAGCATTTGAAAAAAAAGCTTCCTCTATAATATTAGTTCATAATCATCCCTCAGGAGACCCTACTCCATCAAAAGAAGATATTAAATTTACTAAAAATTTAATATTAGCAGGCTATCTCCTACAATGTAAAATCCTTGACCATATTATAATTGGTAAAGATGGTTATTATAGTATGGCTGAAAAGGGAATTATTGAAAATTTAGAAAAAGAAATTCTTCCCAGTTTAAAATGAAAATCAAAATAGCTAAAAAAGCTGGTTTCTGCATGGGGGTAAGAAGAGCTGTAAATCTTGTTCTAAATGCCCTTAATAAAAAAAAATTCCCTATTTATACCTATGGACCTCTTATTCATAATCCTCAAACTTTAGAACTTTTGTCTAAATTAGGAATAAAAATATTAGATAATAAAACTGAAAAAGAATTCTCTTCAGGAATATGTATAATTAGAGCTCATGGAATACCACCCAAAGAAAAGGAAGTACTTTCTAAAAATTATGAAATAATAGATGGAACATGCCCGAGAGTTTCAAAAGTACAAGCTTTAGCTAAAAAAGCTATATCTGAAGGAAAAGAAGTAGTAATAGTAGGAGATAAAAATCATGCTGAGGTTAAAGGAATTTTAGGTTATTGTGAAGGAAAGGGATATGTAATAAGTTCTATGGAAGAAATAGAAAATCTTCCTAATTTAAATAACTATGTAATTCTTTCACAGACAACACAAGATGAAAAAGTATTCCATGAAATCTCTAAAACCATCTTATCTCGTTATCCTTCTGGAGAAGTTATAAATACTATCTGTAATGCCACAGAAGTTAGACAAAATGAAGTTAGAAGATTAAGTAAAATATGTTCCTCTATAATTGTAATAGGAGGAAAATTTAGTGCTAATACAAATAGACTTGCTGAAATTGCTAAAAAAGAAGGAAAAAAAGTTTTTTTAGTAGAAAAAACTGAAGATATACCTATAAAAGAATTAAATAAGTGTGAAAGTATTGGAATTACTGCTGGAGCTTCAACTCCTAACTGGCTTATTAATGAAGTTGTAGATTTTTTAAAATCCTATTCTTCTAATTTTTATAAATTTTTAAAAACACTTTCCTTTTTTTCTTTTCTCCAATCTCTAAACTTTCTCCTTTTATTTGTTAGCTTTTTGAATTTAATAAAATATCCTTTACAC
>CAYPPW010000040.1:0-12118 GCA_964412755.1 uncultured Thermodesulfatator sp.
AAACTTATGATTTTTGGTTCTTTACCAGCAGGAAAATGAATAATTACACTAATTTTGTCTTTCATTTTAAATTTTTGGATCTTAACAAAAGAAAAATTCCAAATTGATTTTAAAATTATATATGGATTATTAAAAAAGTCAAATATTAAATAATATTTATTATAACATTATATTTATTTTAAAAATAAAGAATATCTTTTTATTTTCTAAAATTATAGTATAATATTTAAAAGGTGAGGAAAGGAGGAAAAAATGGCTTTAGATCCTGAAGTGAAAAGAGAAATAATAGAAAAATTTAAACGTCATCCTAATGATACAGGTTCTCCTGAAGTACAAATTGCTCTTTTAAGTGTAAGAATTAAACAATTAGAAGAACATCTAAAAACCCATCGTAAAGATTTTCATTCAAGAAGGGGACTTATGAAGTTAATAGGGCAAAGAAGAGCCCTTATTAATTATCTAAAAAGAAAAGATTTTGAAAGATATCAAAATCTTATTCAGAATTTAGGATTAAAAAAATAAAAAATTATATCCACCCTTTTTCTTCATAAACTATTCTTCCTGTTCCTGCAGGAATTAATCTTCCTATTATTACATTTTCTTTTAATCCTCTAAGATAGTCTATTTTTCCTCCAATAGAAGCTTCTGTCAAAACCCTAGTAGTTTCTTGGAAAGAAGCAGCAGAAAGCCAAGAATCTGTTAATAAAGCAGCTTTAGTAATACCAAGTATTACTGGTTCAGCTACTGCAGGTCTTCCACCAATAGCTAATACTCTTTCATTTTCTTCCTCAAATTTTACTTTATCTACAATTTCTCCTATCATAAAATTAGTATCTCCTGTTTCTTTAATTTTAACCTTTTTAAGCATTTGTCTTACAATTACCTCAAAATGTTTATCATTTATTTTTACCCCTTGCAATCTATAAACTTCTTGTATTTCCTCAACTAAAAATCTTGCAACTCCTTTCAAGCCTTTAACTTTCAAAATATCATGAGGATTTGGAGAACCTTCTATTAAAGAATCCCCTGCTTTTACTATATCTCCTTCTCTTACTACAATGTGCTTACCCTTTGAAATAAAATACTCTTGAGATTCTCCTATTTCTGGCTGAATCACTATTTTTTTCTTACCTCTAACTTCTTTTTCAAAAACCACTTTTCCGTCAATTTCACTAATAATAGCATATTCTTTAGGTTTACGAGCTTCAAAAAGATCTGTAACTTTAGGTAATCCTCCAGTAATATCTTTAGCTTTAAGGGTTTCTCTAGGAATTCTTGCTATTACATCTCCTGCATAAACATAATCTCCTTCTTGAACGCTAATTATAGCTCCTACTGGAAGTTCATAACGAGCTTTACCTCTTCCATAGGGAAGATCTTTGGTTCTTCCTTTTTCATCTTTAAGTGAAACTCTGGGACGATAGTCTGTAAGTTTATAATCTCTTACAATTATACTTATTCTTCCTGTAGTAGGATCAGTTTTTTCATCTACTGTTACTCCATCAATAATATCTCCAAATTTTACCCTACCATCTATTTCTGCAATAATAGGTGTGGTATAGGGATCCCATTCTACCAGTAGATCCCCTGGTTTTACCTCTTGACCTTCTTTTACTTTTACTTTTGCTCCATAAATAACAGGATATCTTTCTAATATTCTTCCATCAGGACTTTCTATAGCTATTTCTCCTTGTCTATTCAAAGCAATTAAACTTCCGTCGTTTTTAGTTACCAATCTCAAATTAAAAAATCTGACTTTACCTTGTACTTGAGCTCTATGTTCACTTTGCTCTAATGCCTTTCCTACAGCACCCCCAATGTGAAAAGTCCTCATAGTAAGTTGTGTTCCCGGTTCCCCAATAGATTGAGCAGCTATTATACCAACAGCTTCTCCTATTTCTACTAATCTTCCTGTAGCAAGATCTCTTCCGTAACATTTCCTACATACTCCATATTTTGATTCACAAGTAAGAACTGACCGAATAACTACTTTTTCAATACCTGCATCTTTTAGCTTTTTAACAGCTGCTTCGTCTATTTCTTCATTAGCTTTTACCAATATCTCTCCAGTTAAGGGATCAACAATATCTTCAAGAGCAACTCTACCTAAAACCCTATCCCAAACAGGTTCTATAATTTCACCAGCTTCAATAAGATGAGTGATTTCTATTCCATCAATAGTTCCACAATCTTCTTCCGTAACCATACAGTCCTGAGCAACATCTATTAATTTACGAGTTAAATATCCTGCATTTGCAGTTTTTAAAGCTGTATCTGCTAATCCTTTACGAGCTCCATGTGTTGAGACAAAATATTCTATTACTGAAAGCCCTTCTCTAAAATTACTTTTAATGGGAGTTTCAATAATTTCTCCTGAGGGTTTAGCCATAAGCCCTCTCATTCCTGCAAGTTGTCTAATTTGATCTTTAGATCCGCGAGCACCTGAAAAAGCCATCATATATACTGGATTAAAACTTGGTCCTTCTATTTTTTGACCATCTGGACCAATATATTCCTTTTTTTCCATTTCTTTTATCATTTCTTCTGTAACTTTTTCAGTAGCATTAGCCCATATATCAACTGCTTTATTATACCTTTCACTTTCAGTTATAAGACCTTCTCTATACTGTTGCCAAATTTCTGCAATTTTCTTTTCTGCAGCTTCTATAATTTCAACTTTTTTCTTCGGAATGGTTAAATAATCTATACTTATAGAAAGCGCTGCTTCTGTAGCTTCACTAAAACCTAAATCTTTTAATTTATCAGCAAAAATTACGGTTTTTTTCAATCCTGCTTTATGATAGGAAAGATTTATTAATTTTTGCAATTCTTTTTTAGTGAGAGGTTTATTATATTCTTCAAAATCTATTTCTTCAGGAACAATAGTGGAAAAGATTACTCTTCCTACAGTAGTGTCAACTAATTTACCATTCATTTTAACTTTTATTTTAGCATGTAAATCAACAGCACCTGTTTGATAGGCTAAAATTACTTCATCTTTATCTTTAAAAATTTTATTTTCTCCTTTAGCAAAAGGTTTTTCCAGAGTCATATAGAACAAACCTAATACCATATCTTGTGTAGGATATACAATAGGAATTCCGTTAGCAGGAAGAAGAATATTATTAGTGGAAAGTATTAATACTCTATTTTCAAGTTGGGCTTCTATTGAAAGAGGAATATGAACTGCCATTTGATCTCCGTCAAAATCTGCATTATAAGCTACACATACCAAAGGATGTAATTGAATAGCTTTCGTATCAATTAATACAGGTTCAAAAGCTTGAATACCAAGTCTATGAAGTGTAGGAGCACGATTTAACATAACAGGATATTCTTTAACAATTTCTTCTAACGCATCCCATACAGCAGGATGTTCTTCTTCTACCAATCTTTTAGCTGTTTTTATATTAGTAGCATATCCTTGTCTTTCAAGCCATCCATAAATATAAGGCTTAAAAAGTTCAAGAGCCATTTTTTTAGGAAGACCACATTGATGCATTCTCAATTCTGGACCAGCTACTATTACTGATCTACCGGAAAAATCAACCCTTTTTCCCAATAGATTTTGTCTAAATCTTCCTTGTTTACCTTTTAATACATCTGATAAACTTTTAAGAGGTCTTCTATTAGGCCCTGTAACAGGTCTTCCACGTCTTCCATTATCAAAAAGAGCATCTACTGCCTCTTGAAGCATTCTTTTTTCATTTTTTAAAATTATTTCAGGAGCATCAAGCTCTATAAGTTTTTTAAGTCTCATATTTCTATTAATAACCCTTCTATAAAGATCATTAAGATCTGATGTAGCAAATCTTCCTCCCTCTAAAGGAACCAAAGGTCTTAATTCAGGAGGAATAACTGGTATTACTTTTAAAATCATCCATTCTGGCCTGTTCCCAGATTGTTTAAATGCTCTTACTAATTGTAAACGTTTACCTAATTTTTTTCTCCTTGCTTCACTTTGCGTAGATTGCATTTCTAAGGTTATCTCTTGAATTAACTTGTCTAAATCTAAAGAATTTAATAATTCATTAATTGCTTCAGCTCCTGTATTAATAATTATTTTTTCTCCATATTGTTCCTTTAAAATATGATATTTTTCTTCAGTTAAAATAGTCCCAATTGGATATTCCTCTACATCACTTTTTGTAACTATATATTTTTCTAAATAAAGTATAGACTCAACTTCTTTTAAAGTCATATTAAGAATAAGTGCTAACTTACTAGGGATACTTCTTAAATACCAGATATGAGCAACAGGAGAAGCAAGTTCTATATGACCCATTCTTTCTCTTCTAACTTTACTCTGGATAACTTCAACTCCACATTTTTCACAGATTACACCTCTATGTTTCATTCCTCTATATTTTCCACATAAACATTCAAAATCTCTAATAGGCCCAAAAATTTTAGCACAAAAAAGCCCGTCCTTCTCGGGTTTTAAGGTTCTATAATTTATTGTTTCTGGTTTTTTTACTTCCCCATAACTCCACTCTCTTATTTTTTCAGGAGAAGCTATCCCTATTTTTATAGCTCTAATTTTCATTAAATCTTTGGGTTTTTCTAAAATTGCTAAAAGTTCTTTCATTTATTTAATCCCCCCTTATTCTTCTATTAATTCTACATCCAAACAAAGCCCCTGTAATTCTTTAGTTAATACTCTAAAACTCTCTGGCATTCCTCCTTCTAAGAAATTTTTACTTTTTACTAATTTTTCATACATTTTACTTCTTCCTTCCACATCATCACTTTTAACAGTAAGAAATTCATGAAGTGTGTAAGCAGCCCCATATGCCTCTATTGCCCAAACTTCCATCTCTCCTAATCTTTGTCCTCCAAACTGTGATTTACCTCCTAAGGGTTGTTGGGTAATTAAAGAATATGGTCCTGTAGAACGAGCATGAATTTTATCATCAACTAAATGATGGAGTTTAAGCATATGCATATAACCTACAGTAACAGGCTCTTTAAAGGGTTCTCCTGTCATCCCATTATAAAGTATAGTGGTCCCATTTTCATTTAATCCTGCAAGCTTTAACCACTTCTTTATTTCTTCTTCCTTAGCTCCTGCAAAAACAGGTGTAGTTATATAAATTCCATCCATAAAACCTTTAGCTAATTCTATTATTTCTTCCTCACTTTTGCCTTCTACTAATCTTTCATATTCTTCTTCACTGAAAATTTCTTTCAAAAGAGCTTTTATACTTTCTATTTGATATTCTTCTGCAAGTTTAGAAAGTTTTTTCCCTAATTCTTTACAAGCCCACCCTAGATGAGTTTCTAAAAGTTGACCTATATTCATACGAGATGGAACCCCTAAAGGAGAAAGAATCATATCTACAGGAGTACCATCTGGTAAATAAGGCATGTCTTCTATAGGAACTACTTTAGAAATAACTCCTTTATTTCCATGTCTTCCAGCCATTTTATCACCTGGCTGAAGTTTTCTTTTCATAGCTATATATACTTTCACTATTTTTAAAACACCTGGTGGTAACTCGTCTCCTTTTTTAATTTTGTTTATTTTAGCTTCATATTCTTCAACAATTTCTTTTCTCTTTTTCTCAAAAGCTTCTAAAAGTTCTGAAACTATCTCTTTTTTAGATTGAGGTACAACTTCTTTTAATTTCAAAAGAATGGAAGCCGGAATGGAGTTTAAAACCTCAAAAGTAAATTCTGTTTTCTTTTTGATATATATTTCTCCTTCTTTCTCTAAGTTTTTAATAGCTTTGTCTCCCTCCAAAACCTTAGCCAAACTTATAATTAAATTTCTTTTTAAAATTTCTAAAATATCTGCTTGATTTCTTAATAATTTGGCAATAGCTTCATCTTCTTTTTGTTTAGCTCTTATGTCTTTTTCTAAACCCTTTCGAGTAAGAATTTTTGTATCTATTACAATACCTTCGATACCTGCAGGAACTCTTAAAGATGTATCTTTAACATCCCTTGCTTTTTCTCCAAAAATAGCTCTCAAAAGCTTTTCTTCAGGAGTAAGGGAAGTTTCTCCTTTAGGAGTAACCTTACCTACTAAAATGTCTCCTGGCTTTACATAAGTTCCTATTTTAACAATTCCGCTTTCATCTAAATTTGAAATTAATTCCTCTCCTACATTTGATAAATCTCTTGTAATTTCTTCTCTTCCTAACTTAGTTTCTCTTGCTATACATTCTAATTCCTCAATATGAATAGATGTAAATACATCATCTCTTACTAATCTTTCCGAAATTATAATTGAATCTTCAAAATTATAACCTTTCCAAGGCATAAAAGCTACTAAAACATCTTTTCCTAAGGCTAATTCTCCATAATCCATAGAAGGACCATCTGCTAAAATATCACCCTTTTTAACTCTTTGTTTAGGTCTTACCACCGGCCTTTGATTAAAAGTAGTATTTTGGTTTGACCTTCTCCATTTTATAAGCTCATATATTTTAATTTCTGGAAACTTTCCGTCTTTTCCTTCATATCTTATTACAATTCTTGTACCATCTACATCTTCTACTACTCCATCTTTTTCAGCTATCAAAAGATACCCAGAGTTCAAAGCAACTGATCTTTCCATTCCAGATCCAATAATAGGTGCTTTGGGCTTTAATAAAGGTACAGCTTGCCTTTGCATATTAGAACCCATAAGTGCACGGTTAGCATCATCATGTTCTAAAAAAGGAATAAGCGAACTTGATACACTTACAACTTGAGCAGGAAATAGGTCAACTAAGTCTACTTCGTCTTTATGGGCAATAATAAATTCTCCATTTTTTCTTGCAGGTACATACTCATCTATAATATTGCCTTCTTTATCAATTCTGATACTTGATTGAGCAATAACTAAATCTTTTTCTTCAGCAGCATTCAAATATATAATTTGATCACTTACTTTTCCTTTTTTTACTAACCTATAAGGAGTTTCTAGAAAACCATAAGGATTTGTTTGAGCATAGGTGGTAGGTGAAACAATAAGTCCAATATTAGGTCCTTCTGGTGTTTCAATAGGACAAATTCTTCCATAATGGCTGGGATGTACGTCTCTCACTTCAAATCCTGCTCTTTCTCTAGTTAAACCACCTGGACCAAGGGCAGATAATCTTCTTTTATGAGTAATCATAGAAAGAACATTAGTCTGGTCCATAAATTGAGATAATTGACCCTGAGCAAAAAATTCTTTCACTGCAGCTATTACAGGTTTACTGTTAATAAGATCAGCTGGAGTCAATCCTTCTATTTCTTGAAGTTGAAGTTTTTCCTTTATAATTCTTTCCATTCTCATTAAACCAATTAGAAATTGATTTTCTACTAATTCTCCTACTGATCTAACTCTTCTATTTGCCAGACTATCTATATCATCCCCCTCTTCTTCATTTTCTCTCATTCGAATGAGTTCCTTTAAAATAGCAACTATATCTTCTAATGTAAGAACTCTCTGAGTAATGGGAATATCCAAATTTAACCTTAAATTTATTTTATACCTTCCTATTTCAGAAAGATCATAAGTAGCTGGATCAAAAAACAAGGACCTAAAGTAAGCCTCAGCTACTTCTAAGGTTACAGGATTTGAGGGTCTCATTTTTTTATAGATTTCTATTAATGCTTCCTCTCTATTTTTTATTTTATCCGCTTTTAAACCATCTCTTAAAGAAGGCGTATATCGATGGGTATCCATAAAAAGTACTTCAATTTCCTTTATGTTTCTTTCTCTTAAAAGTTTAAGTTTTTCTTCAGTAATTTCTTCATTAATTTCGATTAATATTTCACCTGTTTCTGAATCAATGACTTCTTTAGCACAAGTTTTCCCTATTATAATTTCATCAGAAAACTTTAATACTTTTAATCCAGCTTGTTTAATCTTTTTAATTAATCCTGTACTTATCACTTTTCCTTTTTTGACCAAAACTTCACCACTTTCAGGATGGATAATATCTATTAAAGCCTTTTGTCCAGTTAGTAATTCATAATCTATTTCTTTTTCTACTCCGTCCTCTAAAATTCTATATTTTTCAGTAGGATAAAATAGAGAAAGAATTTGTTCATCATTTAATCCAAGAGCCTTTAAAAACACAGTAGCAGGAATATTTTTTCTTTTATCAATTCTTACCAAAAATCTTCCTTTATAGTCATATATGAAATCTAACCAAGATCCCTTTGTTGGAATAACTCTTGCGATATAAGTTAATTTCCCTGCTTTGGCATGAGTCTTATCTTTCTCAAAAATTACCCCAGGAGATCTTTGAATCTGATTTACTATAGCCCTTTCAGTTCCATTAATTATAAATCTTCCATCTTCAGTCATTACAGGAATATTACCAAAATAAATCTCTTGTTCTTTTATGTCTTTAATACTCTTTATTCCGGTTTCAGGATCAAGATCATAAGTAACTAACCTAACTCTCAATTTCATAGGTGACTCATAAGTTAAACCTTTCTCTTTTGCTTCATCAGGATCATTTTCAGGAGGCAAAATCTTATAATCTAAATATTCTAAAAATGCAGTTTCAGAATAATCTTTTATAGGAAAAACACTCAAAAAACACCTATGAATACCTATTTCTTGTCTTTTATCAGGAGGAGTATTTGATTGAAGAAATCTATTATAAGATTCTTTAGGAATTTTTAAAAGATCTGGTAAATCTTGTATTTGCTTTATTTTAGCGAAATTTTTCCTTATTCTCTGGTTATAATTAAACATTTCCTATAACTTCCCTCCTTTAAATTAATTAAAATATTCTAAATTCTCTACTTAATTTCTACCTTTGCTCCTGCTTCTTCTAATTTTTTCTTAATTTCTTGAGCTTCCTCTTTAGAAATTCCTGTCTTTACAGGTTTAGGAACTGATTCCACAAGTTCTTTAGCTTCTTTTAATCCTAACCCTGTAATTTCTCTTACTACTTTAATAACATTTATTTTATTTGATCCAATCTCAGCTAGTATAACATCAAATTCTGTTTTTTCTTCTTCTGCTGGAACTGTTTCACTTACACTTACCTGTGGAGCAGCGCTCATTACTGCTGCAACCGGAGCTGCGGCAGTAACTCCAAACTTTTCTTCTAATTCTTTAATAAACTGGGCTAATTCTAAAACACTCATGTTAGCAATAAACTCAATTACTTCTTCTTTTGTTACTGGCATCTTTTAACCTCCTTTTGTTTTTATTTTTCTTTTGATTTTTTATCTTGTATAGCCTTAAGAACATATAAAAAGTTTCTTATAATACCGGAAAGAACACCTATAAAATTAGCAATTGGTGCTTGAAAAGTACCAAGCAATTGAGCTATAAGTACATGTTTAGGAGGTAATTTTACTAAATCCTCTATAGCCTCTGCTTTGAAACCTTTTCCTTGAATTATAAAACCTCTTAATTTCAAAGATGGATGAGTTTTAATGAAATTATTTAAAACTTTAGCTACCTCAACCGGATCTTGATAAGCAATTATTAAAGCTGTTGGACCTTCTACATATTCATTTATTATTTGAACTGGAGTTTCTTGGGAAGCTATCTTAATTAGAGTATTTTTTATTACTTTAAATTCTCCTCCTTTTTCTCTTATTAATTTTCTAATCTCGTTACTTTCTGCCACAGTAAAACCATTAAAAGAAGTTACAAATATACCTTGAGAATTTAGTAATTTTTCTTTTAAATTTTTAACAATTTCTATCTTTTTAGCCTTGGTAAGCAAATTTAACCTCCTTTATCTATTTTTTGAAAGGGTATCCTTTTTGCCTCTAAGTAGGCTGGGATTTCATCCCATTTAAGCCTTTTAAAAGCACCTACTTGTCTTAGGCCCCAAGAATAACCCTTCTTTTGGAAGGATCTCAAGGGGCTTAATATTTTATTAATCTCCTGAATATTTTTGTATTAAATTTCTTACTTCATTAGGTTCTATCTTAATTCCTGGTCCCATAGTAGTAGAGATAGCTACTCCTCTTATATATTGTCCTTTAGCTGCAGGAGGTTTTGCTTTTAAAAGAGCATCAAAAAAAGCTGCTAGATTCTCTAAAATCTTTTTTTCTCCAAAAGAAACCTTCCCGACAGGAGCATGAACAACACCAGCTCTATCTACTCTAAAATCAATTTTCCCTGCTTTAATTTCTTTAACTGCTCTTGCTATGTCAAAAGTTACTGTTCCTGTCTTTGTACTTGGCATAAGCCCTCGAGGACCTAATATTTTACCAATCTTGCCTAAGGATGGCATCATATCAGGAGTTGCTACCACTTTATCAAACTCTAACCACCCATCTTGTATCTTTTTTATTAATTCTTCATCTCCTACATAGTCTGCTCCTGCTTCTTTAGCTTCCTTAGCTTTTTCTCCTTTTGCAAAAACTAAGACTTTTACTTTTTTTCCTATACCATGTGGAAGCACCACTGAACCTCTAACTATTTGATCAGCATGCCTAGGATCAACTCCCAAATTGACTGCTACCTCTACAGTTTCATCAAATTTTGCATAAGAATTTTCTAATGCAATCTTAACTGCTTCCTCAAAAGTATACCTTTTTGTTCTATCTACCTTACCTAAAGCTTCTTTATATTTTTTACCTCTTTTTGGCATTTTTTCTCTCCTTTTTAGTCTATTATTTCTATACCCATACTTTTAGCAGTGCCTTCAATTGTTTTAATAGCTGCTTCTAAAGAACTTGCTGTTAAATCTTGCATTTTCAATCTTGCAATTTCTTCTAATTGTTTTCTTGTAATTTTTCCTACAGTTTCTTTTTTAGGATTATGTGCTCCTGTCTCAATTCCAGCTGCTTTCTTTAAAAGAATAGAAGCTGGGGGGGTTTTGAGTTCAAAGGTAAAAGATCTATCTCCATAAATGGTAATTATTACAGGAATAATCATTCCTTCTTGATTACGAGTTTTTTCATTAAAAGCTTTTACAAACTCCATTATATTTACACCATGTTGACCTAAAGCAGGACCTACTGGAGGTGCAGGAGTTGCTTGCCCAGCAGGAAGCTGTAATTTAACTTGAGCTATTACTTTTTTAGCCATCCTTTATATACCTCCTTAAATCTTCTGCAAATAAGCAAATTCAATCTCTACAGGAGTTTCTCTTCCAAAAATACTTACTAAAACCTTTACTTTACCTTTATCCGGTTTAACTTCATCCACAATTCCTATAAAATTAGCAAAAGGACCTTCTGTTATCCTTACCCTATCTCCTTGCATAAATTGATATCTTGGTTTAGGCTTTATTTCTTCAACTACTAATTGAGAAATAAGCTTTTCAATCTCATCAGTTCTGAAAAGATAAATTCTATCTCCTCCTACAATATCAAGCACACCCTCTATTTTTTTTATCTCTTCTTTTATTTCTTCATCTAATTCTCCAAAAATCAAAAAATATCCCGAATAAAATCTCTGCGTAACCTGTTTATCTGGTGAAAAAACAAATTCTATTTCTTTAGTAGGTGGAACGAAAGTTTTCTCTATTTTATCTTTGATACCTTTTCTTTCAAATAATTTTTCTACCTCCTCTTTTATTTGTTCCTCTAACCCTGACCAAACTTGCACAGAATACCAAATTTTACTCATTTTATTTAACCAAAAGAGAAATTAAAAAATTATAAATTATATCCAAAATTCCTAAATATGCACCTATAAATAAACTAAAAGCCATAATCATTAAAGCACTAAGAATTACTTGTTTTTTTTGAGGCCAAGTAATTTTTTTGGCTTCTATTTTAACCTCTTTTAAAAATTTTACACCTTTATTTATTAAATTTTCTGATTTGCCTATTTTAACAACCTTTGTCTCTGTTTGTTTCATATATTTTTTAAAAAATAAAATTATTAATGGCAGGCCAGGAGGGACTTGAACCCCCAACCTTCGGATTTGGAGTCCGATGCTCTGCCAACTTGAGCTACTGGCCTGCCTTACTTTTTAACCTCTTTATGAATGGTATGTTTTCTATCCCAAGGACAATATTTTTTCAATTCCAATCTATCTGGTGTATTACGCCTATTTTTTGTAGTAGTGTAATTATTCCTCTTACACTCTGTACATTGAAGATGTATAATTATTCTTGCTTCTCCCTTTTTTGCCATTTTATTAAACCTCTTTATTCTATTATTTTAGTAACAACTCCTGCTCCTACAGTTTTTCCTCCTTCTCTTATAGCA
>CAYPPW010000041.1:0-9730 GCA_964412755.1 uncultured Thermodesulfatator sp.
AAAAATTCTATGGAATTTATTAAACTTTTATCACTCATTAAAAAACATTCTCAGATAATTTTAATTACTCATAATCCTTATGTAATGAAAGAGGTAGATACTCTTATTGGTGTAACTATGGAAGAAAAAGGGATTTCTAGGACCTTTATTCTTAAGAAAAACGATTTTGTTATACAGAATGAGAGTTCATAAGGGAAGACAAAGCATATTCAGAAACAAGAGAGGCTAAAGCTTCTCTATTAGCCATATCCATTTCAGTAAATTTTACTCCAAATTCAATATAAGGTTTATTTTCTTTAATCCACTTAATTTCTCCTTTTACCTTTATAGGGGATTTCCATTTAATTACTACATCTACCTTATCTTCTTCCAATAAAGGAATTACCGAATCTGTTCTTAACCGCACGCCTTCTATATTAATATCTAAAACCTCTACTTGTAAAATAAATCCCTTTTCATGAAAAACCCTTCCTTCCAGAATAATTCTATACCGAGTATAGTACCTTTTATCTTTTTCTTCCATTTTCACCTCAATTTTTTAAAAATTATTTCAAGTCATTATAAATATTGTTTTAAAATTTTACAATAAATTTACTTTTTAAATTCTCTTGAGGAAGAATTAATAATAGAAGAAAAAGCATGTTCAGAAACAAGAGAGGCTAAAGCTTCTCTATTAGCCATATCCATTTCAATAAACTTTACTCCGAATTCAGTATTTAATTTTCCTTCTTTTATCCATCTTATTTCTGCTTGAATTTTTATAGGTTTATCCCATTTAATTAAAAGATTAATTACTTCTCCTTCAAACATTAGCACCGGAGAATCGGTTCTTAACCTTGCTCCTTCTATACTTACATCTATAATATCCACCGAAAACGCAGACCCCTTTGGCAAAGCTATTTTACCTTTTAAATTTGTTTTATAACGATTATAAATTCTTCTGTCTCGAAAGTTCATGGTATTTAATGATAAAAATTAGCTTAACTCCGAAAGATAGTGGTTTATTTTGTCAAGTCTATCCTTTAACTGGATATAGCTGAGTTTTTCCTTTTCTATAACCTCTTTTGGAGCTCTTTCAAGAAAATCTTTATTATTAAGTTTTTTCTCAATCATTTGAAGTTTTTCTTCTATTTTTTGTTTTTCCTTTTTTAATCTTATTTTTTCTTTTTCTATATCAATTAAATCAGCTAAATTAATAAATACCTCACCTTCAGATAAAACTAAAGAAACTTCTCCCTTTTTTCTTTCATAACTTCTGTTTATTTTTATATCGGAAATTTTTGTCAAAAATTGAATAATTTCTTTTTGAGCCTCAATTAAATTTAAACTTCTTTCTTTTGAGGATTTAAAAGTAACCTTTATTTCTGATATTCCAGTTAAATTATATTCTGCCTTTATACTTCTTATTCCTATTATTAATTCTTGTAAAATTTGAATTTCTTCTTCAATTTCATTATTTATAAATTTTTCATCAGATAAAGGATAATTTGCTATTATAATATGTTCAGTTTCTTTTTTTGGTAGATATTGCCATATTTCTTCAGTAACAAAAGGAACAAAAGGATGAAGTAGCTTTAAAGAAGTTTTAAGAACTTCTAATAAAACTTTTTGAGTATTTGTTCTATACCTAAAGTCCTTTAAATAGATTTTTGAAACTTCCAGATACCAATCACAAAATTTATCCCAAAAAAAGTGATAAATTGCCATAGCAGATTGATCAAATTCAAATTCCTCTAATTTTGTTCTTACTTCTTTAATAGTTTTGTGTAATTCTGAAAGAATCCATTTGGAAAATAAGGGTAAATTGTCAGGAATTAGCTCTTCTCCGTTATCAAATGGATAATCTTCTATATTCATTAATACAAATCTGCTGGCATTCCATATTTTATTAATAAAGTGTTTAAAACCTTCTATTCTTGGTTCAGAAAGTTTTATATCTCTTCCTTGGGCAGCGAGGGCAACCAGGGTAAATCTTAAAGCATCTGTTCCGTATTTTTCTATCATTTCTAAAGGATCTATCACATTTCCTCTGCTTTTACTCATTTTTTGTCCTTTTTCATCTCTTACTAATGCATGGATATAAACTTTTTTAAATGGTATTTGGCCCATAAAATGAAGTCCCATCATAATCATACGAGCTACCCAGAAAAATATAATGTCAAAACTAGTAATTAAAACTGAAGTGGGATAAAAGGTAGCAAGAGTTTTGGTTTTTTTAGGCCATCCCATGGTTGAAAAGGGCCAAAGAGCAGATGAAAACCAGGTATCAAGGACATCTTCATCTTGTTTTAGATTTTTACTGTAGCAATTTGGACATTCTTCTATTTTTTCTTCTTTACTTACTATAGTTTCACCACAAGAATTGCAGTACCATACAGGAATTCTGTGCCCCCACCAGATTTGTCTTGAGATGCACCAATCCCTTATATTTTTCATCCAATCAAAATAAAGGTTTTTCCAATTTTCAGGAATAAATTCTATAAATCCATATTCCACTGCTGAGATAGCAGGTTGAGCAAGTGGTTTCATAGAGATAAACCATTGTTTTGAAAGTAAGGGCTCAATTATGGTATTGCATCTATAACAATGCCCTAACACAAGTTGATAATCTTCTTCTTTTTCCAGAAGCCCTTGTTTTTTCAAATCTTCGATTATTTTTTCTCTTGCAGAAAATCTATCAAGACCTTCATACTGACCTGCTTCCTTAGTCATCCTTCCGTTTTCGTCTATAACCTTTACAAAAAGTAATTGATGCCTTTTAGCTATTTCAAAATCTGCAAAATCATGAGCAGGGGTAATTTTTACAGCACCTGTTCCAAATTCAGGATCTACTATTTTATCTCCAATAATAGGAATTATTCTTTCTATTAAGGGTAATTTTATTTTTTTACCTATAAATTTTTTGTATCTTTCATCCTCTGGATTTACTGCTACAGCAGTATCTCCCAACATTGTCTCAGGTCTTGTAGTAGCTACTACTATATATCCTTCTTCATCTTTTAAAGGATATTTTATATACCAAAGTTTTCCTGGGATATTTTCAAATTCTACTTCCAGATCAGCAAGAGCAGTGTGGCATCTGGGGCACCAATTTATAATATAATCTCCTCTATAAATTAACCCTTCTTCCCATAGTTTTACAAAGACTTCTTTTACAGCTTGAGAAAGGGTTTCATCCATGGTAAATTTGGTGTAAGACCAGCTACAACTTGCACCTAATTGTTTTAATTGGTCAATAATTCTTTCTCCATATTCTTCTTTCCATTTCCATACTCTTTCTAAAAATTTTTCTCTTCCGAGCTCATATCTTGTGAGTCCTTCTTTTGCTATTTCTTTTTCTACTACATTTTGTGTGGCTATTCCAGCATGGTCAGTTCCAGGAATCCAAAGTACATCATATCCATCCATTCTTTTATATCTAATAAGTACATCCTGAAGTGTATTATTTAAAGCATGCCCTATATGTAAAGCCCCTGTGACATTAGGGGGAGGAATTACTATAGAAAACTTTGGTTTATGCTCATCATAAGTAGGTTCAAAATATTTTTTTTCTTCCCAAATTTTATACCATTTCTTTTCAATTCTTTTAGGATCATAGCTTTTTTCTAAAATTTTAAATTTCAAAATTATCCCCCCTTTTTCTCACAAGAATCTGGGTGCCTAATCCTTCATCAGTAAATAGTTCGATTATTAAACTATGAGGGATTCTTCCGTCTATAATATGTACTTTTTTAACACCAGACAGAAGTGCTTTTTTAGCACTTTTAAGTTTGGGAATCATTCCTCCTTTTACTACTCTTTTTTCTATTAAGTTATCTATTTCATCTAAATAAAGTGTAGAAATAAGATGACCCCTTTCATCCTTAACCCCTTCTATATCTGAAAGATAGATAAGCTTTTCTGCAGCTAAAGCACTGGCTAATGATCCTGCAACAAGATCAGCATTTATATTATAAGCTTCTCCATCTGTTCCTATTCCTACAGGAGCTATAACAGGAATAAATCCTTTTTCAATAAGAGTATAAAGAATTTCAGGATTTACTTGTTTTACTTTACCTACCTTTCCTATATCAATAATTTCTGGAGGCTTGTCATTTCCTGTGTATCTATAAATAGCCATTTTTTCAGCCAAGAGAAGTGTTCCATCTCTTCCAGAAAGACCAACAGCCTTGCCTCCGGCTTTATTTATAAGACTCACTATATTTTTATTTGTTTTTCCTACCAGAACCATTTCTACTATATTCATAGTTTCTTCATCAGTAACTCTTTGTCCCTCTATAAAAACAGGTTTTAATCCCATTTTTTCCATAATCTCATTTATCTGAGGCCCCCCTCCATGGACTACAATAGGCCTTATACCTACATATTTCATCAATACTATATCTTGAGCAAAAGCAGATTTTAAACTCTCTTCTACCATCGCATGCCCGCCATATTTAATAACCATAATTTTTCCATAAAAATCCCTAAAATAAGGAAGAGCAGAAATCAAAATTTTTGCCTTTTTTAAAATCTCTTCATTCATTTAAGAACCTTCTTTTACTTTATATACTACAGCATGAGGAAAATCATCTAAAATAAGTTCAAAATATCGTGTGTCATATTTTCTTAGTATATACATTTGATTAAATAAGGTTTCAAAAATAGCTGGTTCAAAAATAAAAACATTTCCTGTATTTTTAGTTTTAATAATTTCAACTACATAACCACTCTCAAAAAATTTCGTTTGAAAAGTTTTTTCAGGGGTTTTAAGATAAAATAAACTTATAGGTATAGAACCGGTAGGGGTAGTTAAAATGCCATTATTTAAATCAATAATAGTTTTTATATCTTTACAATCTAAGACATTTTTTGTGACAATTTCACAATAAGTAGGTGCTATAATTGGACCAAATTTTCCTTCTTTTTTTTCAAAGTCATAACTTCCGAAATAGTGAATCCAAGCAAATTTGCCAACAAGGTCTTCAGTAAAAACTAAATAAGTAGGTATATTTAATTTTTTAACATATTCTCCATATTTAATTTTTTCAACCAATCTTTGAGCAGGAATACCCTCTTTTAATTTTTCTGCAATTCCTGTCAATCCGTAATTGGCTATAAAGGAAATTATGTTCCAAGCTTCTTTTGGATCAGATGTAGTAAAACTTCTAGCAATAAAGTATGTCTTTGGACTTCCTTGAGAGCCTCCATCATGAAAAGTAGCTCTTTTTGAATAAAGCTGAAAAGCATATCCATAATCCCACCAAGTCCAGATAACACTGTTAGGAGGAGTTAAATCCTTTAAATAATTCATATTCTTCACTAAAGGAGAAAAGACTTTTGGATAACTTTTAGCCTCTAACACGGGTTTTTGAATAAAAATACCTAAAAATAATACCAAAATACCAAAAAAATGAGTAATTAGTTTTTGTTTTTCCTTTTCCTTAAATAAACCTAAATATACCATAAATTTAGTAAAAAAAAGACTAATTAAGAACCCAATACCTATTCCTATAAAAGGAGCAAGATACATTGTAAAGCGTGCTCCAGAAAAAAAAGACAAAATTCCAATTCCAAAAAAAGGAAAAATGAAAATCGTATTTCTAAAATTTAAAATAAAATATACCAACACCCCTATTAATCCTAAAACTCCTAAAGGATAATTTAAAAAGACCTGAGTAATTACTTCTTTAAAACTAAGCTTTTGTAATTCAGAAATAGACATATAAATATTGGGGAAATCTTTAAATAATATATCTGCACTGGTAGGGCTTTTAATATTAAAAACCAGAGTTTTAACTTGTTCATAAAGATGGTAAGGTCCTATGTATATATACCAGAGTTGAGGTAAGATAACTAAAGAAACATATATTAAATCTTCTCTTTTCCAATTAAGTTTTTTATCCCAAAAATATCTTATTATAAACATCAAGGTCAAAACAAAATTAAGATTAGGATGAGCATACCAAAGTTGATATAAAATTAAAAAAATAGAACCCAATGAGATCCATAAATATTTAAGTTTTGAAGAAGAGGTTTGAAAAAATTTAAAAAAGCTATAAGCAATAAAAAAAGGGAAAAAAAGATTGAGACAATCATGATCTAATCTCATAAGATTAGTTCTTGCTAAATAAAGAGGGGCTGAAATTCCTACTAAACCTCCTATTAAACCTGCATAAGGGTAACCTAAATCCTTACAATACCAAAAAATAGGGAAAACCATTAAGATTGTTAAAATAGGAATTAAATACCAGGTAATTTTTTCTAAAGAAATTCCTAAAAATTTTGAAATATAAGCCCAAATTAAACTTATTAAATGTCCTGAAATTTTATATTCTGAATAAAACTTTATATCTTTATCTAAAACAGCTTTGGAAGAGTTATCCGGGAAAAATCGATAATTGTCAATAGTTCCACTTTTAAATTTATTTTCTTTAATATCTTGAGAAATTCTTGCAAAATAGTAGGAATCATATTCACTATAAATAGGGTTTTCTTGATAAAAAAATATATTTTTGTTTTTTTTCCAAAAATTAATGTCATCAAATCTTATATATAGTCCAAAAAAGATTACTCCTAATAAAAGTAAATAAAAATAAAAAATTTCTATTTTTTTCATTTTTTATCAATATGATAAAATAAATTCTGGGTAAGATTATATTAAAAAATTAAAAAAACACAAGAATTGAAATGTCTAAAAATCTTACAGAGGAACAAAAAAGAATAGTTTCAGAAGATGGAGATTTAGTAGTAATAGCCGGTCCAGGAACTGGAAAAACCTTTACTCTTATAGAAAAAATTAGACATCTTTTAGAAAATAAAAATATTAATTCAGATAAAATCGTAGTTCTTACTTATTCTTTAAAAGTTTCCCAAGAATTGAAAACTAAACTTGATAAAAATGGTTTTTCTTGTATAAAAGTAGATACCTTTCATGGATTAGCTTATGATCTTTGGAGAGATTATTTTCAAAAATCTCCGGTATTAATTTCAGAAAGAGAAAAAAATAAGATTATAAAGATCCTCTTTCCAAAGGAAAAAAATCCTTTGAAATCTTCAAAAAATAAAAAAATATATTTTGATTATTTAAAATCTCAAAATTTATTAGATTTTGAACTTTTACTTTATGAGGTTTCAAGGTTACCCTTAAAGGATTTTGAAGGTTATTATTTTATAATAGATGAATTTCAGGATCTTTCTTCAGAAATATTAGAATTTTTAATACTCTTTCAAAAGGCTAATTTTATTCTCTTTGGGGATCCAAATCAATCAATTTATGGTTTTAGAGGAGTAAATTTATTTCATATTTATCAATTTTTGCAAAGATTTAAACCAGAAATAAAAATTTTGACTCTTTCTTTAAGTTTTAGATGCCCTCAAAATATTTTAAAATTTGCAGAAAAATTTAAAAATGCTCCTTGGGAAAAAATCCCTTATCACAGTTTAAAGAAAAATGGTATCCTTCAAGGCTTTTTCTTTTCAAATGTATTTGAGGAAAAGGAATTTGTCATTAAATTAGTTAAAGATCTTTTAGGTGGCCTTCAATTAGAATCACAAAAATACCACTCTATCTCTCCTAAGGATATTTTCATACTTTCAAGAATAAAAAATATATTTTTGCCCTTAAAAGAAAAATTTTTAAAAGAAGGTATCCCTGTTAATTTTGTAGAAGAAGAAGCAAATGAGTCTTTAGAAAAAATAAATGAATTTTTAAAAAAAGTAGAGGGTTCTATAGTTTCTGTAGAGGATTTAATTAAAGTGAGTGATCCTCAAATTTCTTCTTTTTTAAAAAATATTTGGAATTTAGCTTTATATGATAAAGAAAAATTTTTAAGTTATTTAAAGAGAGTTGAGATAAAGGATTTCATAAATCCTTATAAAGAAGGAGTAAATTTTCTTTCCATTCACGGGTCTAAAGGTTTGGAAGCAGAGTATGTAATATTATTAGGGACTGAAGAAGGTTTAATTCCATTAAAAATATTTGATGATACTATAGAGGATGAAGAAAAAAGATTAATATATGTAGCTCTTACACGAGCAAAAAAGGGATTTTATTTCACAGTGGTAAAAGAAAGAAAAATATTTAATTTTACTGTAAAAGGAATTTCCCCTTATTTTAAAGAATTACCTTTAAATTTTATTTCTCCTAAAGGGAAAAAGCCTAAACAAATTGGTATTTTTTAATCTCTTAAATCAAATTTTTCTTTTTGAGCAAGTTGTCTCATTTTAGCTAAAGCTTTTTTTTCAATCTGTCTTATTCTCTCTCTTGATACTTTAAACATATAGCCAATTTCTTCTAAAGTATAACCTTCATATTCTCCAAGCCCGAATCTCATACGGATTATTTTTTCCTCTCTAGGAGAAAGGGTAGCTAAAAATTTTTTTAACTTTTCAGAAATGTCTTTTTTTCTAGTTGATTCATAGGGAGATGGACTTTTTTTATTTTCTATAAAATTTCCTAAAGTACTATCTTCATCACCAATAGGAGTTTCTAAAGAAACTGGTTCTTTTGAAGTTTCAAAAATTACTAAAATTTTTTCATAAGGGACTCCTGTTCTTTGAGAAAGTTCTTCAGGAGTAGGTTCTCTTCCTAATTCTTTTGAAAGTTCATAAAAGATTTTAAATACTTGATTTTTTAACTCTAAAAAATGAACCGGAAGTCTTATAGTACGAGTCTTATCTAAAATGGCTCTGGTGATTGACTGTCTAATCCACCAAGAAGCATAAGTACTAAATTTATTCCCTTTTCTGTAATCAAATCTATATACTGCTCTCATAAGACCTAAATTTCCTTCTTGAATAAGATCTGCCAAGGATAGTCCTTGTCTCATATACTTTTTAGCTATGGAAACTACTAATCTTAAATTAGCTTTAACCATCTCATCTTTAGCTTCCTCAATTTTTTCTATACTTCTTTTTATCTCTTCACAAAATTCTAAAATTTTCTTTTTATTTTTACCTAAATTTTTGTATTTTTCCTCACAAGCTTTTATAGTGTTTTCAAGATAATTTACATAGCTTTTTTTGGGTTTTAAATTAGGATCTCTGTTTTTCCATTCCTTTATAGTTAATTTTAACTCCTTTATTTCTTTATATGGAATTTTTGAAGATTCTATTAATTTTATAATTTTTTCAAAGTTTTCTCTTATTTTTTTAGATAATTCTTCTTCTTTTTCAGGAGTAAGAAGTTCATATTTACCCATTTCTTTAAGATAAAGAGATAAAAGCTCTTCACTAGCTGGTTCTGAAATAGTTTCTTCTTCAAGTTCACTTTCTACAAAAGTAGAAAGTTCTTTAATTTTATCCTTAACTTTTTTTTCAATAAGTTCTTCTCTTTCATAAGGATCAAGTTCTTTAAGTTCGATTCCGTAAGATTCAAGAAGATCAAAAATTTCTTCAATTTTATCTGGATCACTATATTCTTCTGGCAAAATCTTATTTAACAATTCGTAAGTAAGCTGTCCTGACTTACCTAACTCTAAAATTTTTTCTTGTAAAGTTTTAACACTCATTTTTTTAAAATTTTCACCTCTCTTTAAATTATATTATCCCTTATAATTTATCGGCATCTTTAAAGTTCTTTATTAAAATATTCATTTTATTTTTAAATTCAATAATCTTATTATTTTTAGATCTATTCACTTGATTATAAAGATTTTTATGAAATAAAAGGAATTTTCAAGTTTTAATTTTCATTAAAAAATTTTAAAAAATAGAATTAAAAACAATTATAAAAAATTTTCTTTATTAT
>CAYPPW010000042.1:0-8413 GCA_964412755.1 uncultured Thermodesulfatator sp.
TAAATATCCCATCCAAAATAACACTCCTAAACTTGTTAAATAAGAAATGTAGGAAGATGCATATTCATCTGTATATCTTATTAAAAGCGGAGAAAATACCAAAAACACAAAAATAAAAAACAAAAATTTTTTAATTTTTATTGATTTAATAAAATTTTTTATTTTAAGATAAAGATACAAATGCATTACAAAATATATAAAGAAAAAACAGAGAACAAACCAAAACATTTTTTAATTGTGAAGTTATTGGTTTTTCATTGTGAAGGGAATACTTAATCTTTGAAATTGGTCTTTTGTTAATGGTTTACCTGATGCAACAAATTGAATTAATGGTTTTTGTGGATTTTCAAGAGGAATCCACTTACCATCCTTATAATCCATGTAGGCATTTATATATTCTACTCCTTCAACAATAGGAATAACTCCTTTAATATTTTCAAGTTTTCCTTCTTTAATATAAGTGAGAACAAGACTTCCTTCTTTAATTTTATTAATATGTTCTGAGGCATGACAATCTTCACAAATTTTACCCTTTTTAACTACATCATGACTATAGTAAGGTGCAAAAATAACAAATGTCTGATTTTTATTAACTACAAAAGTCTGAATATTTCCTGAAACTATTTTTCCTTCATAATTTATAAGAAAAACCCACCCATGCAGTGGAATAGAAAATCTTTTTCCTTCCTTTATTAAGGTATCCATATGACAATTAGCACATGTCACAACTTGACGAACATGACAAGCACTACAATGTAGTTTATCTTTATGAATTTTATGAGACACTATATCAGGCACTTGAGGATGACATTTTTCGCATTTTGTATCCATTGCTTCCTTTTCTCTACTATAATTATATTCTTTTCCATCTCCATGCATTTCTCTTGCTGTATGACAATCCATACATTTCATTCCTTTAGAAAAATGTACATCAGGTTCTTTCTGATTTTTAATAAGCTCTAAAATTATTTTTTGTCTTTTGTGACATTTTAAACAAGTTTCTATATTTTTAGCAGCTTCTATAGAATATTTTAATTCACCATTTTTCTCTATTTTATGACATGTATCACATGTTTTAGCATGACAATCACTACAAATCAGTTTATCATAAGGAATCCCTGTAAGTTGCTCTATTCCTCCATTTTCTTTATTATACCAATAAGCCATACCACGAGCATAATAATGAAGGCTTTTTTCATAAAAGGGACTTTCTTTTTTATCTTCTTTTGGCTCTCCAATTTTATAAATCCCCAATCCTAAAAAAATAAGCCCTAAGAGAATTAAAATATATATTTTTTTCATGGTTTAATTTTATAAGAATAATTTTTTATTTATTTTATCAAAATTTTAAAATATAATCAAGTTTTTTTCTCAGGTATTGATTATCTTTACTTTAAATCATACTGTAGTATATTTTTATTTGGAGGAGTGCCCGAGTGGACGAAGGGGGCGGCCTTGAAAGCCGTTGAGGGAGTTTAGCTCCCTCCGGGGGTTCGAATCCCTCCTCCTCCGTAATTCTTTATTTCTAAAACCAAATTTAAAGGTGTGATAAAATTTGTTTAATTTTTTAAAAAAGGATATTTTTGAAAAATTCAAAAAAGGACTTTCTAAAACAAAAGAAAAATTAGCCCAAACCTTAAACGATTTTTTCGAAATTGATAAAATAGTAGATCTAAAAACCTTAGAAGATTTAGAGGAAACTCTTATTTTAGCTGATTTAGGTGTTGAAACAACCTTAGCCCTTTTAGATCCTTTTAAAAAAAGAATTCTTCAAGGAGAAATACTTACCACTAAGGAATTAAAATCTTTCTTAAAAAATCAAATGCTTTTTTTCTTAAAAGAAGCTAATACTTCTTTTCCTCCAAAAGGAAATCCTTCTGTAATTTTGTTCTTAGGAGTAAATGGTGTAGGTAAAACTACTACTATTGCTAAGATCGGTAAAAAACTTAAGGATACGGGATATTCTATTGTTTTAGTAGCTGCTGACACTTTTAGAGCTGCTGCGATAGATCAACTTAAAACTTTAGGTGAAAAAATTGAAGCTCCAGTTATAGCTTTAAAAGAGGGTTCTGATCCTGCAGCAGTAATTTATCAAGGTATAACATATGCTCAACAAAATAATATAAATGTAGTTCTAATTGATACTGCTGGAAGGTTACATACTAAATATAATTTAATTGAAGAATTAAAAAAAATGATAAGAGTAATAAATAAACTTGTTCCTTCTGAATCTCAAGAAAATATTTTAGTTCTTGATGCTACCACTGGCCAGAATGCATTAAGTCAGGCTAAACACTTTTCAGAGGCTATACCTATTCATAGCATAATAGTTACTAAAATGGATGGAACTGCCAAAGGTGGAATTGCTATCGCAGTGTCTCATAAATTCAATTTGCCTATTAGATTCATAGGGCTTGGGGAAAAACCAGATGATTTAGTCCCTTTTGATAAAGTCGCTTTTGTATCTGCAATTTTACCAAATTAATTTGTTCAAAATTATGTTTAAAACTTTAAATTTTTTGGAGATAAAATTAAAATTTGATTTATAGAAGTTTTTGAAATGATATTAAAGTTTTTAAAAATATTTAAAACATTATTTTTGAAATATTTTGTTTAAATAATTTTTAATTTATTACTAATATGTTTAAAAATTTAAAATATTTAAAAGTTATAAATCCAGATCCGAGTTTACTTATACTTGAAAAAATCAAAATTGCTGAAAACTTATTTAATGATTGGAAAGAATATTTTTTAAGAGATGAAAAATTTTTAAAGGATCTTCATGACTATCAAAAAGCTATTCAAAACTCAAATAAACTTATGGAAGAATTAGGAAGTTTTGAAGAATGTTATTATTGTTCAGCTATAGAAAATAGTGGATGCTGTAAGGCAGGACTTGAGAATGAAGTTACTATTAATATTTTATTAATAAATAAGTTTTTAAATATAGAAATACCTAAAGAAAGAGAAATTGCTGAAAGATGTTTTTTTGTAGGACCTATTGGGTGTAAAATATTTGCAAGACCAACTCTTTGTAGAGAATATTTTTGTAATAGACTTATGAGACTTTTTTCTCCTGAAGAATATGCTTTACTTACCCAAAAAATAACCGAAGAACTTACTTTACTTTATTTAATTGAAAGATATATTAGAAAAGAATTAGAATTTTTGTTAGGAGATTTTCTTTTAGAAATGGATCTTACAGGTTATAGATAAAATTAGGAGGTTATATTATATGAAAAAAAATTTTTATCTAATTTTAATAATTCTTTTTTTATTTAATTTATTTAGTTGTGCACGAAAAAAAGAAGTTCCTCCTATAGTAGAAATTCCCTCTCCAGTTTTAGAAAAGCCTAAGGAAATACCAAAGGAGGAAAAAGAAAAAATTCCTGAAAAAGAAATAATCTCCAATGCCACTCAAGAAGTTTTTAAGCCAGAACCTATTGAACCTAAAAAAGAAGACAAAGAAAAAGTTTTACTTTATGGAAGAGGAACCCCTCCTCTTTTAGCTATATTTTTTGATTTTGATGAATATAGTATTAGAGAAGATATGTGGGATAGAATAAAACAAAATGCTAAATACCTATTAGAACATCCAGAGGTAAAAATTGAACTTCAAGGTAATTGTGATGAGAGGGGAACTAATGAATATAATATGGCACTTGGTGCTAAAAGAGCTGGAGAAGTAAAAAAAGTTTTAATAAAGCTTGGTATAGAAGAAAACAGAATGAATACTATTAGTTTTGGAGAAGAAAAGCCTTTATGTAAGGAAAGTAACGAAGATTGTTGGGCAATAAACAGAAGAGTTGATTTCATAATAGTAAAATAATTTTAAGGGGGTTTGAAAAATGGATAAAGTTTTTTTAAAATCCTTTCTCTTTTTATTTACTTCATTTTATATATTAGTTACTTTCAGTTATGCTCAAACTTCAGGTACTTTAAAAGTTGGAGTTATAGATGTAAAAAAAGTAATAAATAACTCTAAATATGGTCAAGAGGTAATGAATAAACTTCAAGAAAAATATAATGAACTTTCAGCTAAAATTGAAACAAAAGCTAAAGAAATAGAGTCATTAAGAGACGAAATAGAAAAAAAGGGATCTCTTTGGTCTCAAGAGGTAAAAGAAAAAAAACAATCAGAATATCAAAAAATGTTAAGAGAACTTAAAAGTATGCAAGAAGATGCACAATATGAAATGAGAGAATATGAAAAAAAGATGTTAGATCCAGTTTTTAAAGAATTGGAAATAGTTATAAAGGATTTTGTTCAAAAAGAAAAATACGATTTAATTTTAGAAAAAAATCAACCAGGGGTTTATTATGCTTCTTCTGAAATAGATTTAACTGAAAAAATAATAGAACTTTTTGATAAAAGATATACTCAGATTAGTCAACCAACACAAACTAAAAAATGATTTTATTAGCAGATGTAGGAGGTACTAATACCCGTTTAGCTCTTGTTGAAAAACCATATAACAAATTTTTAAAGTTAAAGAAATATAAAAGTAAAAATTACCTTAATTTTTATAAAATAGTAGAAAAATATTTAGAAGAAATAGAACTTGATCAAAAACTTGAAATAGCTTTTTTTGCAGTTGCTGGTCCTGTAATCAAACAAGAAGTTCATTTAACAAATTTAAATTGGAAAATTTCTGTTAAAAAACTCAAAGAAAAATTTGGATTTAAAAAAATAATTTTAGTAAATGATTTATATGCACTTTCCGCAAGTATTTTAATTTTAAAAAATAAGGATTTATTAGTGATAAAAAGGGGGACAAAATTAAAAAGAGAACCTAAAGCATTTATTGCTTTAGGAACAGGTTTGGGGGAAGCGGTATTAATAAAAGAAAAACCTTTAATCATTCTTCCAAGTGAAGGAGGACATATATTTTTTTCGCCTTTAAATGAAGAGGAGATAAATTATTTAAAATTTTTAGAAAAAAAACAAGAAGAATTAAGTTGGGAAAAAGCTTTATCTGGAAAAGCTCTTACTTATTGGTATGAATATTATTTTAATGAAATAATTGAACCGGAAAAAATAAGTGAACTAGCCAAGAACAACCATTCAAAGGCTTTGAAAGTTATTCAAAAATATTTTGAACTTTTAGGTAGAAAGATTTCTCAACTTGCCTTATATAGTTTGCCAGAAGGAGGAATATATATATCTGGAGGGGTAGTACAAGGATTGAAGGAGTTTTTTAAAAGACGTGATTTTAAAAATAAATTGTTAGAGGGATATTTTAGGAATATTAAAATGAGAGCACTTTTAGAAAAATTTTCTATTACCCTTATTCTTCATCCCAATCCAACTCTTTTAGGAGCTCTTGCCATTCTCCATAACCAGTTAAAATAATTTTTCTTGTTGAAAAATCTAAAAATTCAAAAAAAATTTCTAGGTAGTCATCTTTCAAATTTTCCTTTAATTTGTCTGCCCATTCTATTATTACTATTCCATCATTTAAGTATTCTCCAATGCCTAGTTCTTGAATATCTATAAATTCAAGTCTATAAAGATCTATATGATAAATTGTGTATTTTCCTTCATATATGTTAATTAAAGAAAAAGTAGGGCTTGTAATATAAAAATCGATATTAACCTCTAAACCCTCGGCTAAACCCTTTACAAAAGTTGTTTTTCCACCTCCTAAATCTCCACAAAGAAGAATTAAATCTCCAGGTTTTAAAAGGGAACCTAATTTTTTCCCCAAGTTGATTGTTTCTTTTTCTGAATGACTAACTTTTTCAATTTTCATTTTTGCCTAAAATAAAAAGTAAGGCATTTTCTTTTTTTAAAAATTTAACTATAAGTGCTTTAATATCTTCCTCAGTTATAGAGTTTACCAAATCTTCATAAAGATAAGAATAATTCCAGCCAAGACCTAAAACCTCATTTATTGCTAAATCTTCAGCAATAGAAAGATTACTTTGTAAGGAAAGTTTTAGGCTTCCTATTAATCTATTTTTAGCTCTTTGTATTTCAGCTTGAGTTAAACCTTCCTTTTTAATATTTTCTAAAATTTCCCAAAAACCAGATATAGCTAATTTTTCTTTTTCTGGAGAACAAGCGAGATATAATATAAATGCAGATTTTTTAGGATAAAGAATTAAAAAAGAAGTTACTGCATAGGCTAATGATTTTTCATCTCGAAGTATTCTAAAAAGTCTACCATTCTGCCCTGAAAGAGCACTATTTAAGATTTCTAAAGCCACTCTTTCTTTAGCCTTTAAACCTGGGGTTTGAAAACCAAGTAATATTTGAGTTTGAAAAGTTTCTTTTTTAATGCGAAAATAAGAGTTTTGAGGAAATGAAGGTTCAGGTTCTTCATAAACTAATTTTGGATCTAAAGGTTTCCATTCACTTAAAAGATCTTTAAGTTTTTCTTTTAAATGGTCAGGGTTAAAATTTCCTACTACAGTTAAAACACCTTTTTCAGGTCTTACAAAATTCTGGTATGCCTCTTTTAATTCCTCACAGGTAAAATTTTTATAAAATTCAAAACTTCCTGCAGAATTTAATCCATATGGATGGTCTGGAAAAAGAAGATTTAAAAAATTACTAATGGCTAAAGAAATAGGTTGATCTTGTTGTTTTAATAATAAAGATATAAGTTCAGGTTTTGCTTTTTCGCATTCCTTTTGATCAAATAAAGGATTAAGAAGTACTTCCTTAAAAAATTTTAAAGATTCCTCTAATTCTGAGGAAAGAAAGATAGCATTAAGACCGAATGTGTTTCTTCCAGTAAATCCTTTAATAGTGGTTCCTATAGATTCAAGTTTAATAGATAGTTCTTCTGCATTATAATTTTTAGTACCTCTTGTCCACAAAAGAGTAAGAGCTTGAAAAAGACCATTAGTGTCTTTATTTTCAAATCTTAATCCACCTGGTAAAGCAAGAGTTAAAGCAACAGAGGGTATATCAGTTTGTGGATAAAGGATAATTTTAAGACCATTATCTAAAGTAAAAATATTTACAAAAGTTTTAGAGGTATGAAATTGAGAAAGGATATTTTCAAAATCCTTTTCAGAAAGGGGTTTTTCTGCACCTAAAAAAACAGCTACTAATTTTTGAAAATCAAAATATTTTTGAGAAACTCTGATAATATCTTCTATACTAGCTTTTTCTATCTTTTCTTTATACCATAGAATATCTTTATATGAGCCTCGAATTATTTGAAAGCTTCCTAAAGTACTTGAGAGACCCTGGGAAGTTTCAGTTGAAAATATAAAATCAGAAAGAATTTGAATTTTTGCCTTTTTAAGTTCTTCTTCATTTACTCCCAAAATCTTTATTTTTTCAAGCTCCTTTAAAACCTCTTCTATAATTTGCTTAAAATTTTGAGGTTCTGAAGTCCCATATACTTCAAAAAGTCCTGGGCCATAAGGAGTAAAAGCAGAAGCAGAAATAGTTTTAACCAAATTGAGCTCTCTTTTTAGTTTCAGGTTAAATCTTGAGGATTCTCCACCTCCTAAAATTTCTGCAATTAGATCTAAAATAGGTGCATCATCTTCTCTAAAAGAGGGGGAAGGAAAAGTCAAAGCAAAATAACCCTCTTTAACATCTCTTTTTATCCAATAAAACTGAGGTTTTTCTGTATAAGTTTCTTGGGGAAAAGAAACTTTTTCAAAAGATCTTTTTGGTAGGATATTGAAATATTTTTCCACCAAAGAAAAAACTTTATTTTCTTCAACTTTACCTACTATAATAAGTATCATATTTTCAGGAGTATAGAAATGGTTAATAAAATTAAAGAGATCTTCCCTTTTTAATGATTTTACAGTTTTTTCATAACCTATAATTGGTCTTTGATAAGGGTATTTTTGATAAGAAAGTTTCATTACATTTTCAAAAAGAACTGTAAAAGGATTATCAAGTCTCATTTTCATTTCTTCTACAATTACTTCTTTTTCCTTTTCTAATTCTAAGGGATCAAAGTAAGGATAAAAAATTGCTTCAGAAAGAATATTTAATGCAGGTTCTATAATATTAGAAGGCCCAGCTATATAATAGCAAGTATAATCATAAGAGGTAAAAGCATTCATATATCCGCCCAAGGATTCAATAATTCCCACAATATCATCAGGTTTTTTAGTTTCAGTTCCTTTAAAAATCATATGTTCTATTAAATGAGTAATTCCAGCTTGATTTTCCTTTTCATAAGCACTTCCTACTTTGACACAAAGCTTGATTGTAGCTACATCTTCTCTTTGATAAGGATAAAAAAGAACGGTTAAACCATTAGAGAGTTTTTTTTCTTTAACATTGATTAAATCCATAGGAAAACCTCCCTTTTTAGGAAAAAGAAAAAGAAAAAGAAAAAAGAAAAATTTTATAAGATTAGACATAAAAAAAAGAAGATAAAATTACTGGGGGAGGAGGACTCGAACCTCCACTCGTGGATCCAGAGTCCACTGT
>CAYPPW010000043.1:0-8046 GCA_964412755.1 uncultured Thermodesulfatator sp.
AAAGCTTAAGCAGATTTTCACTTACTATTAAAAAGAAGAACTAAACTTCTGGAAGCTTATCAAGAAATTATGCGACTGCAAATTTAAAAATTCATATAAGGGAGAAAAATAAATGCCTATTTTTGATATAGCTGCACTTCCTAATCAATTAAGAGATTTTTGGCGTAGACTAGAAAAAAAACAAAAAATACTTCTAATAGGTGGAAGTATAGGATTTACTTTATTTTTAATTTTAATTATTTGGATATATACTCAAATCAAATGGGGACTTTTATATAGAGGACTTGATGAACAGACTGCAGGAGAAATTGTACAATATCTTAAGGAACAGAAAATTCCTCATAAAATAGGTATGGATGGAAGTATATATATTCCTAAAGAAAAAGTTCCTGAAGTAAGAATGGAAATAGCAAGTAAAGGTTTAGTAGGAGGAGTTGGCCCGGGATTTGAGCTTTTTGATAAAGATAAAATAGGGCTTACTGAATTTCAAGAAAAAGTAAATTATCAAAGAGCTTTAGAAGGAGAATTAGCAAGAACTATTATGGGAATAAAGGGAATAAAATCTGCAAGGGTTCACTTAGCTTTACCTAAAGAAACAGTTTTTATAGAGGAAGAAAAACCTCCTAAAGCTTCGGTTTTAATCCAATTAAAACCAGGATATGAACTGAGTACATCGCAAATAAAAGGAATAGTAAATTTAGTAAGTGGTGCTGTGCCAAAACTTGATCCTCAAAATGTAACTGTTATTGATGCAAATACCGGAAGAAGTCTTTACACTCCAGAAGAGGAAGAAGAAATTCCTACTACTCAATTTGCTTACAAAAGGAAAGTAGAACAGTATTTAAAAAATAAACTTGAAGAAATACTGTCAGGTGCGCTGGGCCAAGGTAAAGCTATAGCTCAAGTATGGGTTGATCTTTCTTTTGATAAAGAAAAAGTAATGGAAGAAAATTATGATCCAGAAGGAATAGCAGTAGTTTCAGAAGAAATCGAAGAAGAACAAAAAACCACAAGCCTTCCTCAAGAAGAAGGACCCGCAGGTGTAAAAGGAGCTTTAATGCAAAAAATGGAAGCCACTCCTACTCAACCTAAACCAGGAGAAACTTATATTAAAAAAAGAAGTATAAAAAATTATGAAGTAAGCAAAAAAATTAGAAATCTTGAAATTTCTCCAGGAAGTATTAAAAAAATTAGTGTAGCTGTTTTAGTAGATAAAAGTTCCTTAGGAGAGAATGCAAGTGCAAAAATTTCATGGATTGAAGAATTAGTAAAAGGAGCTATAGGATATAATCCAGAAAGAGGAGATGAAATCAAAGTTCAAGTTGAAGAATTTGTTAAACCAGAAATTCCTAAACCTGGAATAATGGATTATATAAGCCAGATTTATAAACCTCTTTTATTAATCATAAGTCTAGTTCTTCTTTATATTTTTATAGTCAAACCTCTTATTAAAGCTCTCACCCCAAAACCTACTCCTGTTGAAGTCACTCCCAAACCTGTTCCGGGAATAAGTATACCTGAAGAGGAAGTAGGTCCTATGCCTCAAGAAATTGCTTTAGGAATTATAAGAAGTCAACCAGAAAGAGCTGCTATGCTCATTAAAAAATGGCTTTTAGAAGAATCTGCTGAAGAAAGAAGAAAGGCATTATCTGAAGCAGGATAAATAATATGGCTAAAATAGATCCTAATAAATTAACAGGACCTCAAAAGGCTGCAATTTTTCTTATACTTATGGGAGAAGAATTTACTTCTGAAGTATATAAATATTTAGATGAAGAAGATATTAAAAGAATCGGAATAGAAATGGCAAAAATTGAGTATATTCCTGCTGAAGCTGTTAAAAAAATCTTGGAAGAAGCTAATATTGAAGCTAAGGAAATGATGGGAGATTTAAGTATTACCCCTGAAGAATTTTTAAAACAAAGTTTATTTAAAGCCTACGGAGAAAAGGGTAAAGAAATATATGAAGAAATTAAAAAAGAATTAGGTCCAGAAACATTTAAAAAATTAAGGAAACTTGATCCTAAAACTATTGCAAGCTTTCTTTCTAATGAACATCCTCAAACAGTAGCTATTATTCTAGTACATTTAGATTCAGATTTAGCAGGTCAAGTTTTACAACTTCTTCCAGAAAGAATAAGAGGTGAGGTATTATATAGAATTGCTTTATTAAATAAAGTAGATCCGGAGGTGGTAAAAGAAATAAGTGATGCTTTAGAAGCTGAATTACAAAGTGTTGGAGGAGCTTTAGGTAAAAAAATTGGAGGTCCTGAAAGAGCTGCAGAAATACTTTCTCATGCTGGAAGAGAATTAGAGGATGAACTTTTAACTGAAATAGAAGACGAAAATCCTACATTGGCTGAAGAAATAAGAAGATATCTCTTTACTTTTGAAGATTTTCTTAAAGTGGATGATTTTGCTATCCAAACTCTCTTAAGAGAAATTTCCACAGATGATCTTAAACTTGCCCTTAAAGGAGCTCCTCCTGAAGTAAAAGAAAAATTTTTTAGAAATATGAGTAAGCGAGCTGCCGATTTAATAAAAGATGAATTAGAAATGATGCCACCTGTTAGAATTACTGAAGTTGAAAAAGCTCAGCAAAATATTATTAAAACTGCTAAAAAGTTAGAACAAGAAGGTAAAATAGTATTGACCAGAGGAGAAGAAGAGTTTGTCTAAGATATTAAAACCAAAACAAAACACTAATATTTCAATTATTATTCCTGATCTAGATTCCATAAATAAAGAAGTTTTTCAATCTATTTTGGAAATTAATTTAGAAGAACTTTCAAAAATTAAAAAAAAGAAAAAAACTTTAGAAGAAAAGCTAAAGCAAGAAGGATTTGAAGAAGGTTATAAAGAAGGTATAAATAAAGGTTATTTAGAAGGATATAAAAGGGGTTATAAGGAAGGATTTGAAAAAGGGGAAAAAGAGGCTCAAGAAAGATATAAAAAATTAGAAGAATTTCTTGAAAAAAATTTTAAAGAAAAAACCTCTGCAATAGAAGAATTTTTAAAAAACCTCGAAAAAGAAATCCAAGAAATTATTTTAAATTTAGATAAAGATATTCTAAAATTATCTTTAAATATAGCCGAAAAAATAATTTTAAAAGAATTAAATATTGATCCAGAAATTTCTCTAAGAGTAATAAGAGAAGCTTTAAATTATATAGCAGAGGGTACAGAAATTAATATAAAAGTTAATCCCAAAGAATACCAATTTTTGGAAGAAAACCTCCTTAAATATATTATACCTCCTCGAAGAATTAAACTAATACCTGATGAGTCTATTTCAGAGGGAGGAGTTTTTATTGAAACTTCTTTAGGAATAATTGATGCTACTTTTGAAAAAAGATGGAAAAAAATTTTAGAGGAACTTCTAAGTGATGAAAGTTAAAAGCTTAGAAAATTATTATAAAAAACTTTCTTATTTAATTCCTTTCGAAATTTATGGATATGTAACTAAACTTTTAGGATTAACTATTGAAAGTAGCGGACCTTTTCTTAAAGTAGGAGATTTATGCAAAATAGAGGGACAGAATGTAAATGTCTTAGCAGAAGTTATCGGATTTAAAAATAATCAACTTTTACTAACTGCTTTAGGAGAAATAAGAGGAATTGAGGTAGGAGCAAAGGTTTTTCCTGTAGGTTCTTCTTTTGCTCCGGTAGGAGAAGATTTTTTAGGTCGTGTGGTAAATGCTTTAGGAGAACCTTTAGATTCAAAGAGAAAACCTGCTGTTTCAGACTTTTATCCAATTTACGGTGAACCCCTGAAACCATTAGAAAGGGCTCCTATAACTGAGATTTTAGATGTAGGAGTAAAAGCTATAAATGCTCTTTTAACTATTGGAAGAGGACAAAGAGTGGCTATAATGGCAGGATCAGGGATAGGAAAAAGCACTCTTCTTGGAATGATAGCCAGGTATACTAAAGCTGATGTAAATATTATTGCATTAATAGGAGAAAGAGGAAGGGAAGTAAGAGAATTTATAGAAAAAGATTTAAAAGAGGAAGGACTTAAAAAATCGGTTGTTGTAGTAGCTACTTCTGATGAAGCTCCATCAATGAGAATAAGAGCAGCTTATTACGCGACTTCTTTAGCAGAATATTTTAGAGATAAAGGATATAAAGTTTTACTTCTTATGGATTCTCTCACCAGATTTTGTATGGCAGGAAGAGAAATTGGACTTGCAGGAGGTGAACCTCCTACAGCACGAGGATATACTCCTTCTGTATTTGCATTACTTCCTAAACTTTTAGAGAGAGCAGGTAGTAAAATAGGAGGAGGAGATATTACAGGAATATATAATGTTCTAGTAGAAGGTGATGATGTAAATGACCCCATTGCTGATTCAGTAAGAAGCATCGTAGATGGCCATATTGTTCTGTCAAGAGATTTAGCTCATGAAGGACATTACCCACCCATTGATATACTTTCAAGCATAAGTAGAGTTATGAAAGATATAGTACCTAAAGAACACTTAGAACTTGCTTATCAAACTATTGCTATTTTAGCTACTTATAAAAAGGCTGAGGACTTGATAAATATAGGTGCTTATGTGAAAGGCTCTAACCCTGAAATAGATAGAGCCCTATCTATAATAGAAAACCTTAAAAATTTTTTAAGACAACCTATAGAAGAACGTTATTCCTTAGAAGAATCTATTGACTTACTAAAAAATATTTTAGAGCAAAAGTAAATTTAAGATGAAAAGAAGATTAAAATTATTAGGACTTTTAAGTTGGTATAAAGGGCTTCAAGAAGAACAAACCAAAATAAGATTAAATAATTGTAGAATGAATTTGCAAAAATTATTAGATGAAAAAACCTCTCTCATAAACCAAAGAAAAGAAACTTACAATATATTAGAAAAAAAGAAACTTTTATCTTCTGAAGAAATTAAATACTTTTTATTTAAAAATGAGAAAATTTTAGAATTTCAAGAACTTTTAAACAAAAAAATAGAAATACAGAAAAAAGAACTGGAAAACCTTCTTGCTGTCTTAGAAAAAGCTTATAAAGAAAGAAAAACAATGGAAATTTTAAAAAATAAAACTCAGCAATTATGGTTTTTAGATAATCTTAGAAAATTTTATAGAGAAATGGATGATCTAACTATTCTTAGAAAAGGAAGAAAATATGCATAAATTTTTAAAAATTAAAAATCTTTTTTGGATTTTATTCTTTTTAGGATTAACTAAATTTATTATTATGACGATTTTGATTTTTTCTCAAGTGCATATATTAGAAGCTAAAGAAAAAGAGAATCTATCTGCTTGTCCCCCTGAGCTTATAAAAATGCTTTCTTTAGAAAAAGCTAAGTTTTATGAAAAAAATAAGGAATTAGAGTTAAAAGAAAAAGAATTAAAAGTTTTGGAATCAAGAATTCAAGAACAAATGAATGCTTTGAAAGAATTAGAAATAAGTATAGAAGAGAAGCTTAATAAATTAGAAGCTATTCAAGATCAAAGAGTTAAACTATTAGTGAAGGCAATTTCTGAAATGAGAGCTTCTAAAGCTGCTCAAGTATTAATAAATATGGATAAAGATATGGCTATAAAAATAATGGGTCAACTTAAAAGTACTGAAATAGCTAATATCTTAAGTTCTATGCCACCAGAAAAGGCTGCTGAATTGTCTTCTGCTCTTTCAGGTTATCCTCCAAAAGAATACTAAAAATATTTTTGAATAAATTTACTCAAAATTAAACCTATCTCAAAAAGAAGATAAAGAGGAATAGCCAGTAATCCCATATTAAAAGCATCAGGTGTAGGAGTTATAATAGCAGCTAAAACTACTATGAGAAAAAAAATTTCTTTTCGATATTTACCTAATTTTGAGGGATTTATTATTTTGCTTAAAGATAAAAAGCATATAAATAGTGGGAGCTCAAATATTAATCCAAAGGCTATAATAAAAAAACTAAAAAAATTTACAAAATGTCCTAATGAAATAGCTGGTTCTATTTTCTCTGTCTTAAAGGAAAGCAAAAATTTTATCCCATAAGGTAAAGTAATTCTATAAGCAAAAAAAACTCCTAAATAAAATAGCAAAAGACCAAATAAATAAAAAAGCCAAAATATTTTTTTATTAAAAGTGTATAAAAAATCTAAAAAGACAATAAGAAAATACCAAATAAAAGGAAAAAGAAAAAGAAAAAATAAACAAAAAGAAAATTTTAAAAGTGAAATAAGTGGTTCAGAAACACTATAAAATATAAATTGTTGATGATAATTTTTTTGTAAATAGTTTAATATATAAGGAGAAAACCAAAAAAAGAAAAAATAAATTAATAACACAAATATAAGTATAAAAATTCCTTTATTTTTCCATATTTTTATAGAAATTCTTAAGAACTGAGCAATTTTTTTAGTATTCATTAAAGAATATTTTCTTTAACCCATTCTACAGCATTTTTAAAGATATAGAGTCCTTGAGCTGTTTTAATTTTTTCCCTACTCCATCTTGGATGATTGGTCCAATTATTAAAAGCTTCAGGATGAGGCATAAGTCCAAATATTCTACCTGTAGGATCTGTAAGCCCTGCTACAGCTTCTTGAGAACCGTTTGGATTAAAAGGATATTCTAAAGTTGGCGTTTTAGTTTCAGGATGAATGTATTGGAGAGCTATTTGGTTATTTTGTTTTAATTCATTTAAAGTCTCTTGATCTGCAGCAATAAAATTACCTTCTCCATGCCTAACAGGTAAATAAAGTTCTTCTAAACCCTTTAAAAATATACAAGGGCTTTGAGTATTTACTTTTAAATAAACCCATCTATTTTCAAATTTACCAGATTCATTATAAGTAAGAGTTACCTTTCTTTGGCCTAAATATTTACCTCCAGGTAGTAAACCCATTTTCACTAAAAGTTGAAATCCGTTACATATTCCTATTATCAATCCACCTTGATCTAAAAATTTTAAAACTTCTTCCCACAAAGAAATTTTTCCTTTAATTTTTAAAAATTTAAATCGGTGAGCACAGGCTTGAGCACTACCTAAATGGTCTCCGTCTAAGAATCCACCAGGAAAACATAAAATGTGATAATTAGAAATTCTTTTTTCCCCTAAAAATATTTCAGAAAGATGAACAATTTCTGGATCTGCTCCGCATAACCTAAAAGAATAAGCAGTTTCTATTTCACAATTTATTCCGTATCCCCAAATCACAAGAACTTTAACTTTTTTCATTAAAATTTACTATTATATTTCAAAAAATTAAATTTTAAAAGATTTTTAAGGGACAAAATAATTGATTTTTAAAAATAGATATTTTAAAAGAGATTTTTTAGAATATAGGGGACAAAAAGTCCCCTATATTTATTTTTTAAAACCTTTTATTTTTTAGCTGCTGCTGTTTCAAGTTTTTTACCGGGTTTAAATTTCACTACCTTTTTAGCAGGAATTTTAATAGGCTTACCTGTTCTGGGATTCCGTCCTTCTCTAGCAGCCCTTTTAACTACTTGAAAGCTTCCAAAACCTACTAATACCACTTTATCACCTTTTGAAACCGCTTCTTCTACAGCTTTCATAAATGCATCCAGTAATTTTTCTGCAGATGCTTTAGGTACTTCTGCAATTTCTGCCATTCTTTTTACTAATTCTGCCTTATTCATAATCCCCTCCTTTACTCATTTTTTCTTAATTTACTTTTTATACAAATTTCCAATTTTTTGTCAAGGGTTTTTTAAAGAAATTATTAAAAATTTTATAATTTTTAAAAAATTTCTTAAGAAACTTTAACTCTTTATTATTACAAAGGTTGACAAACAGGACAAAAAGTGGTTCCTCTTTGATTTATTTTTTTATAGACTAACACTGTTCCACATTTTAAACAATTTTTACCTTTTCTTCCATATACCATATGTTTTTCCTGGAATTTTCCTTTATCTCCATTTATATTAATGAAGTTTTTCACAGAAGACCCCTTTAAATCAATAGCTTCTTTTAATAATTTTTTCATTTCATAAAACAATCTTTTTATTTCCTCTTCAGTTAAAGTTTTAGTTTCTTTAAAGGGATTTATTTTTGCTCTATATAATAA
>CAYPPW010000044.1:0-6979 GCA_964412755.1 uncultured Thermodesulfatator sp.
ACTGCATTTTTTATTTCTTTATTTACTAATATCCTTGGCAAAAAGAAATGCTTTTTATGATTTCCTATTTTAATAATTAAATCTTCTTCATTTTGATAAATTTCTAAATTTTCTTGAGAAATCTCTTTTAAATATATTTTTAGTTGATAAATATGATCTTTTTCTGTAATTTCAAAGGGTTTATCTTTGTAAAAAATTTCAGCTGGATTTTTATCTTTATATATCTTTTCCCCAAATTCTTTTAGTTTATCAAAGCCAAGAATTTCTTCATAAATTTGAGGAATAAAAAAAATAGGAGTGGGTTCAAAACTTTTAATTATTCTTTCTATATATTTTTGTTGGATATTATAAAAAGGATCCTCTTTTTCTACTACTCTATTTATAAAAATTCCATCCACAGGAAACCCAAAAAGATGAAGATAAGTAAAAGCTTTTTCTGTTTCCTTAATCACCATCTTTTCAGGATTAACCACTAACCTAACTGATGAATTTTCAGGATTTTGCAAAAGATTATAAAGATTATAAACTTGCTTAAATAAGTCCTCTAAGGCATCATAAGTTTCCTCTTCAGGTAAAGGCATAGTGGTAATCATTTTTGCTGCTGGTCTTATAAATCTTATAAGTTTTCTTTGAAGCGGCAAAATTTTAGTTATCCACCAACTTGCTGCATCAGGAAGACTTAAAAATCTTAGTGTCTCTCCTGTAGGTGCTGAATCAACTATAATTACATCAAATTTTTTATCTTCTACATGTTTATTTATCCATAAAAAGGATGAAACTTCTTCCATACCCGGTAAAATTGACATTTCTTCAGCCAATATCTCATCAATTCCTTGCCATTTAAATAAGCTTTTTAAGTATTCTTTTAGAACTCCCCAAAACTTTTCAATAGAATAGTAAACATCAATTTCTTGAGCATAAAAGTTAGGGAATATTTCTTTAGGTTCTGGACCTATATCAACTTCTAATACATCTGAAAGAGAATGAGCTGGATCAACAGAAACAACTAAAACTTTTTTACCTAAGGTAGAAAGATAGACTCCTGTTGAAGCAGAAAGTGTTGTTTTTCCAACCCCGCCTTTGCCTGTGTAAAGAATAATCCTCATTTAACTTTCAGCTTTTTCAACTTTAACTTTTTTAAGTTCTTTTTTATCTCTTTCTAATTCTTCAATTCTTTTATCTATAATACTTCTTAAAGCTAACAGAATTTCCTTTCTTGCATTTTTAATATGTTTTTTAGTTTCTTCAGGAATAAAAGAAAACATTTCTTCTATAAAAGCATCCCAAGCATCTGCTAAATAGTCCATCCATTTGTATTTGTATTTCATTGAAAAATTACCTCCTTTTTTAAAAATTTCTTTAAGCCGGCGATGGGATTTGAACCCATGACCTGCTGATTACGAATCAGCTGCTCTACCACTGAGCTACGCCGGCTTTTTTATAATATAAATCTTAATTTTTAGAATTTCAAATACTTTTCTTTTATCCTTTGAATTATTATATGAGCTGAATTAAAAGCCTTCATTATACTTCCTTGTTTTAAAGCTATATCGCCAGCTAAAAAAACCTTCGGTAGATTAGTTTCAAAAAATTCATCTACTATTGGATTACCTTTTTCATCTAATTTAATTCCTATACCTTTTAAAAAATTTTGGGGGGTTGTACCTCCTAAACAATAATAAATATAATCATACACTTCTTCTTTATCATCTTTATAATATACTTTTATTTTATTATTATAAGGTTCCACTTTTTTAATATCAGTATTCATAAGAAGTTTTATCTTTCCTTCTTTATTCTTTTGTTCTAAAGTCTTTAGATTTACTTCATTTATTCTAAAAAATTTAGGTCTTCTATAAGATATAAACACTTGATTTTTTTCACAAAGACTGCAGGCAACTTCTGCTGCAGTATTGCCTCCCCCTACTACTAAAATTTTTTTGTTTTCTGGAAACAAAATAGGAGGCTCAAAAAAAACTTTATCTTTTAACTCTCTAGGAATAGAATAAGAAGGCTTATTTGGTTTACCAAATATTCCTATGGCAATTACTACAAATTCAGATAAAAAACAGGAATTATTTTTTATTATTACTTCGTAGAAATTATTAATTTTTTTAATACCAATTACTTCACAATTTGTTCTTATATCTAATTTCCATTCCTTTATCCATTTTTCTATTCTTTTAAGAAATTCTTCTTTAGTTTCTGTTTCAAAAGAACATATTCCTATAGGTTTAATATTTGAATTTCTGTAATTAGCATCTACTCTTTTACCTGGTTTATAAAATTTTACTATAGTATTACAGATATTTTGAGATTTCTCTAAAACTACTACAGGTTCAATTTTATTAGCTTTAGCTTCTATAGCTGTTGCAATCCCAGCTGGTCCAGCTCCTATTATTACTATTTTAAATTTTTCCATAAAATTTCCTCTAAATCTTTTTTATCCATTGCCATGTATGCTCTATTATAGTTTCAAGAAAATAATACTTTGGTTTCCATTTTAATATCTTCTTAATTTTCTTATTATTTGCTATAAGAACTGGTGGGTCTCCTGGTCTTCTCTTCCCTTCTATAACTTTAAAATCCTTTTTAGTTACTTTTTTAACAGTTTCTATCACCTCTTTTACAGAAAAACCTTTCCCATATCCACAGTTTAATACATTTGAGGTTGTATTTTTTAAAAGATATTCCATAGCAAGAATATGAGCATATGCTACATCCATAACATGAATATAATCTCTTATACAAGTTCCATCAGGAGTAGGATAATCTGTCCCATAAATTTCAAGGTATGGTAATTCTCCTTTGGCTGCTTTTAAAGCTCTTATTATTAAATGTGTAGGTTGGGTATAAGAGGGTCCAAGTTCTCCTTCAGGGTCTGCTCCTGCTACATTAAAATACCTAAGAGAAATATAATTCAACTCTCCAGCATAAGCCATATCTCTTAAAATTTTTTCTACTATCGCTTTAGATTCCCCATAAGGATTAATTGGCTTTAATTCTGCTGTTTCAGAAATAGGAATTTTTTTTGGAATTCCATAAACTGCTGCTGAAGAAGAAAATATAAAATTTTTAATTCCTACTTTTTTCATAGCACTAAGAAGTTTAATAGTATTTCCTACATTATTTTCATAATATTTAAAGGGATTTTTTATGCTTTCTGGAACTATAATATGTGCAGCAAAATGCATTATTATATGAGGTTTTTCTTTTTTTAAAATCTTTATTAATGCTTTTTCTTCACATAAATCTATTTCATAAAATTTTCCATAAGAGTGTTTAGGTGCTCCAGAGGAAAAATTATCTATTATTATTACTTCATGTCCTGATTTAAAAAGGAGTTTTGCAGTGTGGGAGCCTATAAAACCAGCTCCTCCAGTAAGCAATACTTTTAATTTTGACATTTTACTTTTGTTTTTGTTATGATACAATAAAACACAGATGGAGTCAACCAAACTATGGGTAAATAAAGCAGTTAATCTTGAACTTCTTTATGAGTTTATTCATAAAGGCTTTTTTACTCCCCTTTTAGCTAAAATTTTAATAAATAAAGGATTTTCTGATATTCAATCGGCTTATTCTTTTCTTTATCCTCAAATTTCTGATTTTTCTGACCCTTTTCTTATACCTGATATGCTGCTTGCTGTAAAACGAATAGCAAAAGCATTAAAAAATAAAGAAAAAATCGGAATATATGGAGATTCTGATGCAGATGGAATAATTGGATCTTTTGTGCTTTACAATTTTTTGAAAGAGTTAACTTCTTATGTTGAATGGTTAATACCAAATAAAGAAGTAGATGGTTATGGATTCCATGCTAAATATTTACCTTTTTTCAAAAACAAAGGAGTTTCTTTAATTATCACTGTTGATGTAGGAATTTCAGATTATTATACAGCAAATCTTGCTAAAGCAACTGGAATAGATGTTATTATAACAGACCACCATGAGGTTTTTAATAAACCTTATACTATTACTGTAACAGGTAAACTTACCCCTTCCTTCTCACCTTTTTATCACCTTTGTGGAACTGGTGTAGTTTTTGCCTTAATAAGAGCTCTAAGAACTTATCTTTATTATCATGGTTTTTTCAGGGAGAAAAAGCTTCCCTATCTCAGAAAATATATGGAACTTGTTTGTCTTGCAACTTTAGCTGATATGGTTCCTTTGAGAGGAGAAAATCGAATTATTACTTTTTTTGGATTTAGAGATTTTTTAAATTCTTCTTTCCCTGCTATACAAGTTTTATTAGAAAAAACAAACTTAAACAACAGTTTATCCGAAGAAGATCTTTATTATCGTATAATTCCCAAAATTAATTCTGCTGCTAGATTAGGCTATCCTGAAAAGGTTTTTTACTTTTTATCCTCCCCTAATAAAGTCATTGGAGAAAAATATTTTGAAGAAATAGAAAAATTAAATCAGAAAAGACAAGAAATAGAAAAAGAAATTTTAAAATCTATAGAGACCCATTGGTCTCAATTTTCAAAAAGTAAAAATTATATATTTTTAACTTTTGAAAATATCCCCAAAGGTTTATTGGGATTAATTGCAAATAGATTTAAGACCCTTTATCAGTTGCCTACAATTGTAATTTCATGTGAAAAGGAAACAGTATATGGCTCTATTAGATCTCCTTCAGAAATCAATTTTTTTGAAATTTTTTCTAAATGCAAAGATTTATTAATTCAATTTGGAGGACATAAATATGCTCTTGGCTTTAAATTAGATAAAAAAAATCTCTCTACCTTAAAAGCTAGGTTAGAAAATTTATTAGAATCTCATAATTTTAAACCTTTATATCAAAATTTAATTTATATAGATGCTGAAGCTACTTTGTTAGAATTATTTCATAAAGAAAATCTTTTTGCTTTCCATCAGTTTCATCCTTATGGAGAAGACCACAGTCCTTGTATGATACTTCTTAAAAATTTTTCAGTAAAAAATTTTGTAATTTTAAAGGAAAAACATTCAAAATTAATATTACAACAAGGAGATAAAGAACTTATTGCTATGTATTTTAACAATATTTTGGAAAAGAATAAAATAAATTTAATAGTAGGAACTCCTTATATAAATAATTTTACCCAAAATTTAGAATTTAAAATTGAAGATGTTAAATAGATGTATAAGAGAATTAAAGGAAAATTTGGAAATACAAATACTTTCGCCCTTTGCAGCCAAAGCAAAATTATCAAAAGGTAGGTTGATCCCTGAAAAAGAGTGTGAAATTAGAACTTGTTTTGAAAGAGATAGAGATAGAATAATTCATTCAAAATCTTTTAGAAGATTAAAACATAAAACACAAGTCTTTTTAGCACCAAAGGGAGATCATTACAGAACAAGACTTACTCATACTTTAGAAGTGGCTCAAATTGCAAGAACTATTGCTAAAGCTTTAAATTTAAATGAAGATTTAACAGAGGCTATTGCCTTAGGACACGATTTAGGGCATACTCCATTTGGTCATGCAGGGGAAGAAGTATTAAATGAACTTCTACCTGAAGGTTTTAGACATAATGAACAAAGTTTGAGAGTGATAGATGTTCTTGAAAAAGATGGAAAGGGGTTAAATCTTACTTTAGAAGTCAGGGATGGGATTTTGAAACATAGTAAAGGTAAAGGGCCTATATTATTTGAAAATGAGGAAACAAAGCCTTTAACTTTAGAAGCTGAAGTTGTTAGAATTTCCGATGTTATTGCATATGTAAATCATGATATTGATGATGCTATAAGAGCTGGACTAATAACTCATTCAGATCTCCCAGAAAATGTTAATAAAATTTTAGGCTCTACTCATTCACAAAGAATAGGAACATTGGTAAAAAGTGTAATCTTATCTACAATAGAAAATAATAATAGATCTATTATTATGGATGAAAAACATCTGTCTGCTTTAATAATTTTAAGAGATTTTCTTTTTGAAAAAATTTATTTTTCTTCTGTAGTACGTAAAGAATTTGAAAAAGCAAAAAAAATTTTATCTTCTTTGTTTGAATATTATTATAATAATTTCGAAAAAATAGAATATTTTCAAAATCTTATTGAAAAATTACCAAATACGCCTAAAGAGCGATTGATAGCTGATTATATTTCAGGAATGACTGATAGATTTGCTCTTTTTCAATATTTTGAGTTTTTTTTACCAAAACCTTGGGAATTAACTTTTCCTTTTGGAGGTTTTTCCTTATGAATATCAAAAGCATAGGGTGGTTTACTTCAGGAAGAGACCAAGCTGCGATAGATCTTTTGAATATTGTTTATTCTAAGATAAAAACAGGTTTTTTACCTTTAAAAATTGCATATGTTTTTATAAGTAAAGACTTAGGAGAAAGTAAAATTTCAGACAAATTGATAAATATTGCCAAAGAAAAAATGCAATTAAAAGTTATTCCCTTTTCAGCCTTAAAATTTAAACCTAATTTACGAATTGAAAATAAAGAAGTGTGGAGAGAAGCTTATCACGAAGAAATTTTGAAAAAACTGGATGAAGAAATAGATTTTGGGGTTTTAGCGGGTTATATGTGGATTGTTTCTTCTAAATTTTGTAATACTTTAAAACTCATAAATCTTCATCCTGCTTTACCTGGAGGACCTAAAGGTAGTTGGCAAGAGGTGATGTGGCAACTTATAAGTGCAAGAGCTTCAGAAACAGGAGCTATGATGCATATAGTAAATGAAAATCTTGACGAAGGGCCTCCTATTAGTTTTTTTAGAATTTCTTTAAGAACCCCGGATTTTTTGCCTTTATGGGAAGACACAGAGAAAAAACTCTTAAAGTATCATTTAAGCGGACTTCAGAAGATGGAAGGTGAAAAAAATAAACTTTTTCAAAAAATTAGAGAAGAAGAACTTAAAAGAGAATTGCCTCTAATTATTTATACCTTAAAATATTTAGCTGAAGAAAAAATTAATTTTTATTCTAACAACTTACCCTTAGATTTAACAAATGATGTAGAAAATTATATTAAAATGG
>CAYPPW010000045.1:0-5729 GCA_964412755.1 uncultured Thermodesulfatator sp.
ATATAAGATGTTTCTTTTCAAAATCTTGATATTTTTGATATTTTTCTTCAAAAATTTTATTTATTCTTTCATTTTCTTTTTTAAGAATTTCTAAATCTTCTTTTATTTTTTCTTTTTTCTTTATTAATTCTTGTTTTTGTAATTCCAAAAAATTAGCCTCTTGTAACAATTTTTCCAATTTTTCTGTTTGGTTTTCTCTTTTAAGTCTTTCTTTTTCGATTTTGTAATTTAAATCTTTTTCTTGCTTTAAAAGATTTTCAAATTTATCTTTTAATTCCTTATAAATCTTCTCTTCAGAATTAAGGATTTCTTTTAAATCATTTATTTCTCTTTCTAAAACCAAAAGTTTTTGCAGATGAATTTGCTCTTGTTCCTCCTGAATTTTCAATTCCTTTTCAAAATCTTCTTTTTTTTTGATAAACTGTTTTATAAGGGCTTCAATTTCTTCTTTTTCTTTAAGAGTTATCTTTAAAAGATATATATTTTTTTGAAACAGAAGTTTTTTAAGTTTTTCTGTCAATTCTAAATAAAGTTTAGCTTCTTCAGATTGTACTTTAAGATGTTCATATTGATTTTTAATTTCAAAAAGAATATCCTCTAATCTTAAAAGATTTTCTTCTGTTTTTTGAAGGTTTTTTTTAATTTCCTCTTCGGTAATTTTTATTCTGGAAACTCCTGCCAGATCTTCCAAAAAAACCATTCTATCTTTAGGAGACAGTTCAATAAACTTACCTACTTCTCCTTGTTCAATGATTCCATAACCTTGAGGATTAATTCCTAAATCCAAAAATAAAAATTGAATATCCTTTAATCTACAAGGGTTTTGATTAATAAAGAATTCACTTTCTCCATTTTTATAAAATCTCCTAACAATAACAATTTCAGAGAAATCTTTGTATTTATCCCATATAGGAGGCTCATGATTTAAAATAAGTTTAACTTCTGCAAAATCTATTTTTTTATCATTATTTCCAGAATATATAATATCTGAGAGTTCCTTTATTCTTAACTTTTTAAAACTTTGCTCTCCCAGAACCCAACGAATAGCATCTAAAATATTACTTTTACCTGCTCCATTAGGTCCAATAATAGCTGTAATTCCTGAAGAGAAAGGAATGGAAACTTTATAAGGAAAAGATTTGAACCCGTAAATTTCTAATTTTTTGATAAACACGCATTAATTATATCACTTCTCACTCAAAAATTAACTCTGTTCTCCGGATTTTATTTTAAGATATTCTTTAATTTCGTGTAACAACATAGCTGGAGTTTTGATAGGATACTGAATATTACTAATTATTTCTTTAGCAGAAATTCCTTTTATTTTTAGATCCCCTATTTTTTCTTTAAGTTCTTCAGAAGATATTATAGGATATCTGATACCCTTAATTTTTCTCAAAACAAGATATGCCCATGGAATTTCTAGGGTTTGAACAATATTTTCAGCCAATAAAGAACAATAATGAAGTAAAGTTTGAGCTTCATTTCCTTCTTTAATCTCTTTATAAGCAAGTTTAGCAATACCTCCTGCTGTATGAACTTTAAGCTCTTTTGATTCCTCGGTAATAAGTTCTTCTACAGTTTTTATTTTTTGTAAAGCAAGTTCAGGATCAGCGCGTAAGATATTTTTCACTGTGTTTTTTGTAAGTCCTACTTTTTGAGCAATTTCTTCATCAGTTTTCATGTATTCTTCTTTCAAAACCACTACAAAAGAAGCTCTTGCTAAAGAGGGAAGCCATGTTAAGGTTCTAAATTCAGTAAGTTTACCAAGTCCTCCTAATAAATCTAAAGCTTTAAAAAATACCCTGCTTACAAGGTGTTCAATTTCAGTTTCAGGAACTATAGATCCACTAATAATTACAGGCATTTTACCTCCCTATTTATTTCATTTTTGAAATAGATTCCTTTATTACTACCAATCCTTCTTCTGTAATTTCTAAAAAATGTGTTTTAGTATCATGTCCACACATTCTACATCCATCAATCCTGAAAAGTCTAACTATTTCTCCAATTTCCCTTTTATAAAGTTTGGCTTTAAAAGTTGAATCAATAAGATCTTTAGCTAAAACAATTGTTCCGTCAACAATATGTCCTACAGCATAGCCACCTGCAGCTTCAGCAGTGAGTTCTTCATGGCCACTTCTTTTTTGAGAAACAAAAAGTGCTGTTTGATACCACTTTTTCATAAAATTAAAAAGTCTCCTCACAATAGACCGAGCAAGCATTTCTTTAGTCTCAAAAAGACCAGTAACAGAATCTATTATTGTAAAATTAACCTTATAATTTTGAATAACATGAGCAAGAGTTGCTAAAAGATCTGGTAAATTTTCTCTTAATCTTGTAGAACTTGCTGCGTCAATAATAATAAAATTATCTTCAAAGCTTTCAAAATCTAAACCCATAGCATGAGCTCTTAATCGCAAAGATGAAGCCACAAAATTAGCAGGCGTTTCAACAGTTATAAATGCTACTTTTTCTCCTTTAGACGCTTGTTTTACTGCAAATTGCTCCACCATAAGAGATTTCCCAGTATCTGATACTCCGGTGATGTTAAATACAGAATAAGCAGGAATACCTCCTAAACTCTTTTTTACTAATTTACCATTTTCAGAAGCCACTATAAAAAAAAGCGGATCTAATCCCTCTATCCCTGTAGAAACTCCGTATATTTTAGGAGCCTTTTTTATAGCTTCACTTCCAATAAATACAGATTTTAAATCAGGTTCTCCTACTCCATAAATTCCTTCTTCTTTTTTTTCAACTCTCTCCCATTTATCCATTTGTCATTTATTCCTCATATTTTATAATTTATTGAGATAATAATAAGTTTATTTTCTATAAATTCAAGTTTATTTTTAAAATTTAAAAGTTTATTTAAATTTACTTTGTTTAATAAGATTTTTTATCTCTTTTTCTGATAAAGGTTGGGATAAAAGAAATCCTTGAACATAATCACATTTTAATTTTTTTAATAACTCAATCTGTTCTTTCATCTCCACCCCTTCTGCTACCACCTTCATATTTAAAAGGTGAGCAAGATTAATAATATTTTCTACAATGTAATAAGTTTTAATATCCCTCACCATATTTCTTATGAAGGAAATATCAATCTTAATAATATCAATAGGGAAATCCTTTAAATAATTTAAGGAAGAATAACCTATTCCAAAATCATCCAAAGCAATTTTTACTTGGAAAGATTTTATACTTTCAAGAATTTTTTTTGCTCTTTCTATATTTTCTGCTAAAGTGTGTTCTGTTATCTCTAATTCTAAAAAATAGGGATATTGAGATAAGCTATCTTTAAAGTAATTTAAGAGCTCAAGAGATCCTAGTGTTTTAAAGCTTTGGGAAGATATATTTATGGATATAGGAATTTCCCATTCTTTGATTTTATCAATATTTTCTTTAAAACACAAAAATTCAAATTTTGACAAATAAGGACTTTTTTCAAGAGTGGAGATAAATTCACCAGGTAAAATCAGTTGATCTTTTTTCTTTATTCTAACCAAGGCTTCTGCTCCGGCTAATTTTAAGGTTTCTGTCTCAAACCAAGGTTGATAAAAGAAAGTAAAAAGATCTTCTTCAAAAGCTTTTTTTATAAGTATTTCGATTTTAAAAGTTTTTTCTATTTCTTTTTCTATTTGGGTATTATAAATTTCGATAGTATTTGGACCCTTTTTCTTTGCTTCCATTAAAATTAAATTGACCTTTTTCCAGAGAATATCTAAAGTGTCTCCATCTTGTGGAAACATTACTATTCCCATATTCCAATCTAAAAAAATCCTCTTATCTTCATAAATTAAAGGTTCACTTAAAAGAGAAGTCAATTTTTTTATCCATTCCATAAACCCCTCTTCTTTTATATCTATAATGAATAAACTGAATTCATCCCCTCCGGTTCTTCCTAAGATTCCCCTATCTTCCAGCACATTTTGAAATCTTTTTGTCATTTCATTTAGGCAAAAGTCCCCTACTTCAAATCCATAAAAATGGTTTATATAAGAAAAATTATAAAAATCTATCATAAAAAGGACAGAAGGGTTATTTAAAATACTTAATAAATCTGAGATTCTTTTTTGAAATCCCCGTCTATTTAAAAGCCCTGTTAGAGGGTCATTATTTTGAAGTATCTCTCTTTCTCTTTCAAATTCCAATTCCTTAGTTAAATCTTTTCCTATTATAACTATCTTGGTTTTTTTGAAAAGCTCAATAAAAGAAATCTTTAACTCTAATAATATTCTTGCTTTATCAGGTCTATTAAAGATAGTAAATCTAGTAGTATCTTTTTTTAAATTTATTATCTCTGAAGGTATATAAAGAAGTTTAAAGCAGTTTTCTTTAACAAGATCTTCTCTTTTTATTCCAAGTAATTCCAATCCAAAAGGATTTATATATTCTACTTTTCCATCTGAATCTGCTATTATTACTAATTCTTCTGATTTTTCTGTAAGTTTTCCTAAAATGAGATCTTTTTCCATTAATTCTAATTTTTTTAAGGCAAAATTTAAATCCTCTTGAAGTTCCTTTAATAAATCTACATATTCTTTAATAAAGAAATCTGGCTCATCAGAAAGTAAATTCAAAAAAGCTATTACCTCTTCATCCTTAATAAGAGGAATTACACAAACAGAATAGGAGGAAATGTTCATTGAATAAACAGATTTTTCATCTATTGGAAATATCAAATCACTTGGAGGTTTAAATTCTTTAGGATACCAATAAATAATTTGCCCATTTTTTCTTATCCAAATTCCCTTTAACCCTAAGGATTCGTATATTATAGGTAAAATCTTTTCATAAATTTCATCTTCATAATTGCAAGCTATAAGAATTTGATTTATATTTCTTAAAAGATTTAAGAAAATTTGTAATTTTTTTAATTCTGTTATATCAACTCCTATAACAAATCCACAATACTTGTTTTCATAAAAAATAGTGCTTGCAAAAATTAAAGTTTCTATCTTTCTTCCATCTCTTGTTTTAAGGGCTATTGACTGATAGGGTGAAAAGAAAAATTCTCCTTTCAAACGTCTTTCAGCAACTTTTTTTATTCTTTCTTTATCTTCTTCATAATAAAGAACTTCCCAAACTGCTAATTTTTTAAACTCTTCAGGAGTATATCCTAAAAGTTGACAAACATAAGGATTTACATATAAAAATGTATTATGGTATATAGCAATACCAAAAAAGGGAGCATTTAAAAAGGTATCTAAAATATTACATCTTTCTATCATTTGAGGAAATATATCACTAATAAAAGAACAATTTTTAATAAATTCCTCTTCCCAAGAACTTATCTCTTCTATTTCTTCAAACCCAGGTAAATTTAAAATATCTTTATCTACTAAAGATAAGGCCTTCTTAATTTCATGAAAAAAGGGATTATTAGGAGAACTCATGAAATAATGAGAAATTTTAAAAGGAAATCTTTCTACAAATAAAAATTTATTCAAATAGGGTTGTGCTCTCTTTTCCGGAAGAAAAAAAAGATCTGAAGAATTCTTTGAAATTTCTTCTATTATTTCTTCATAAGAATCCTTTAATATAACTTGAATTTTGGAAAAATCTATATTAAGCTTAGAAAACACAATATAAAACAAAAGATAAAAATATATGGATCTTTTTAGCATAATAACTTTAATTCTTTCTTTATTCTTTAAGTCTTGAAGACTATCTTTAGATAATACCAAATAATAATCAAATTGATTTTTAAATTTAGCCAAGGG
>CAYPPW010000046.1:0-4791 GCA_964412755.1 uncultured Thermodesulfatator sp.
TTTTTATATTTTATTTTAGATTTCATTATTTTAAAAATAAAATTATAACTTGAAAGGTTTTTTTGAAAATGCTATAATTCACAATTATCTAAAATATTCTAAAAAGGAGGTAAACTATGAAAGTTTATAAAGATGCTGATGCAGATCTTTCTATTTTAAAAGATAAGGTAATAGCTATATTAGGATATGGAAGTCAAGGACATGCTCATGCTTTAAATTTAAGAGATTCTGGGCTAAATGTAATAGTAGGTGTAAGAAAAGGGGGAAAAAGTTATCAAAAAGCTAAAGATCACGGATTTGAACCTTTTTCTATAAAAGCAGCTTGCGAAAAGGCAGATCTTATAATGATTCTTCTTCCTGATCAAACTCAACCTATGGTATATAAGGAAGAAATAGCTCCTGTCTTAAAACCTGGAAAAATGCTTCTTTTTGCTCATGGATTTAATATTCATTATAATCAAATAATTCCTCCAAAGGATGTAGATGTGGTAATGGTAGCTCCTAAAGGTCCTGGACATTTAGTAAGAAGAGAATTTGAAAGAGGAGCAGGAGTTCCTTGTTTGTTAGCTATTCATCAAGATGCAACAGGAACTGCTTTTGCTAAAGCACTTGCTTATGCTAAAGGAATTGGAGGTACAAGAGCAGGAGTAATTGAAACCACTTTTAAAGAGGAAACAGAAACAGATCTTTTTGGTGAACAGGTAGTTCTTTGTGGAGGAATTTCAGCTCTAATAAAAGCTGGATTTGAAACTTTAGTAGAAGCCGGTTATCAACCGGAAATTGCTTATTTTGAATGTTTACATGAATTAAAATTAATTGTTGATCTTATTTATGAGGGTGGACTCACCTTTATGAGATATTCAATAAGTGATACTGCTGAGTATGGAGATTTAACAAGGGGCCCAAGAATTATAAATGAGCAAGTAAGGGCTGAAATGAAAAAGATTTTAAAAGAAATCCAAACTGGAGAATTTGCAAGAGAATGGATTTTAGAAAATCAAGCAGGAAGACCTGTTCTTAATGCTTTAAGAAAAAAAGAACAGGAACATCCAATTGAAGATATAGGAAAAAAATTAAGAGCAATGATGCCCTGGATTAAAAAACCAGAAGAATAAAATCAATGAATTTCTTTTAAAACTTCATATATTGCTTTAAGAGTACTATTTATTTCTGCTTCTCCATGAGCAAGAGAAATAAACCAAGCTTCAAATTGAGAAGGAGCAAGGTATACTCCTCTTTCAAGCATTTTTTGCCAAAAAATAGCAAATTTTTCGGTATTTGAACTTAGGGCACTTTGAAAATCTATTACCTCTTTTTCAGTAAAAAATAAAGTAAGCATAGAACCTGCTCTATTAAGTTGATAAGGCAATCCTAATTTCTTTAATACTTCTTTTATACCTTCTTCAAGGATTTTAGATAAATTTTCTAACTTCTCATAAGTTCCTGGTTTTATTAATTCTTTTAAAGTTGCAAGTCCTGCAGAAACTGCAATAGGATTTCCTGATAAAGTTCCTGCCTGATAAACTGGTCCTTCTGGAGCAACAAGATTCATAATTTCTTCTTTTCCCCCATAAGCTCCAACAGGAAGCCCTCCTCCTATAATCTTACCTAAACAGGTAAGATCAGGAGTAATTCCATATTTCCCTTGAGCTCCAGAAAGCCCTATTCTAAAACCTGTTATTACCTCATCAAAAATAAGAAGTGCTTCGTATTTCTTAGTAATCTCTCTTAAAAATTCAAGAAATCCATCTTTTGGTAAAACCACTCCCATATTCCCTGGGATAGGTTCTACTATAATACCTGCTATTTCTTTTCCATATTTTTCAAAAGCCTTTTCTACAGCAGTAAAATCATTAAAGGGAAGATTTAAAGTATGAGCAGTAAGTTCCTCAGGAATACCTGGGCTTGAGGGAATACCAAAGGTTGCTAATCCAGAACCAGCTTTAACTAATAGAGAATCTACGTGACCATGATAACATCCTTCAAATTTAATAATTTTTTTTCTCCCTGTATAGGCTCTTGCCAGTCTTATAGCACTCATAGTAGCTTCGGTTCCGGAATTTACAAGGCGAATTTTTTCTATGGAGGGAATGCAACTTTTAATAAACTCAGCTAATTCTACTTCCTGCCAAGTAGGTGCACCAAAACTTGTTCCTTTTTTGGCTGCAAAATAAACATTTGCAATTACTTCAGGATGAGAATGGCCTAAAATAAGTGGGCCCCAAGAACACACATAATCAATATACCTATTTCCATCTACATCAATTAAATATGCTCCCTCACCTCTTTCAAAAAAAATGGGATCTGATTTAACTGCTTTACAAGCTCTTACAGGACTATTCACGCCACCAGGAATAGATTTTAGTGCTCTCTCATAAAATATTTTAGATCTTATTCTCATTTTTTATCCTCCAAAATTTTTATTAAATATTCTATTTTACAAATTTTTTCAAGAATTAAAGTTAAATTAGCAGCTTCTTCAAGATTTTTACCCCAACTCACTACACCGTGTTTACTTAATATTATAACCTTATAACTTTCACAAAAATCAGCTACTCTGTCCCATAATTCTTCAGAACCAGGTCTTAAATAAGGTAATACTTTTACTTTGTTTAAAATAAGTTTGGCTTCAGAAAGAACAAAAGAGTCAAAATCAAAACCTAAAAAATCAAGTAATAACACATAAATGGGGTGAGTATGAATTATAGATTGAGCTGATGGGTTTTTGAGATATATTTTCCAATGCATTCCCCATTCAGATGAGGGATTACCTTTTATAAATATTCCTTTCCAATTTACAAAGGAAATATCTTTAGGATCAAGCAATTCTTTTATTTTGTTAGAAGGAGTTATCCAAAACCCCTCTTTATCTCTTATAGAAATATTACCTTCTGAGCCTATAATTAATTCTTTTTCTGAAAGATATCGAGCAAAAAAACAGAGTTTTTTTAATTTATCCATTATACTTTTATACTTTTCACTAAATCTATATTTTCCAGAGACCATTCTACAGTTCTTTTAAGTCCTTCTTTTATATCTATCAAAGGAACCCAACCTAAAATTTTTTTTGCCTTTTCTATTTCTGCCCAAGTCGTTTTTATATCTGCTTTATGAAAAGGAAGATATTCTCTTTTAGCTTTTTTACCCATCAATTCTTCTAAAATTTCAATTATCTTATTAATAGAGACAGGAGCTTTTCCTCCTCCTAGGTTGATAATTTCATATCCTAAAGGTTTTAAAGCTAAAAGAGTTCCTCTTGCAATATCATCAATATAAGTAAAATCTCTTGCTTGAGTTCCGTCTCCGTAAATCTTAATCGGCTTTTCTTCATAAATCCATTTTATAAATCGAAAAATACTCATATCTGGCCTTCCTGCTGGTCCATAAACTGTGAAATATCTAAGCACAGAAATATCAAGAGCATAAAGATGATGATAAGTGTAAGCTAAAAGTTCTGCACTTTTTTTGGTGGCTGCATATGGGGAAAGAGGAGTATCCACTTTTAAATCTTCATGAAAAGGAGGAATTTGGCCAGCATATATAGAAGAGGTTGAAGCAAGCACTATTTTTTTTACTTGAAAATCTTTAGAAAGTTCAAGAAGATTAAGAGTAGCAATTATATTTGAACTAACATATGCCCAAGGATTTTCTAAACTTTTCCTTACTCCTGCCCTTGCACCAAGATGAATAATAGTTTTTATAGAATGAGTCTTAAAAATCTTCTTAAGATCTTCAAATTTTTCCATATCAATTTTAAAAAATTTAAAATTAGAAAATTTTTTAAGCTGACTAAGTCTCCATTTTTTAAGTCTTATATCATAAGCATCATTTAAATTATCTATACCTAAAACTGACTTATTTTCCTTTAATAAAAATTCACTTACCCTCCATCCTATAAACCCTGCAGACCCAGTCACCAAATAATACTCTTTTTCCATTTTTTATTTAATCAAATGAAAATAGGGAATTAAATACTTTTTATTAATGTAATCAGCAAGTTCAAAACTTAAAATCGCTTCTTCTTCCATGGTTTGTTGAATTTTTATTAAGTTTTTATGTCCTAAAAATTTAGAAAGTTTTTCACAAAAAAAATTTCTACAAAAAATTGGTACAAGAATAAGGATGCAACCTGATTCACCTAAAAATAAACAATCTAAGGATCTTTCTAAATTAAAAGAAAAATTATAATTCATTTTTTCTGCTAATAATAGATTTATAAAAAATTCAGCAGGACTAAGCTTTAATTCCACTCCTGCAGAACAACATTTTTCTCCAGATTTAGCACATTCTGCACAAAAGGCAAAAGAACCAGTTTCTTCAAAAACTTTTTTAGTATTCTTAATTGCTCTATAAAGTAAATCTAATTTGATATCTATAAATTCGTGCTCTTTAAGTTTTTCCTTAAAGAAATTCTCATACAAATTTTTCAAACGAAAAAAATATTTATAATTTTCATTCATATTTTTTATAGATCAAATCTTATTTCCTCAGCTTTGATTTCATTTAGCACCAAACCTGTTAGAATTTTTGGATAAAAGTAAGTGCATTTGTGAGGCATCAATTTTTTAGCTTCTGTGATTTTTTTTAAAATTTGAGGAGATATATGAGGGAAGATAATTCCTAAAGCTCCCTTTCTTACTTCTTTTAATAGTTTATTAATATCTGAAATAAATTTTACTTTATTTTCTTTTCTAAGTTTTTCTTCTTCTATTTTAATGATTTTTCCACTCACTTTTAAAAAGTTATAAAGAGGAATTTCTGAAAGAATAGGTTCTTCTTTTTTTATTTTTT
>CAYPPW010000047.1:0-4176 GCA_964412755.1 uncultured Thermodesulfatator sp.
GTTTAATATAAGGTTTCATAAAATCCGCTCTATCAGGATCAACGATGGATTCAGCTTCTCCTTTTAAATATTTAATAAGCTGTTCTTTTTTATTTTTATAAATTTGAGAAATTGTTTTTATTGAAGGAGAAAAACCTTCTTCTTTTTCATAATGACAAGTATTACATCCCATTTTTTTAAATATCTCCTTTCCATTTGTAGCATTTACATCTACAGAAAGATATACCAAAAAAATTGTAACTATTAAAAGAAATAGAAATATTTTAGCCATTTTTCTCCAATAAGATTTTTAGTCATTATTTTTTTCTACAGAAGTTTCATCTTTTTTATCTTTTTTATCTTTTTTATTTTTTTCCTTTCTTGCATAATCAGTTACATACCAACCGGTACCTTTCAATATAAAACTACTTTCACTAATAAGTTTTATAAGTTCTCCTCCACATTCTTTACAAATTCTTAAAGGTTCTTCAGTAATTTTTTGCCACACTTCAAAATGTTTTTTACATTTTTTACATTCATATTCGTATACAGGCATCCTTCTCACCTCCTTTTTGAAAGGCTTTTAGGAATAAATTCTATCGAAGTAATTAAAAACTTTTTTCATATAAGGAAAAAAATAAAAATCTTTTAAAATTTTCTTAGCAAGCATATGAACCTCTTTTTCTTCCTTCCAATTATTTATTAAGTAAAAATTACTTTCATATCTTATAAACCTAGTGATATGAATTAATTCGTGAGTTAAAATATAAAGCAGAAGTTCTTTTAGAAAAGGTATTTTTTTATAAAAAATTTTAGGTTTATTAAGACAAATAAAATAAAAATCTTTTCTTTTAGAAGGGAGATCATGATAAGATTGTGCCTTTATTATAGTAGCAAAATTATTTTTAAAAAATTTTTTTATCACTTTTGAGTCCTCTATTAAATAAATTTCATAAGATAAAAGTTTAGCTTCTCTTAGTGAAAGTTTTAATTTTTCGATAAGATTATATTCACAAATTGTAATTAAGTTTTCTATTTCAGAAAAAAGAAACTTTTCCTTTAAAAAATTCCTTATTGTTGTCCCTTTGGATAAGATCCTAACCAAATTACTTGTAGACAGCAATTTTGCATTTCCTCTAAACATGACTTTATTTTTTCGTCCTTTATATGACCCTCACAATCTAAGAAAAATAAATATTTCCAAGGTTCATCCTTTGAGGGTCTACTTTCTATTTTAGTTAAATTAATTTTCCTTTGAGCAAAACATTTTAAAACATCATAAAGTGCACCAGGTCTATCTGCTACACTAAAAAGTAAAGATGTTTTATCATTTCCTGTAGAAAGCATTTCCGTTTTACCAATAATCCAAAATCTCGTTGAATTACCTTTTATATCTTCTATATTTTTTGCCACTATTTGTAAATGATAAAGTTTAGCTGCCATCAAACTTGCAATAGCTCCTATACTTTCATCTACAGCTGCCCATTTAGCTGCTAAAGCTGTAGAAGGAACTGTTTCTATAGGAACTGAGGGTAATTTTTTTCTCAACCATTTCCTACATTGAGAAATAGCTTGAGGATGAGATAAAATCTTCTTTACATCTTCTAATCTACCAGTTTGATTCATAAGATGATGAGAAATAGATTCATAAATTTCTCCACACACTTTAAGTCCGTATTCATAAATAGCATCAAGTGTAGTGGCTACTACCCCTTCTATAGAATTTTCAATAGGCACTACCCCAAAATTTACCCTTTCACTACTTACCTCTTCAAATACATCCAGTATAGTCTCTACAGGAACAAGTTCAGCAGATGTGCCAAAATATTTTAAAGCTGCAATATGACTGAATGTAGCCTCAGGACCCAAATATGCTACCTTTATTTTCTGTTGAGCACTGCGGCAAGCTTTTATTATTTCAGAATAAATAATCTTTAAAGTATCTTCAGGAAACATTCCTTTATTCATTTTTAAAATTCTATTTAGTACTTCTTTTTCTCTTATTAAATCAAAACTTTCAGATCCTATGTTTTGCTTAATTTTTCCTATTCTCTTAGCTATTTCTATTCTTTCTTTAAGTAAATTTACAATTTTCTCATCTATTTCATCAATCTTTTTCCTTAATACCTCAAGGTTATCTTGTTTCATGACTTTATCCTCAAAGCATAAAATAATTTTCTTTTTACTTTTTCATTTTTTATTTTAGGAAAACATTGTTCACAAAAGTATGCTCCTCTACCTTCTTCTTTTTTAGCTTCATCTAATATTATCTGACCATCTTTAAAGCAAAATCTTATTAAATTTTTTTTAGGAAGTTTCTTTCTACATACTACACAGGTTCTTTCTGGAATATGACCCTTTTTAGACACTTATCTCTTTTTTAGCTTTTTCTAAAATCTTTTCTGCTTCTTCTAAAGATAGTTTAGTCAATTCCATAATTTTTTCCACAGGTGTATTTATCAATGTTCTTAAATCTTTAATATCTGCTTCGTAAAGATATCCAGCTACTTCATCAGAAAGTCCTGTTACTTTAAGAAGTTTTAAAAACTCCGGTTCCTGTCGTCTGAGATATTGGGTTTCATTAATAATATCTATTTTCCATCCCACTAATTTGGAAGCTAATTTTACATTTTCCCCTCTTTTACCAATTGCAAGAGATAATTGATCATCAGGTACTACAACTTCTAAAGTTTTAGTTTTTTCATCAACAATTATTTTACTACATTCAGCTGGAGCTAAAGCATTATATACAAACTTGGCAGGATCTGGATCCCATAAAACTATATCTATTTTTTCTCTTGCTTCCTTTTTATCTGTTTTAGCAATATTTAATTCCTCTAAAATTACAGAAATTCTTGATCCTCTTATTCCTATACAAGCTCCAACTGGATCAATATTGGGATTGGTTGAAGTAACTGCTATTTTAGTTCTTGAACCAGGTTCTCTTGCTATAGCTATTATTTTAACCACTCCTTCTTGAATTTCTGAAACTTCTTTTTCAAAAAGCTTCTTTACAAAAGCAGGATGGGATCTAGAAACTATAATTTGAGGTTCCTGTTGTCTATATACTTCTATTACCAAAGCTTTTAATCTATGTCCTCTTATATATTTTTCTCCAGGAACTTGCTCTTCTTCAGGTAAAAGGGCTTCAGCTCTTCCTAAAGAAAGAATTACCCCCCTTTTATCAAATCTATGAATGTATCCACTAACTAGTTCTCCGAGTTTTGATTTATATTCTTCGTATATAATCTGTTTTTCAGCAAGTCTTAATTTCTGAGAAAAAAGCTGTTTTACAATTTGAGCAGCAATTCTTCCTAAATCTTGAAGTTCTATTTTTTCTCCAATAATATCCCCTACTTTAATATCTGGAGAAATCTTCTTTGCTTCATCTATTGAAATCTCTACCTGAGGATCATTTGCTTTTTCTACTACCTCTCTCAATTTATATATTTCTAACCCACCCTTTTCTTCATCATATTTTACTTCAACTTTTGCCTTATTTCCTAATTTTCTCTTAGCTGCAGTTTTTATTCCCTCTATTAAGGCAGAAACAACTATATCTTTAGATAAACCTTTTTCTTTACTCAAACTTTCTATTACTTTCTTTAACTCCATCTGCATAAAATTTTTCTCCTAATTTTTTCATTTAAAGCTAATTTCAGGTTGTAGATAGGCTTTTTTAATATTATTAAAATGAAATTCCCAAATCTTTTTATCTACTTCCATCTGAACAAGTTCACCTTTTATACCTAAAATAATTCCTTTAAAATTTTTCCTTCCAGAAATAGGTTCTTTTAAAATAACTTTAGCTCTTTCTCCTTTAAATCTTTCATAATCTTCTTTTTTCACCAAGGGCCTTTCTATTCCTGGAGAAGAAACTTCAAGAATATAGGAATGATGAATAATATTTTCTTTATCTAATATTTTACTTATCATTTCGCTTACTTTAACACAATCAGCTATGGTAACCCCTCCTACTTTATCTATAAAAATTCTTAAAACCCATCCTACTTTTTCTCTTTTCCATTCTAAGTCTACTAATTCCATATTTTTTCTTAAAATAGGAATTTCTATAATTTCTTTAATTTTCTCTTTAAGTTCTTTTTCCATTTAATTAATAATAAATTAATAATAAAAAATAAGAGCGGGCGACGGGATTCGAACCCGCGACCCCCAGCTTGGGAAGCTGGTGCTCTA